>CAYTLI010000175.1:3201-5768 GCA_964438455.1 uncultured Pseudohongiella sp.
TGCGACCTTCCTTGTCCCCGCGCTCTATACCCATCTTCGAATACAGGGCCACAGCACATTCTACCTGGCGGGTTCTGTACTCATCGACAAAGTCGCCACGATACTCATAGTCAGGGTTTGGTTTCACGCCATTGGCTGTATTCTCAACCATCTGCTTTTTAAGCCGCTCCTTCAACTCGCCCGAGGCAACATAGACTTTCCATGGCTGCACATTGCAATTCGAAGGCGCCTGCTGCGCAATCTCGAATATCCTGTCCAGGGTCTCCTGCGGCACTTCCTTATCCAGATAACCGCGCACCGACCTGCGCGCATAGATCGCATCGATCAGACTCATTGCCGGATCACTCGCCAACTTCTCTACTACCTCAACCACAATTCACTCCAACTCAAATTCTGCAATAGCTCTCGTTCTACGTCGACCTGACTAACTAAGGATTCGACCGCCATCGACATCCACAGTAGTACCGGTAACAAAAGAATTGTTCATAACGAAAATCAATCCTTCCGCCACCTCTTCCGAAGTCCCCGCACGCTTGATCAGATGCGTCGCTGTCATGCCCTTCATTTTCTCTTCTTTTTCATCGCCAAAATGATCGAACATCGCCGTCGCGATAGACCCAGGCGAAACCACATTAACTCTTATCGGTGCCATCTCTACCGCAAGGCAACGCACCAGGTTCTCCACTGAAGCGCCTACGCAACTCAACGGTGACTGGGCTGGTTTGATCTTGCGGGCCGGAGAACCACTGACCAGGGTTATCGCCCCATCGTCTTCCAGGTATGGCGCCCCAACTCTGACCACATTGCAATAACCCCAGAGCTTGTCGTATGCGGCCTGGAACTGTTCCTGAGTCTGTTCCAGGAATGGCTTGAGTGTGCGCTCCCCGCCCACCGCCGCGGAAACCAGGTGATCAATGCTGCCCATCTCGCGGAAAATCTTGTCCAACGCTTCGGCATCGTGGGTATCCGCCTTGCGCACCTGGAACTTGCCATCTGCGATCTCTGTGGCCTTGTCTATATGAGCCTGGGAACGCCCCGCGGCCCAGACGTTTGCACCCATCTCACTGGCTGCAACTGCCGTGGCAAGCCCTATTCCGGCGGTACCGCCAATCACAACCACATTCTTTCCCTGCAGATTATTAGTCATTGTTCTCTCCTGACGTGTAGTTCAATCTCAAAAAATTCTTCCCGGATTCAATATGCCTTTTGGATCCAGTGTCTGTTTCAATGCTTTCATCAATGCAATTTCTTCATCACTTTTGCTATAGGGTAGAAATTGCTTCTTCATGGTACCGATTCCGTGTTCAGCAGAAATAGAGCCATGTAATTCCTGGATCAGGGTGTAAATCACCTCATCGATTTCCAGGTGCAGTTTTTTGGTGTCTGGCCCGACGTTGATGATGATGTGCACATTGCCATCACCAATATGACCAAACAGTCCCAGTACCGCTTCAGGCCACTTCCGTCGCAAGCGTTTTTCAACTTCATCACCGAAGTAACCCATGTCGGAGATATCCAGGCTGACATCATAAGCATGCATATAGCCAACACCCATAACCTCGGCCGCACCATCCCTGACTGCCCACAGGTTGCTGATCTTGTTATCAGTATCCGCAACCACCACGTCGGCAACAATTTGCTCTTCGCTCGCTTTCTCCAGTGCACTGAGAAAGAGTTCAGAATCGCGCTCCGCATTGGCGCCCATGCTCTCCACCAATACATAGAAAGGAAAAGAATCGGCTAATGGCACCTTGACGTGGGGAACTTTCTCATCGATCAGCTTGTAGGTGTTGTTCCAGATAACTTCGAAGGCAGAGAGATTTGCGCCGAGCCTGGCCTGACAGTGCACCAACAACTCGGTAACCTTGTCAAAACTCTCCATACCGCAGAAAGCCACTGACTGGCTGTTGGGTTTTGCTGATAGCTTAAGCACAGCTTTGGTAATGACACCCAGGGTACCCTCGCTGCCGATAAACAATTGCTTCAGGTCATAGCCGGTGTTGTTCTTGCGCAGCTTGTGAATACCGTCGATAACCGTGCCATCTGCCAGCACCGCTTCTATAGCCAGTACCAGGTCCCGGGTCATGCCATAGCGAATGACACGATTACCCCCGGCATTGGTTGAGAGATTGCCGCCGATGGTACAACTGCCACGGGCACCGAGATCCAGAGGGAACAACAGGCCATTGGCATCCGCCAGTTCCTGGATAGTCTGTAACTCCACACCTGCTTCTACCGTCATGGTCGCAGTGAGCGGGTCGATCTCGAGGACTCTTTTCATCCGATCGAAGCTGAGCGCGATTTCCCCGGCCATGGGAGCGGCGGCTGAGACCAGGCCGGTCATTCCGCCCTGGGGAGCGATGGGCTGACCCACCTGGTTACAGGCGGCGAGAATTTGTGCAACCTGTTCAGTATTTTCTGGTCTCAACAGCAAAGAAGGCGCAATATTCCGGGCTGCCATCCAGTCTTTGAAGTACCTGGTATCAACATCGTCACCTTCGCGGAAACCTGCCGGGCCGACGATTTTCTTCAGCTTTTCAATGAGATTCGACAAAAGACAATCTCTT
>CAYTLI010000176.1:0-5765 GCA_964438455.1 uncultured Pseudohongiella sp.
GCCTTGAGCGAAAATTCGGCCGCGAACCCGACGCGGTTGCGCTCCTGGCCGTGAGCAAGCGACACAGTGCTGACAAGATTCGCGATCTTGCCGCATTAGGCGTGAGGAACTATGGTGAAAACTATCTTCAGGAAGCCCTGGAGAAGCAAGCTACCCTGGGTGACCTTTCGCTGAACTGGCATTTCATCGGCCCAATCCAGTCCAACAAGACGCGCGGCATCGCGGAGAACTTTGACTGGGTGCAGAGTGTCGATCGGGAGAAGATCGCCATTCGCCTTAATGATCAGCGCCCGGAAGACATGGATCCCCTGAATATATGCGTGCAGGTCAATCTGTCCCAGGAAGAGAGCAAGTCCGGTGTTGAATTGGATAATTGTGTTGCCCTGTGTGAGGCGGTTTCAAAACTTCCGAGACTCCGCCTCCGCGGGCTGATGGCTATTCCCGCACCGGAGACGGATTTTGAACTGCAGCGACAATGTTTTCGTGAACTGGCAACGCTCTACCGAAAGCTGGCTGACACCTACACGAGCATGGACACCCTATCCATGGGAATGAGCAATGACTATATTGCGGCCATTGCCGAGGGCGCGACCATGGTGAGGTTGGGTACCGCGCTGTTCGGGCCCCGCCCTGCCTAATCTCAACGTATTTGCCCTTATCTGCAATACGGCTATTGCGCTAGAATAGCGCTGCAAATATTTGGGCCATCTCCAGTTTAGTCACTTCCGCAGCGCAAAATTCTGGATTTAGTCCCAGGGAGAAAAACTTGGAAAGCGTCAAACTAGGCTTTATCGGCGCAGGCAATATGACCAGCAGCTTGATTCGAGGCTTGCTGGCAAATGGGACCTCTGCCGACAGCATACTGATCGCGGATATCGATGAAGAGAAGTTGCAGACTCTGCATACGGAATGTGGTGTGCTCATTAGCAGCAATCAGGCCATCGCAGAGGAAGCAGATGTCATCGTCCTGGCGGTGAAACCTCAGGTCATGAAGTCTGTATGCACGGAAATCGAGCTGGCAGATAGTACTCCGCTGCTGGTTTCAATTGCAGCGGGTATTCCACTGGGCTCGCTACAGAACTGGCTGGGCGAAAAGGCAGCAATCGTTCGTTGTATGCCAAATACACCCGCATTGGTTGGTAAGGGTGCGACCGGGCTCTTCGCCAATGAGCTCACAAGCGAGCAGCAGAAAGAACATGCGAGCCAGTTAATGAGCGCGGTTGGCAGCATCGTTTGGGTTAATTCCGAGAGCGCTATTGATGCTGTCACTGCAGTATCCGGCAGCGGCCCTGCTTACTTCTTCCTGTTCATGGAGGCGATGCAGGAAGCGGCGGCAGATCTCGGTCTCGATAAAGAGACTGCTGAGCAGTTGAGCATTCAGACCGCCCTGGGTGCAGCGGAGCTCGCATTGCAGAGCGAAGACGACGTGGCCGAACTGCGCAAGAAGGTGTCTTCTCCCGGTGGTACGACTGAACGGGCCCTGCGAGAATTTGAAAACGGCGGACTCAGAGAACTTGTGCAAAAAGCACTCACGGCCGCGAGAGATCGCTCCGAAGAGTTGGCCAGAGATTTTGGTGATGATTGAAATTGAAACGGTGAATATCTGATGGGAGTTGTTGGTAGTTCAATTGCGCTGATCGTCAATGCACTTGGAGGTTTGTATCTCCTGGCAATATTGCTGCGATTCCTGCTGCAGATAGCTCGAGCCGATTTTTATAATCCTGTTTCGCAGGCGGTAGTGCGCGTTACTGATCCCATGGTGCGACTGTTACGGGGATTTATACCTGGCTACAAAGGTGTGGACTTCTCAACTCTTGTACTGGCGTTGGTGTTCGAAGGAATTGCCATATGCGTGATGATACTTCTCTACGGCGGCTCAATCCCATCGATTGGCTTCGTTGTCACCTATGCTTTTGTAGGCGTGCTTTACTTCATTATAAATATCTACTACTACGCCATAATTGCATCGATCATCATGTCTTTTGTCATGTTGTTCTCGGGCAATATGAATCCACACCCCATATTACAATTGATATGGCAATTGACTGAGCCGGTGATGGCTCCAATTCGCAAGGTGGTACCACCAATGGGTGGTCTGGATTTTTCTCCTATCTTTATTTTCATCGCCATCAGACTGATACAGAACCTGCTGCTTCAGTCATTCAACATCAGTCAGCAAATCGCCACTGTTGTAATTGGCATCTAGAACGACCAGCCAGGATTACGAACATTAAGATTCTTATGACTCTGATGTTCCAGAACAGAGATGAGTAATTCTTTTCCACAAGATTCCGTTGGCCTTGTCAGCCCCGAACTCTTTCACTTTGAAGAGGAGTTGACCCTGCGCAGTGGAAAAGTGCTGCAAGGTTTCGATCTCATGGTGGAAACTTATGGTGAACTCAATGCAGACAAGAGCAATGCGATTCTTATCTGCCATGCATTGAGTGGCGATCATCATGCCGCCGGTTACAACAGTGAGGCGGACAAGAAACCAGGCTGGTGGGATGCCTGCATTGGTCCGGGCAAGGCAATTGATACCAACAAATTCTTTGTTGTTTCGCTCAATAACCTTGGCGGTTGCGCGGGCAGTAGCGGCCCCACCACTATCAACCCTCAGACCGGCAAGTATTTTGGGCCTGATTTTCCCGTGGTTACGGTACGGGATTGGGTGAACAGCCAGGTAATGCTCATGGACCGTCTGGGCATACCGAAATGGGCAGCAGTGGTAGGCGGCAGCCTCGGTGGCATGCAGGTACTGCGCTGGTCGATCAGTTATCCCGAAAGACTGCATCATGCGATTTGTATTGCTGCAGCGCCCAAGCTGTCTGCGCAAAACATTGCTTTTAACGAAGTGGCCCGCCATTCCATTGTCAGCGATCCCAATTTTCATGAGGGTCGCTACCTTGAGAAAGAGACATCGCCCAAGCAGGGCCTGATGCTCGCGCGCATGGTCGGGCACATCACTTACCTATCGGACAGCGCCATGCGTTCGAAATTTGGCAAGGCGGTTGGCGATTTCGAAAGCAGCGGTTCCAACTTCGGCCGTGACCTGCGCTCCGGTAAACTGAGTTTTGGCTTCAACGTGGATTTCCAGGTGGAGAGCTACCTGCACTACCAGGGCGAACGCTTCTCGGAAAACTTCGATGCCAACACCTATCTGCTGATGACCAAGGCACTGGACTATTTCGATCCCTCGGTAGATTACGATGGAGATCTCAGCAAGGCTTTTGCCAACAGTGACTGCAAGTTCCTGCTGATTTCATTCAGCACCGATTGGCGCTTCCCTCCCGAACGTTCTCGCGAATTGGTGAATGACCTGTTGCGCGCAAAAAGGGAGGTCACCTACCTGGAGGTGGATGCCGATGAAGGACACGATGCCTTCCTGCTGCCGGTGCCGCGTTATGTGAATGCCTTCGGCGCTTATCTGAATCGCATCCACGGGGAGCTGTGTGGCGATGCGTCCTGATCTTGAAATCATCCAGCAGTGGATAGAGCCGGGCAGCCGCGTACTCGACCTTGGGTGTGGTGATGGCAGCCTGTTGCATTATCTCAACGAGACCAAGGGAGTAACATCTATCGGCCTCGAGATTGACGGCGACAACATCGAGCGCTGCATTAGTAATGGCGTCAACGTAATCGAACAGAATATCGATGAAGGCCTGAACAATTTCGAATCCAATAGTTTCGATACCGTACTGCTTGCCCAGACGCTACAGGCATTGAGTAATCCTCACCTGCTGGTGGAAGAAATGTTGCGGATCGGCAACAGGGGCATCGTAACTTTTCCAAACTTCGGTAACTGGAAGAGTCGGCTTTACCTGGCCAGCCGCGGCCGCATGCCAGTCAGCAAGTTCATGCCACACCAGTGGTATGACACGCCCAATATCCATTTCTGCACGGTGAAGGATTTCGATAATCTCTGCGAAGAGATGCACATCGAGGTGCTCGCACGCACGGTTGTCGACTCACAGCACCAGGGCAGCTGGGCGATGCGGGCCTGGCCTAACCTGCTCGGTGAAATTGCCATCTATCACGTGGCGAAAAAGTAGTCATGGCAGAGGCGGATGAAGCAGTGTCACGAGTAGTACTCGCAAGTGGCAATAAAGGTAAGCTGAAAGAACTGGCAGCAATACTGAGTCTCAGCGAAATCGAACTGGTACCGCAGTCGGAGTTCCAGGTCAGTGAAGTAGCAGAGACCGGCCTGAGTTTCGTGGAGAATGCGCTGATCAAGGCGCGTCATGCCTGCAAGGAAACGGGCCTGCCTGCGATCGCTGACGATTCTGGTATTGAGGTCGATGCGCTGAATGGTGAGCCAGGAATCTATTCGGCCAGGTATGCCGGCGTGCAAGGGGATGAGGCCGATGCGGCAAACAACGCCAGGTTATTGGCTGAACTGGAACAGGTTGCTGAAGCTGACCGGACGGCGCGATTCCAGTGTGTGATTGTTTTCCTGCGCCACGAGAAAGATCCCATGCCATTGATCTGCCAGGGCACCTGGGAGGGTCGGATACTGTTCGAAGAGTCCGGCGCGAACGGTTTCGGCTATGATCCCCTGTTCTATGTGCCCACCCACGATTGTGCATCGGCGGAACTTCCTGCCGATATTAAAAATTCACTGAGCCATCGCGGCCAGGCCCTGCGAAAATTTCAGGAATGCTGGAACGCCCTCCCCTAAGCCTCTACGTGCACATCCCCTGGTGCATTCGCAAGTGCCCTTATTGCGATTTCAATTCTCATCAACAAAGGACAACGCTGCCGGAAGCCGGGTATGTCGCCGCTTTGATTGACGATCTGCATCATGAAGCCGACTCCCGTGATGAAGATGATGATCGCAAACTGGATTCAGTTTTTATTGGTGGCGGAACGCCGAGCTTGTTCAGCGCCAGCGCCATCGCAGACATGTTGTCTGCCGCTGAAAAGACAATCGGTTTTAATGAGGATATCGAAATCACACTGGAAGCCAATCCCGGTGCAGCCGAAGCGACGCGATTTGCTGACTATCGCAAAGCCGGGGTCAATCGCCTCTCAATTGGCATTCAAAGTTTTCAGGATGACAAACTGAAGAGCCTGGGCAGAGTGCACGATGGCCGGGAGGCGATGGCCGCAGTTGAAGCCTGCAGGAAAGCGGGATTCGATAATTTCAATCTTGACCTGATGCATGGCCTGATACAACAAAGTGTCGACGACGGGCTAAGAGATCTTGAACGGGCGGTCGGGTTTTCCCCCACGCACCTGTCCTGGTATCAGCTGACCATAGAACCCAATACAGAATTTCACAGCCGCCCTCCTGTACTGCCTGACGATTCGACAATTGGGAGCCTGCAGGAGAATGGCATGCAATTGCTCGAAGACGCAGGTCTTCATCGCTACGAAGTGTCTGCCTATGCCAAACCCGGCCTCGAGTCCCGGCATAACCTGAACTACTGGCGCTTCGGGGATTATCTTGGCGTCGGTGCGGGAGCCCATGGCAAGTACACATGTTTGCCGGCAAAGGGCGTCACCAGGAATCGCAAGCGCAAGCAGCCGGAAGCCTATATGGCTGCCGACATCAATCGCTGTGCGGAACAGCAGCGGGTTTCTATTGAGGAGAGACCCTTTGAGTTCCTGATGAATGCACTGCGGCTGAAAGAAGGCTTTACCAAACAAGACTTCGAGAAGCGGACTGGTGTCACTTTTTCGCATATTGGAAAAAAGGTAGAATACCTGTCTTCCCAGGGCCTGCTGACTACCAGTGACGGCCGAATCACCACCACAGAGCACGGATT
>CAYTLI010000177.1:0-5721 GCA_964438455.1 uncultured Pseudohongiella sp.
CTACCAGCGCGTTCTTGAGACGATCTTGTCTGCTTGGGATGAAGGGTTTGAAGAACTAACCATCGACGCCGAGCCAGAGATTTTCTTTCGCCGCTTGATCGACACGAAAATAGCATCCGTGCGCTCTGATCCATTGGCCTCGAAGCTCTTTGCTCAGGAGATCATACAAGGTGCGCCTCATCTAGACGCACATCTTACCCAGCAGGTAAAACCATGGTTTCGCCGGCAGATCAACATACTCGAGCAGTGGATGGAGGAAGGAAAAATTCGCAGGACCGACCCTACCCGCTTAATTTTTCTCATTTGGGCCGCGACTCAACATTACGCCGATTTCCAAGCACAGGTACTAACGCTAATGAACCGGCAGGAATTCGATGCTGAGCTAGCCACCGATACGAGCATGTTCCTACACGAATTTATTTGCAACAGCCTTGGCATCATAGATCAGAGGCATTAATGAAAATTTGGATCAAAAACCCGCTGACCGTTTGGACCGGCAATGACCTGCCCTCTCCTACTCACGGACTCCTAATTGAGGGGAGTCAAATCCAATTACTGCTCGATGAAGAGCCTCAATCTTATGATGCAATCATGGACGCATCAGGCTTGGTCATCCTGCCTGGTCTAATAAACACCCACCATCACTTCTACCAGACGCTGACTCGGTCCGTGCTGGCAGCCATCAACAAACCGCTATTTCCCTGGCTCACCTCCCTCTATCCGATTTGGGCGCAGCTGACCGAAGATGACATCCGCCTCAGCACACAATTGGCATGCGCAGAACTATTACTCTCCGGGTGCACAACGGCAGTCGACCATCATTACATTGTGTCGACAAATATTCCCGACCCCTTCTCCATCCAATGTGACGCGGCCGAAGCCTCAGGCATCCGCACAGTCATTTGCAGGGGATCGATGAGCCTCGGCGCATCGGATGGGGGCCTCCCGCCCGACAGCGTTATTCAAGTTGATGAAGACGTCCTGCATCAGTCAGAGACACTGATTAGCAAGTGGCACAATCCCCAGCCCGGTACTAAGACACAAATCGCTCTCGCGCCCTGCTCGCCCTTTTCTGTCAGCGAAACGTTGATGCGTGACACGGCAGCGATGGCTAAAAAAGAGGGTGTCCTGCTCCATACCCATCTTGCGGAGACCGAGGACGAGAACGCTTTTTGTATCGAAAGGTATGGAGAACGACCGCTCGACTACATCGAGCGCCTTGGCTGGCTGGACGCGCCTGGCTGGCTGGCCCATGGTATTCATTTCTCACCCTCTGAAATCAAACGACTTGGGGAAGCCAATATCGGCGTAAGCCATTGCCCGTCCTCAAATATGATTCTTGGGTCTGGGATTTGCCCCGTCATGGACCTTGAGACCGCTCGAGTGCCGGTCGGCCTTGGAGTTGATGGGTCGGCCTCGGCCGACAGTTCAAATCTAATGCAAGAAGTTCGACAGGCACTGCTTATCCAAAGACTAACCTCACCCCCAGAAGCGATTACGCCCGAACGCGCGCTTCACTGGGGAACTGTTGGTGGCGCGAAACTGATCCATCGAGACGACATCGGTCAGATTGCCCCGGGTTACGAAGCCGATCTGGCGTTCTTCAGCTTAGATGAGCTGCGTTTTTCTGGAGCTGAGGATCCGCTTTCCGCGGTTGTTCTCAGTGGGGCTCATCGCGCGAAGCACGTCATGGTGGGCGGCAACTGGGTTGTGAAGGACTATCAACTCAATACTATCGACATCGAGCGGTTAGCCTTTGACCACGACAGCGCCTCGAGCGCATTACTCAAACGCTCACGGCTTTGAACGCTAGCGAGACCTATCGGCCTCTTTATCAGCCCAGTCTTGAAGAAGGGTTTTGACTGCCGCGCTCCCCACGATGTAGGCAGCCTCAATCGCTTGCATCCCAGCATCAGGATAAGGGCTCGTTGCGCTCCATGCTGCGCTCTTTCCCGGCGGTGGCATGGTGAAGTTACTTACCGTCCGCAAGACCAAAACCCGATCGAGATCAGCAAGTCTCATCTGGTCTAACCGGCGAATGGCGGTCAGCGTTCCAGAATCTTCCATGTTGGATGTCATAAAGTTTTTGTTGGCGTCGCTTTGCACGACAACCCAATCGTTCGCCCACTCGTTCAGTTTCTCGCCATGCCAATAAGTGCTCGCAGCTAAGGTTTCTCCCAAGCGCACGCGAGGTATTTCTTGCGCGCGCGGATACCCTATGTAGAGCGCTCCCTGCTTCTCTGCACTTTCGCTAACCGGCAAACGAATATCCTTAGTGGCTTCATAGATGCGAGTGACAAGCACTTCATTCAATTGGAACGATACCGTGTCCACTGACCACCCATCACCGATGGGCTCCCCTGGCCGCACCGGTCTCGTTGCTCCTAGCGGCAACAGCCCATAAGGCCAATCGTCTGGAATTTCACGCGCATCGATTTCGTAAGCGAGATCACCATCCACAACCCGCCTAGCCCACACTGCCGAGCCTAGACTGACATCCAACGGATCACCACCCGCAATGCCGGCAATGACCCAATATGCCTCACTCAAGTCAAACCTGGCGTCGACGCCAAGCGCCAAAATAGAGGCTGTCGCGTTAGCAATCCCGCCTCCAGTGCAAATCAATAAGACACCGTCCGAACTGTACCAGAGCGGACGCACGCCTCCCTCAAAGGTAAGAATTTGAGAAAAGGGATATCGCTCAATCCACAGCTGCATTTCTCCAGGGCGATCACCGGTTGGAGCACCATGCTCAAACATAGTCACCACCACTGCTTTAATCAAAAGCGGCTCGTCACCCGCAAACTGTGGATCAGTCTCGCCGCTTGCTACGGTCCCGAAGCCAGCGGAAATCAGTAGGCACGCCATGAATAGTCGCGACAGGCTATTAGCCCCACGGATCAGATAAGAGCCTTCTTCAAATCGCAATTTACAAAATCGAATCATCGGCTTAGGCAATCTAAAAGCAATCTCCCGCATCACGGCCCCGAAGCACATCATCAGCTACCGCACTCTATCAGTTTGTTTCCAGCGGGCAAAAAAAAGGGCAGTTAAGACTGCCCTTTTTCTAAAGCTAAGGTCACATTTGATTAGAAATCAAACGTTACACGGCCATAGTAGTAGGCACCCTGCCAGTCTACAGTAGATCCGGAGTCATACAGACGACCGCAACAATCATCGCCAAGTTCGTCCTTGTCAGGATACTCATCAGTGATGTTTCTGCCACCAATCATGACCTTGATCTGCTCAGTAACCTGGTATGACGCTTCAACATCTAGGAAGGTGACAGCATCCCACACCTGAAAATCTGGGTTGGCGCCCGAACCGTTCTGGTTATCCGCTTCACCGAAGTAGCTGAGACGACCCATGAGCGAAAGATCACCCACGTAGTGGTTGTAAGTCAAAATCCAACGGGTGTTTGGCGTGTTGTTCACGAAGTCGTATTTATCTTCATTACTGAAGAACTGCGTAACTTCAGACTCAAACTCGGTCTTGTTGTAGTTGAGCGACGCTGTCAACTTACCAGAGGAGTTGTCAAAGTCGAAAGGCATTGTAGCCACGACGTCAACACCAGTGGACGAAGTATCAAACGCATTAGTGAACCAGAAAACTCCGCCGATCGAGTTCGCTCCTGCGACACCAGCTGCTTCGAGAGCTTGATAATTTGCGTAAGCTGCTCCAGAAGTTGGGTCCGTTGATACATCCTGGGTCGAGACTGAGTTGAAACGATCGTCGAGGTTGATGACATACGCATCAACCGTGATTGACGCACGCTCACCCGACAACACCAATCCAACGGTGTACTGAGTCGAAGTCTCTGGCTCAAGTGGGGACGCACCCAACGCCTGCGCTACAGAACCACCAGCGGGGAAGAGACCGGTTGCTACTGGAAATCCATTTGGAAGACGGGTGGACACGTTTGTCGTACCCTGCTGTCCCGGAGTTGGGGCTCTGAAACCAGTACCCAACGATGCACGGATAGCGACTGCGTCGGAGATCTTATAAATACCGGCCACTTTTCCTATCACCTCTGAGTCGAAGTCGTCATAGTCTTCATACCGGAGTGCCGCTTGATAAGAGAAAGCATCCGACGCATCGCCGCTGATCTCACCATATACGGCGTAGCTGTTTCGGCTATAAGTACCGGAGAATTCTGGGGAATAGCCAGGAAACCCGTTCGAGCCAACACCCACAACTCGATACACAGGGTCGCTGCTATCCGAACAATCAAGCGAAGAACCGTTGGCTATGACTGCAGTGCCAGCAGCTGTTGCCGCACCGTTGTCATCACAAAAGCCCCATGGATCCTGAACCGAATAGGGTCCCGCTTCATATGAAGCAGGCTCGCCGCCTCCGATTTCATATTCTTCATCAATAAACGACAGACCAAATGCCAGCGTCGCAGTATCGCTAAGCGCATAGGTGAAATCAGCTTGCAATTGCAGCTCTGTGTTGGTCAAGTCACCGTTCTTGAAACTTGTCTGCGTGCTGGTATCGCCCATAGAAGGGTTGATCGTATTGGATAGCACGTAGTCTATCTCGTTACTTCCATAGCGAGCGCTTACATCCAATGTCATATCTGGAGTCAGATCACCTTTCCAACCGCCTACGATCGATACATCTGTGACTTCCCCAAAGAAACGAGGCGTGAAACCTCCTGGAAAAAGTTCCAGCGGCGAGTAGATGCTTCCATCCTGTGTACGAAGGTTTTCAATCGTTCCATTAAACGGATAACGATAGAAAAACCCGCCATCAGCTTCACTGGTCGTGTAGTTACCGAAAGAGTAGATCTCACCATTTTCAACAGGAATTGCGGCATTATAGAAAATACCGGATCGCTTCTCATTGGGCCTACCCCAAGGCTGGACAATTCCATTCTCGGTCTCGACTGATGCGTTTGCGAAATTATTCAGATAAGAAGCTTCTTGAGATGCAGCAACGCGATCTGCCCGACCGTTGGCCACGAACGAGGCGTATGAGCCATTCTGGCCGTCACAACCTGGTACTGCAAACCAAGACTGACAGTACTGCTCTCCCCTATAGGTCGGGTCAGCTTCATAAGCCTCACCAGAGATAGAGAGGAAACCACTGTCGCCCAAAGGTAGGCCGATGTTACCCCGAACCGTAACGCTTCCTCCGTCACCTTCCGAGTATTCGCCCGCGTCGACGGACAATGACCCGCCTTCGCTGTTGTCTTTCAAAATAAAGTTAATCGTTCCGGCGATAGCGTCAGTCCCGTAGATTGCGCCCGCACCATCACGCAATACTTCAATACTCTTTACGGCGCTCATTGGAATAGTCGCTATGTCTGGGCCCTGGGTGCCTGAACCACCAATGGTCACGAGTGCTGCTCTATGCCGACGCTTGTTGTTGACCAAGACGAGAGTCTTGTCGGTTGGCAGGTCTCGTAACGCGGCTGGACGAATGAACGTCGCGCCATCACTGATTGGCTGACGGCCAATCGAGAACGACGGAACGAGTGTCTTAATGACCTCATTCGAATCCGTGTAACCGACCTCTTCGAGTTCAGCTTGGCTGAACACATCAACTGGGATGGGGGAATCTTCCACCGTTCTTGGTTTTGCTCTGGAACCGGTGACGACCACCTCTTCCAGCTCTTCTGCACTCGCCGACGAAGTTGCACCAACAGAAAGAGCGAATGCTCCTACTGCGAGCGGCGCACCTACGAAGCCGGCGAGCAATCGATTGAGTTTCGATCTC
>CAYTLI010000178.1:0-5687 GCA_964438455.1 uncultured Pseudohongiella sp.
TGCGACCCCCTAGTTCGTAGCCAGGTACTCTATCCAGCTGAGCTACGGGTGCGTATCTGGTGATTGGGCTATAGGCAGCTCAATCGAGGGGCGGTATTATAGCGAAATCGCTGAAATTTCATAGCGATAAGCGGTTTTTGAGCAGGTAAATGAACCCATGCAGCGCGCACACCTATTGATCTCCAGCCTATTGGCCCTGACAGTGCCAAATATTGCATTCGCCGACTACGAAGATGGCCTGGATGCGGTATTTCGGGGCGACTACGATACCGCCTTCCGCGAATTTTCCGCTGCCGCCGAATCCGGGCTCGATGTCGCCCAATACAATCTGGCAATTCTCTATTTCACCGGTCAAGGAGTCGACCAGAATGTCGAGTTGGCTTTTCAGTGGACTGAAGCCGCCGCAATTCAGGGCCATCTCGGAGCCCAGGCGAATCTGGGTTCTCTCTACCTGGATGGCACCGGTGTCGAGCGAGACGTGGACACCGGAATTGCCTGGTTTACCGCTGCGGCTCAGGGCGGGCACGGCAGCTCCGCCTTCGCCCTGGCCAATATGTACTTCGATGGCGATCCGGTAGATCGGGACTACGTCCTCTCCCATGCCTGGTCCAGCATGGCCGTCCTGCACGAACATCCTGAGGCCGAGTCATTCCGCAGCACGGTGGAGCAGCGCATGGAGTCGGCGCAACTCAGTGAGGCTCGCCGCACCTTTGCCCGCTGGCAGATTGAACCACCGGCGCTGCCCGCTAAACCTTAACCCACAAAAATCTCACCCAGATCATTACCTGTCAGGTAATGGTTTCACCCCGTTCTGCAGCCTACAATTACTCCATTGTTGCTATACGGGAGGCACCCATGACCGCAGTTGGCCCCTTACTCAGTGAATACAGAAAGCGCAGTCGTTTGTCGCAGCTTGAGCTCTCTTTATTGGCTGATGTTTCCTCACGCCACATAAGCTTTATCGAAACCGGTCGTACCCGACCCAGCAGAGAGATGCTGCTGCGCCTGGCGGATGTGATGAACCTGCCACTGAAGGACAGTAATTTGCTGCTGAACTCAGGCGGCTATGCGGCAGCCTACAGTGAGCTGGACCTGGACAGCGACGAGATGGCAGCCGTGCACAATGCATTGCAGCTAATTCTCGATAATCATAACCCCTATCCGGCTCTTGTCATGGACGGCAGTTATAACTTGTTGATGGCAAATCAGGCACAGCAGAAACTCATGGCTCTCGCCCTCGGTGATCTGGAAAAAATAGCCACACATAACCTGATGGAAGCATTGTTCAGGGAGGACATGTTCAAGCCGCTGGTCAGCAACTGGGACGAGGTAGCAAGTCATCTGTTGCGGCGCTTGCGAAAGCAGGTATTGGCTTACGGAAAACCCGCTCACCAGAAGCTTTACGAAGAATTGCTGGAATTGGAAGTACCCGCCAATTGGCAGCAGCCTGATGAGCCGGCTGAGGACGGCCCTATGTTGACTGTCGATTTTAAATTGGGTGACCTGACCCTGAAGACGTTTACCACGGTAAGCCAGTTTGGCTCAGCCCTGGATATTGGCATGGAAGAACTGCTGATAGAGAGTTATTTCCCGGCCGACGATGCGACGAAGCAATTCTTCCTGCGCAAAGACAACTAGGCTGCTGGGCAGCGAACAGTTCTAGTTATTTGCCTGCTCGTCTTCCAGCTTTTCCATACCCAGGCGCAGGCGCAATTCCAGGTAGGCGTTCCAGCTTTCCGGATCCACGAACGGATGGGGATCACCATCTTGTCGCTCCTGCAGCATGGCGTAACGTTCGAATGTTTCGCCCTGCTCTGGATGGTTGGCGAGGTTAACTTCGATTCCCTGCAATTGCTGCATTTTTCGAATGCTGTCCACGTAAGCCTGGGCCAGCTCAACACCTTCAAAATTGAGCCCTGCGCCACCGAAGAGGAACGCTTCATGGGGATAGCCATTGTCATAAACGGTGAAGATCGAAGACAAGACCCCTGGCGTGTGACCCGGAGTCAGCATGAACTGCACGCGGGTGCGCCCGAGATTCAGGGTGCTGCCATCGCTCACGGTGAGATGCCTTATCGGCTTCGGGTATTCTCTGTACACCGCCGGTTGCTCGGTCATAGCCCAGTCTGCTTCCGACATCATGGTTACAGCACCAAATTGCTGTTGAAATTTGAGAGCGCCGCCCACGTGATCATAATGAGCATGGGACACGATAAGGTAACGAATGTCGTCCGGGTCAAATCCAAGGTCGCGAATATTCTGAATCGCCAGATCAGTCAGGCCTTCATACATGGCATCGAAGACGATGAGGCCCTGATCCCCTACCAACAGCCATGAAGAAACCCATTTGCTGCCAATATAATAGAGATTATCGAATACCTGGAATGGCTCCACATATTGAAATTCCGGGTCGTGATTAGAATCCTGCGCCAGGGCTGGCGTGCAAACGAGGAAAGTGGCAAGCACGATGGCGCGCAATAATGATTGTAGGGTTCGAATCAGCATGACCAGCCTCTGGTGAATTGGCAAAAAAGGGATTGTGTGCTTCATGATAACAGGCCTGCGAGGCGAATGTTTATCAGCGAATTGTTGAGCTAATACGAGCGCGGCAATCCCAATTCGTGCTCGGCAAGGTAGTTGAGAATCATCTCCTGGGAGACCGGTGCCAGCTTCATTAATCGTGCCTCGCGCCAGTAGCGTTCGACGTGGAATTCCCTGGCATAACCGAATCCGCCATGGGTTTGGATTGCCTGGTCAGCGGCGAAAAAACCTGCCTCTGCCGCCAACCACTTGGCCATGTTGGCTTCCGCGCCGCAAGGCAGATCACTATCGAGCAGAAACGCCGCCTTGCTCACCATCAGGCGAGCGGCTTCAAGCCGGGCATGGGCCTCAGCAAGAGGGAATGCAATGCCCTGGTTCTTGCCGATTGGACGACCGAATACCTCCCTGTCATTCGCATAATTGACCGCCCTCCTCAGGGCGGCCCTGCCAATACCGATAGCTTCTGCCGCGATGAGAATGCGCTCCGCATTCAGACCA
This sequence comes from uncultured Pseudohongiella sp., assembly GCA_964438455.1. Lineage (GTDB taxonomy): Bacteria > Pseudomonadota > Gammaproteobacteria > Pseudomonadales > Pseudohongiellaceae > UBA9145. The sequence goes on from CAYTLI010000178.1 coordinate 3,040, forward strand.
TCGAGTAAATATTTGAAGCCTTTGCCTTCTTCACCAATCCGGTCACTGATTTCTACCTCCAGGTTGTCATAGACGACTTCACAGGTTTGTACAGCATTGCGACCCAGTTTCGGAATTGGCGAAATTGTCACCTCTGGCGTTTGCAATCTGGCGAGCAACAGGGTCATGCCCTCTGTCCTGGTGGCAACTTCCTCCCTCGGCGTGGTACGCACTAGCAACAGCACACGCTCAGATTCCAGCGCCTTGGTGGTCCAGATCTTCCGCCCTTTAACCCGGTAGTGGCCATCTGCAAGCCGCGCGCTGGTGGTAATGGAAGTGGTATCGCTGCCGGCATCCGGCTCTGTCACGCCAAAGGCCACCTGCAATTTTCCGGTGGCTACATCGGGCAGGTATTTGCGCTTCATCTCCTCACTGCCATGACGCACAACCGGATGCATGCCAAACATGGACAGGTGAATCGGTGTCGCACCATTCATGGCCGCTCCAGAAGCTGCCACTTCTTCCAATACTACTGCGGCTTCCTGAATACCTTTGCCAGATCCGCCATAGGCTTCCGGGATTGCGGTACCAATCCATCCCGCATCTGCCATTGCCTGAAAGAAGTCCTGGGGATAGAGTCCTTCCCGGTCATGGCGTTCCCAGTATTCATCAGGAAAATCGGCACATAGCCGTGCCACCGATTCGCGAATCAGCCCTGACTCTTCACTCTCAGTAAAATCCATAACGATTAGCTGGTTTGCCCAGCGAGTTGCGCCGCCAAGGCAAGAATGCGGCGCGCGCGTTTAAGATGAGGCACATCAACCATTTGTCCGTTAAAGGAGAACGCCATCTTGCCTTCAGCAGCATTTTCATCGAACGCCGCAAGTAAGGCATGAGCTTCGTCAATAGCTGCCTGGGTTGGCGTGAACGCGGTGTTGACGACCTCGATCTGGTCCGGATGGATAGTGATCTTGCCTGTAAATCCCATGTTGGCGGCATCACTGCATTCCTTTTTCAAGCCCTTACCGTTCTTGTAATCGATATACACCGCATCGATAGCCTGCACTTCTGCCGCCGCTGCAGCCAGCAAACATTGGGCACGCACATAGCGGAATACGTCCAGGTAATTGCCCTGGTCGTCTCTTGTCGCATGAGAGCCAAGTGCCCCTGATAGATCTTCGGCTCCCCAGGTCATGCCATCTACGCGCGAATTGCTGGCAAGTTCATGCAGGTGAAATACAGCCTCTGGTAGTTCAGTAGCAATCAGCACCAGGGACAGCGCCTGTTCAGGTAACTCCCTCTCCCTTTCTGCCGCCGACACGATCTGATCGATGGCATCCACATTGCTCCGGGTTACGACTTTAGGTAGCACCAGGCCGTCCGGACCCGCTGCAAGCACCGCATCCAGATCATCCCTGCCCCAGGGCGTGTCCTGGGGATTGATCCGTACCAGGCACTCCCTGCCAGCGAAATCAGCCGCTTCTATCCATTCGCAAACCATTGAGCGCGCCGCAATCTTGTTCTCCGCAGTAACCGAATCTTCCAGATCAAGTATCAAGGTGTCCGCGGGCAGCTCCAACGCCTTGGCAAACATGCGCTCATTGCCGCCAGGAACGAAATGAAGAGAGCGACGTGGACCCTTACTGCCGGGTTGAGGTTTTACAGGCAATATCCTTCTCCCCTAATTTGTATTTGATTGCTTCAACATCATGGCCTTGCGTACGCATTCACACACCACTTCGTCGCGCTGGTTGATAGCAACATGGCGAAACTGAACAATGCCACGATCAGGTTTGCTTCTCGATTCGCGTTTGGCAAGCACTTCAGTTGTGAATACCAGCGTATCACCATTAAATACCGGATTTGGAAACTCGGTACTCTCGAAGCCCAGGTTACCGAGCGTGGTCCCCTCGGTAGTCTCTGCCACCGAAGCGCCAATCAGCAGACTCAGGGTATACAAGCTATTTACGATCACTTGTCCATAAACAGTGTTGGCTGCAAATTTTTCATCAAGATGCAGCGGTTGTGTATTCCGCGTCATCTCACAAAACCGAACATTGTCCTCCTGAACCATTATCTGCGCGGGTTCGTGGGTATATTTTTCCCCTACTGTCAGCTGCTCAAAATATTTACCTGTCACTGCGTGAACCTGATGCTTCTGTTTGTTTTCCTGAGACACATTGTAGTGGTAACTCGGACCCCCATCCATTACATTTCAGCTAGCCACACAATGGCAAAGGGACCTTATGAATACCGAATCCTATCAACAATGGATTGGACGAGAACAATTCGCTGAACAGTATCTAACCGACGCGCCTGTACGAGCGATGCTCGCCACCCTGGGCAATTTTGCAGCAGCATTAGGAGACAACCGTGAGATCCCTCCTTTGTGGCACTGGCTGTATTTCCTGGAAACAGCTCCCTGGGAAGAACTGGCCAATGACGGTCACCAGAAGCGAGGAGAGTTTCTGCCGCCAGTGGACCTTCCCCGGCGCATGTGGGCGGGAAGTGAGTTGCAGTTTCATCGCCCCCTGAAAATCGGCGTAACCGGCAGAAGAAGATCGGTAGTTGATTCTATCGAGAGTAAGCAAGGCCGATCTGGCAAGCTGGTCTTCGTAAAAGTGCTGCATGAGATTTTTAGTCAGGATGAGCTGGCAATCACCGAGACA
>CAYTLI010000179.1:0-5683 GCA_964438455.1 uncultured Pseudohongiella sp.
TTCGCAACAACATCGAGTCGCTGGGATTCCGCCTGGAAGATGTGCGCATCTTGCTCACCATGCAGGCGCACTGGGACCACACTGCCGCCATGGCGGAGATCAAGGAAATCACTGGTGCGGAAGTATGGGCGACACCGGAAGATGCGCGAGTATTGGAAGATGGTGGATTCAGCGATGCTCACTTTGGCGGGCGCGAGACGTTCGAGCCGGTCGAGGTGGATCGCATCATTCGCCAGGGCGATGTCATCACCCTCGGCGATCTGGTGATTACCGTGCATGAACATCCGGGTCACACGGAGGGCAGCTCCAGCTATACCTTCGAAGTGAACGAGAATGGTCGGGACTACAATGTCGGCATCATCAACATGGGCACCATTAATGGCGGTAAACAGATCGTTGTCGATCCAACTTATGAAGGCGTCGCCGTCGACTTCGCCACTACCTACAACAACCAGAAGAAGATTCCGGTCGACGTGTGGGTGTCGGCGCACAATGGACAATACAGCATGCATGACAAGTATCAACCTGGACAGCCATACGATCCGGATACCTTTGTCGATCCTGCCGGTTACATACGCGCCATCGAAAGACTGGAAAGCGCTTACCTGGAAGTGATAGCCGACGAGTTGGACCAATAGCACGGTCTAGCGAGTCTTGTAATTAATGATTCTGTTGTTCTGCTAATGCCCGATTCCAAAATCTCGCTCACTTGTTATTCAGATGTGCTTTGTGTCTGGGCCTACATCGCCCAGGCCCGCATCGATGAAGTCGATCGCCAGTTTGGCGAGCAGGTCGAGGTGGACTATCGCTTCTGTTCGGTATTTGCCGACACGCGACACAAGATGGCGACTACCTGGAAAGACCGGGGTGGCTACGATGGATTCGCCGATCACCTGCAGGAAGTTGGCAAGCAGTTCAGTCACATCAATCTGCACCCAGACATCTGGCGCAGCAGTCGTCCGCTCTCTTCCACACCGGCGCATCTGATCCTGAAAGCGGTGCAGAAAGCAGCCCCGGAGAAATTTGAACCCTTGTTGCACCATGTGCGCGAGAGTTTCTTCGAGCGTGCCCTGGATATCAGCAACGCCAATGTACTTGCTCAACTGCTGGACGAAATCGAGATTGAGAAAGCGCCGGTAGAAGAAATGATGTGCAGCGGCGAGGCCCATGCCTTGCTGGAAGGCGACATGCGCGACAAGGAGTTACTCAATGTCACCGGCAGCCCGACCTTCGTGCTCAACGAGGGTCGACAAAAGCTCTATGGCAATGTGGGCTATGGTGTGATCGAAGCCAACATCAAGGAATTGCTGAAATCTCCCAATGCTGGCGCAGCCAGTTGGTGTTGAGCCACCTTCCCAGGCAATGATCTCCCTAAATAACGTCACCCTTATGCGGGGCAATCAAACCCTGTTCGAGGACGCGAGCATCACGCTGCGCGTAGGCCAGCGCACCGGTATCATCGGTCGTAATGGTGCGGGCAAGACCAGCCTGTTCAAGGCGCTCGCGGAAGAGATTCCTATCGAACAGGGCAGCATCGAGTTACCCAACGACCTGCGCATCTCCACCATGTCCCAGGAGACGCCAGGCAGCAGTCGCACAGCCCTGGAATTCGTCATCGATGCACATACGCAGTTTCGCGGATTGGAACAGGCGCTTGAAAAAGCAGAAGACGAACATGATCACCACGCCATGGCTCACCTGCATAGCGAGCTGGAGAATATCGACGGCTACAACATCAACAATCGGGCCGAACAATTGTTATCAGGCCTCGCCTTCGACAAAGAAGATTTTGTAAAACCGGTCAGCCAATTCTCCGGCGGTTGGCGCGTACGCCTGAACCTTGCCGCGGCACTGATGTGCCCTTCTGATCTGTTGATGCTCGACGAGCCCACCAACCACCTGGACCTGGAAGCAACCGTGTGGCTGGAGCAATGGTTACAGCGTTACCAGGGCACGCTGTTGATCATCTCTCACGACCGTTCCTTTCTCGACGGTGTGATCAACCATGTAATCAGTTTTGAAGGCAACAAACTGGTGGCTTATACCGGCAATTACAGCGCCTATGAAAAATTGCGCGCCGAGAAGTTATCCCTGCAACAGGCGATGATCGCCAAGCAACAGAAACGCCGCGATGAGATCGAGGCCTTCGTGCGCCGCTTTCGTTACAAGGAGAGCAAGGCGAAACAAGCCCAGAGCCGGTTAAAAGAGCTCAACCGCATGCAGGAGATCGCACCGGCACACATCGACTCGCCATTCAGTTTTCATTTCCCGACACTCGATCAATTGCCGGACTTCCTGATGCAGATCGACAAGCTCAGCATCGGTTTCGACTCGCCACTGGTAGAGAAAATCACCCTGGGCATTCGTTCCGATACCCGCATCGGCCTGTTGGGTTTTAACGGCAGCGGCAAATCGACACTATTAAAGGTGCTATCCGAACAACTTGCCCCCTTAGCTGGCGAGATTACCCGCGCGAAGAAACTGAACATCGGTTACTACGCCCAGCACCAGATCGACGAACTCAACCAGCAATCGACACCGTTTGATCTCATTCAACAACTGGACCCGAAGGCAAGCTCCCAGGAGATCCGCAACTTTCTCGGCGGCTTCGATTTCCAGGGCGAGCGCATCAACGAGAAGATCTGTATCTTCTCTGGTGGCGAGAAGGCGCGCCTGGCCCTGGCCAAGGTGGTGCGCAGCAAACCCAACCTGCTATTGATGGATGAACCGACCAACCACCTTGATCTGGACATGGTGCATGCACTGACCATTGCCCTGCAGGAATTCCAGGGCGCGTTGATCATCGTGTCTCACGACAGGCACTTGTTGAGCAACACTGTGGATGAGTTTTATTCCATTCACCAGGGCGTGTTCGCCGAGTTCAAGGGCGACCTCGGCGACTACGAGAAGTGGTTGAACACCCAGGCATCGGCAACGCAATCCAGCAAGGAGCATGGCGGCAAGCCAGACTCCGGCAAACTCGACAAGAAGCAACAGCGCCAGGAAGCCGCGCTGCGCCGCGAGCAACAGGCACCGCTGCGCAAGCAGGAGAAGCAACTGGAGCGAGAAATCGATCAGATCAACAGCAAACTTAAGCAACTCGAACAGAAGCTCGCCGACAGCAGCATCTATGAAGAAGCAAGAAAGGCAGAGCTCACCGAGATCCTGCAGAAGCAGGGTGAGCTGAAATCACAACTGGCGAAAGCCGAAGAAGACTGGATGGGTGTCATGGAACAGCTCGCCAACTGACAGCAGGTTATTCACCAGCTTTGCTTTCAGCTATTCGAATTGCACATTATTCCTTTAAGGATGCCTTGCCCTTGGGCATAATCCACCGCTTCGCTTAATCCCGCAAAAGATCATCCATGTTTTTCAAGAATGCACGCCTGTTTTACCTGACCGAACCCTTTGACTACAGCCAGGAAGAGTTGGAATCCCAACTGAGTGAGCTGCACTTCACCCCCTGCAACAATTATGAGAAGTCCAGCTTGGGCTGGGTCAGCCCCCTGGGCGATGCTGAAACCAGCGAAGATGATGCAGAAACTGCGCCCCTGCTCACCCATGTGATTGGCAACTTCATCATGGTGTGTGCGCAGAACCAGGATCGGCTCCTGCCCATGTCTGTGGTTCGCCAGGAAACCGCAGAAAAAGTCGCAGAGATCGAGCAGCGCCAGTCCCGCAAAGTGTATCGGAAGGAACGGCGGGAGATTCAGGATAACGTCTATGCCTCGCTGCTGCCTCGTGCCTTCACTAAAAACCAACAAACCTATGCCTTCATCTCTGTAAAGGACAGGCTGCTGGTGGTGGATAGCGCCAGCGCTTCCCGCGCTGAAGAGTTGGTCAATCTGCTGCGTGATAGCCTGACTTCGTTTCCGGTTGGTTTGCCCCAAACCCGCACCGCACCAGCAGACATCATGACCCGCTGGCTTCGGGACAAGAAACTCGCCACCAATTTCAGCCTGCTGGAAGATGTGGTTCTACACAATCCACAGGACAGCAATAATGTCGTGCGCTGCACGAGTCAGGACCTGACCGGCGATGAAATTGCCATCCACCTGGACGCTGGCAAGCAGGTAAAAAGCCTGGCTTTGTCATGGAATCATGTCATTCATTGTCTGGTGAACGATGACCTTTCCATCAAGCGCCTGCAATTTGAAGCCATCGAAGAAAACATGGAAGGTGCTGAGGATGTCACTCCGGCGCAGAAATTCGATCAGGATTTCGCCCTGATGACGCTGGAACTGTCTGGCTTCTTTAATGCGCTGTTTGATGCGTTTGGCGGACTTGGGGAAGTGAGACCCATGGGACGCAAAAACAAGGATGATGAATAACAAGAGCAGAAAACGGGGACAGAATTATTTTCTGCCAGCGTCTTTAACCGAGCTGCTTTCGGCTACAGGATTTCGAACACAAACACTCTTGCCGCAGCTGATGGCACATCCGTCAGGTGGCTTGTGCCTGCTGTAACAAAATGCACATTAGGCTGCGTGTCAGCGTCGAACCAGACAACAACGGCATCGTGCTTGTGCACATGGGCCGCCTCTGCACCTGAAACAGTGCTGTTGTATTCCCAAACCCGAACACGATCGTTGACTCGTCTTTCCAGTGGATTGTTGTGGGGAAAGACTGGCAATGAAGAATCTGTAGCCACCGCCCCGGACACTGGTCGCTTCATCTGGATAAACACCGCCTGCAAAGGCTCGGTACTGATGCCAGATTCCCGATGAGTGACTTCCGCAAGCTGGAAGGAAATGTTCCAGGGATCGGTATGCACTTCCCGTTCTTCACCTTCAACCGACGTGATGATCCTGTCACCTGGCTGATAGTAGACTCCGGTGTGATCGTAGCGATGCCTGTGGAAAGGATAGTCTTCCTGCAACCAGCTGATGTCCCAGACAATGACATGCTCATTCTCGAGAACGTTTGTCGCGCCTTCGCGCGGGTAGGCAGGCGGATAGTCAGCCTGGCCCAATGCAACCGGGATATATAACGCGAGAAGAAGCAGCAGTTTGCTTTTCACGACTGTGCTCGCTTGTTCTTCAACTTGTGATCCACACTCCATTCCCCTGCTCCCAGGCCCGCCGCCACCAACAATCCGGCCATGATGCCCAGATTCTTGACGAAGTTTTGTGTCTCGCTGGCGACCTCCCAGAAATTGTGCATCACCAGGCTGATGACGATAGTGAGCCCGGCTAAAATAAAGGCAGTTATCTTGGTCTGGTAACCGACGATCATGTTAATGCCGCCCACGAGCTGGATGATGATGGTCAGTATCAGGAAGAAGGAAACGGCAAACATGCCTTTGTCCGCCATCGCCTGGGCCGTGCCCTCGGGATTGACGATCTTCAGCACAGCTCCCGGGAGCAAAAAATAGAGACCGAGAATGACGCGACCGGAGGTCACACAGAGTAGTTCGAAGGTCTTTGGCATGGGGATTTCCTCAGGGGCGACGCCCCATTCAAGCGGCTTCGCGGGTCCATGTCCAGTGGCTTTCGGCGGCCCCCCATTTGATGCAAATCAAAAAGCTTCCCGGCAAGCTATTTAGACTGCTAAATTGTGGAGCTGAGTTTCGAATTCAGCCAGCCAGCTATCCCCGTAACAGGCCCTCTGTCAGGTGGCCAAGCCAGTAAATACGGGCCATTCAGCGCTCAAATAGGGGCACACTATGAAAACAATAAGATCT
>CAYTLI010000180.1:0-5624 GCA_964438455.1 uncultured Pseudohongiella sp.
TGACCAGCAACTCGTAGTCAGTATCAAGCAGGCGATCGGCAAGAATCTGCTCCTCGCTGAATCCATTGATGCCATCGGTCATTAGCAGAATACGGCCGCGAGTCGCTTCCACGTCATCGAGCAGGCCAATGGCCATATCCACTGCTGCCACAGGGTCGCTGCCAAACAGCGGCATGATATTCGGGCTCAATGATGGCACCAGGGCGGCGATGGTCACCACGTCGTCAGTGAGGGGCGTCACCGTATGTGCGTCGCCGGCATAGACGACCAGTGCAGTTTGACCTTCCTGTCTCAGTGCCAGTATGTCTCTGAGCTTGCGTTTCGCCAGGTCGATACGGGATGGGCTGTGATCAGGTGCGAACATGGAAAGGGACAGGTCGAGCGCAATTACCAGGGCGTCTTCGCGTTTCTGCACCGGTTGTGGCAGTTGCTCCCAGACCGGGCCGGACATGGCAATGACGGACAATGACCAGGCCGCCAGCAACAGCAACAATGGTGTTCGCTGGGCAGCATTCTTGCTGCGATCCAGTAAATAGGGGAGCAGAGATTTATCGATGGCTTTGTCCCAGGCGGTAACTACGGAATTCACTCGCCACATGGCAACGAAGAACAGCAGGGCAGGTATCAACGCCAGCAACCATAAGGGACGCAGGAAATGAAAGTTCTCCAGTAAATTGCCTGGCACGAGAATCTCCATCAGGCGGCACTCCCTTCTGCTGGCGACGACTCATCTTCATCATCCTCGATGCGTGCCTTGCCGGCCAAAGACAGCCAGGGAATTGAAAACAGCGCCAGAATGAAACTGATGATCAGCGCCGCGCCGAGTGGCCAGTAAAAAAGTACCCGGGTAGGGCGATAGGTCTGTTCGTCCTGCTCGATGGTTTCCAGGCGATCCAGTTCCTCATAGATCTCGACCAGGTCATTGACGTCACGGGCGCGGAAATAGCGTCCGCCCGTAGACTCGGCGATCTGGGTCAGCACCTGTTCATCAAGTTCTGCCGAAGGATTGATTGCCCTGGCGCCGAAGAAAGTGCGTTGCACGACCTGGTCAGCGCCGATGCCTATGGTATAGATCTTGATGTTTTCCTGTTGTGCGAGCTGACCTGCCTGCTCAGGGGAAACCGCGCCAGCGTTATTAACGCCATCTGTCAGCAGCACCAGCACCCGGCTGTTTTCAGGCCGATTACGCAAATGTAGTACAGCCAGCCCGATGGCATCGCCGATAGCAGTGGCTGACTCTTCAATGATTCCGATCTCGGCTTCTTCCAGAAGCTGGCCAACCGTATCACGGTCGAAGGTCAGTGGAGCCTGGATATAGGCATGGGCGGCGAACAGGATAAGTCCAAGCCGATCGCCCTCGCGGCGTTCAACGAAGTCGCCGACGACGGCCTTAACCACGTCGATACGGGATGCCTGACGATTGCCGACTACCATGTCCTGAGCCTCCATACTTCCGGAGATGTCGACAGATAGCATCAGATCGCGACCAGTTGACGGAAGTTGTACTGGCTCGCCCAACCATTGCGGGCGGCTCGCAGCCAGCACCAGAAGCAACCAGATCAGGCTGCAACAGATCAGGTTAAGCAAGCGACTACTGGTAATGTTCTCTGTGTCTGACTGCAGGCGACTGAGGACGCTAAAAAACGGCACATAGAGCGCTGCGTCCTGGCGCGGAGCCCGGTTTACGATTCTGTAGATTATCAGTGGCAGGGGAAGGGCCAGAAACACCCAGGGCCAGGTAAATTCAAGCATGGATTGGCTGGTCCTTTTGCTTACTTGCTGGGCCTGAACCCTCATCTTGAGTTGAGGGGGGACGAGGGGGGTCCAGATACAGGCCCCGTACCCAGACACGACTCATTTCATGCAGAGCGCTGCTATCGACATCGCATCGAGTCTGGAATCGGCCATGGGCGAGTGCGGCCGCAAGTTCTTCATTTAAAAGGGAAGATTCACCTTTTTCCTGAATAAAATCAACCCATGCCTTGCCGCCGAGACTGGCAACCCCTGACTGGGGAAAATGCACCAGGGCGACCCGACGCAATACCGAGTTGACTTGATTAACGTAGCGTAGTTTTGCCTGATCCGGGTCAGTTTCATTGTTACTGCTGAGTTGCTGGTAGCACTGGTCGAGTTCAGCCAGGGCGAACTCACAAATTTTCCTGCGCGTCCTTGCCTGCAAAATACGACGCACGACCAGAACGATGCCGACCAGCAGCAGCAGCGCGAGAATCCACCAGCCGGGAGCCGGTGGCCACAAGCTTACCGGTTCAGGCAGATGAATGTCGGCGAGTTGCGCTAATAGTTCTTCGCTATCCATTCCCTAATCTGTTCCACAACCAGTTGATTGGTACGCATTTTAATCAGTCGTATCTGTAATTTGTCCAGCTCTGATTCGAGGCGCTCCATACGTGCGGCGAATTGCTCGCGGTAGCGGAGGCGGGCCTTGCTATTGTGGGTGTTGAGGGCTCCCTTGCGTGCACCGTCGGTAATACTGTAGATGCCCGGCACCGGCAGAGTTTCCTCCAGGGCGTCGTAGACCAGGCAGCAGATAACATTATTATGCCTGGACAGCTGATTCAGGTATTGCAGGGCCTTCTCATCCAGGCTGATGAAGTCAGAAATCACGTACAGCGTGCTGCCGGGTTTGGTGATACGGCGAATCTGTCCGAGTGCATGGGCGAGGCCAGGCTGGTAGTCAGGATCGGTGGGCACCTGGCTTTCCGGATCCTTTACTTCCTGCAGCTTCTGGTTGTACAGGAAAATCTGGTTTAGCAGGTGCAGTGCGGAACGCCGTGATCTCTTCGGGCGCACCAGCGAGGCTTCCACGTCGGAATACACCAATCCGCCGACACGATCTCCATTATCTATAGCCAACCAGCAGAAAACTGCCGCCGCCTGGGCCGCAATGACAGACTTGAATGCCACCTGGCTGCCAAAATACATGTTGTGAGTCTGATCTACCGCTATGATGACGGGCCTTTCACGTTCTTCGCGGAATACCTTGGTGAATGGTCGGCTCGTGCGGGCGGTGACACGCCAGTCAATCAGGCGGATGTCGTCTCCGGGCTGGTAGGGGCGGAATTCTTCGAAGTCGATGCCACGGCCGCGCATCTTCGACAGGTGCAATCCCGAAATGCCTGCTATGGAACGGGTATGGGCGAGGTATTCGAGGGTTCGCGCCGCATAGCGCTGCACCAGGAGCTGCTGCAGGGAAATGACCGCTCCCTTGCTCTGGTAGCGGGCATGTTGTGGGTCTATGGAGAGCCTTGCGGACATGCGCTGTGATCCGGGTTATCAGGCCGAAGGCACACGTTCGCGAACAGTCTCCAAAACATGGTCCGGGGTGACACCGCTGGCTTCCGCTTCGAAACTTAGCAGGATTCGATGGCGGAGAACGTCGAACATGATTTCCTGGACATCGTCCGGGCTGACGAAATCCCTGCCCTGAATCCAGGAATGGGCTCGTGCACAGCGATCCAGTGAGATGGTGCCGCGGGGGCTGGCGCCGTATTCGAGCCACGAAGCCAGGTCGTCGCCGTAGGCCTGAGGATTACGGGTGGCCATGATGAGCTGGATGATATATTCCTCGACCTCCGGTGCCATGTGCATGGCGAGGATCTCCTGCCGTGCTTCAAACAAGTCCTTCTGGGCGATCTGTTTTGGTGGTTCCTGGACCTTATTCGCAGCCTCATCCCGAACCAGGTGCAGGATATCCCGCTCGGCCTCTATCAACGGATAGTCGATAGTGACATGCATGAGGAAGCGATCGAGCTGTGCTTCCGGGAGCGGGTAGGTTCCTTCCTGTTCGATCGGGTTTTGGGTAGCCATCACCAGAAACAGTGGTGGCAGGGTAAATGATTCCCTGCCCACACTCACCTGGTGCTCGGCCATGGCTTCCAGCAGCGCAGATTGAACCTTTGCCGGTGCCCGGTTTATCTCGTCAGCCAGGACCAGGTTGTGAAAGATCGGGCCCTGCTGGAAACGGAAGGATCCGTCTTCGGGTCGAAATACCTCGGTACCGGTGATGTCGCTAGGTAACAGGTCGGGAGTAAACTGGATACGATGGAAATCGCCTTCGATGGCACGTGATAGATCTTTAATCGCTTTGGTCTTTGCAAGACCTGGGGCACCCTCTACCAGCAGATGGCCATCGGCCAGAAGAGCAATCAGCAAGCGATCGAGAAGGCGTTCCTGGCCAATGATCTGCTGGGATAACCAGCCTTTGAGTTCTGTTATTATTCCGTGGTGACTCATCGTAGATACTCTCTCGCTTTTAATTCATTTCGGGGTGCTGCATCAGGACATCAAAAAGCAGTGTCTTGAGATTTATTCTGGGCTTGTGCGCGCCGTCAGTGGATCCAGTGGGCGCTGAGGGCGAAGTGAGGGATTGTAAACGTTTTGCAGTGTATGTCTAGGCGAAGGCAGGACCAATATTGTAGCGGAATGTAGCGATATTACGGGCTTCGTAGCCATATTGTTGGTTGTTCAACGACGCTGCTGAAGTGCCGCATTTGTTTACAAATGAAGGAGTGAAAATCTTGCTCACGAGGAATAGGGATGGCAGGAAAGTCTGATCAAAATAATGCTTGGCTGAAGACTCTCGATGGGTATATCAAGCAGAGATATAGCAGCAGTGTGGCGAGCAAGCTGCAGTTATTCGCTCGTCAGTATTTTGCCAGCACTGCCAAGACAGAGCTGTCTCGCCTGACCGACGAAGAAATTTTCCAATCTGTAGTTGATGCCTGGGAATTTATTCAACGCAGAGACAAAAGCCAGCCCAAGATTTCGTTCGTCAATCGTGTGCTTTCCAATGACGATCAACGGCAGACCGGGACCAGTATCTATCTGCTGCTTGATGATATGCCATTCGTGGTTGATTCGGTTCGCCAGTGTCTGAATCGGCAAGGCGTTGTGGTCAGGAATGTAAACAACGCGGTATTGAAAGTGCGTCGCAGCAATAGCGGCGCAAAAGCGAAGAAAAAATCAGCCACGACAATTGGTCGACTCCAGGATCTGGCTGAGAAGGCGAACACGGAATTTCATGCAGAAGCATTAAGCTGCATGGACTGCGCGCTGATCTCTGAGCAGCAAATCAAGCAGGTAGAGAAAGCTATCAGGCTGTCCTTGCGTCATGTGGCCGCTGCCGTCAAAGACTTCCAGCCGATGATGAAGCAGGCGCAGGAAATCCACGACAGTATCGCGGCCGCGAAAAAACTGCCGGTTAAAAAATCTGACCAGAAAGAAGCGCTGGAATTCATTCGCTGGTTGCAGAACAACCACTTCACTTTTCTTGGCTATAAGGAATACAAGATTCGTGAGCTGAAGAGTGGCCCGGTACTGGAATTGGTGCCGGGCTCGTTGATGGGCATCTCCAGACTCAAGACCGATCTGAAAGCTAAAGTGCATTTAAAAGACCTGCCGCGTGGTACTGCTAACCTGATCATGGAGAAGCAGTTGTGCAATTTCGCCAAGTCCTCACATTTTTCTCGTGTGCATAGACCTGCCTATCTGGACTATGTGTTGATCAAGGAATTTGATAGCGAGGGCAGGATCACCACTGAGCACCGTTTTGTTGGCCTCTATACTTCGAGTGTTTTCTTCCAGGCGGCGCAGGCGATACCTAT
>CAYTLI010000181.1:0-5606 GCA_964438455.1 uncultured Pseudohongiella sp.
GGCATGACCGCCAGGGATGGCGGGAATGCAGAAAATGCAGGAGCAATTTTCTGCCGATGCTGCGCACGGTCCATCGCCTCTCTTCTTCCTCTTGCCCCTGGCTCAGAGCAGCTCTCCAGTACAGTGCTCTCTTATGGGCGTGCTGCACTGACTCAGTAAACAGTTCCTGCTAAACTTCGCCTGCCCAAATTCACCAGGAAAGCTATCAATGTCCTCCAAAGGCGATGCAGCCGAATCTCTGAGTTATCGTGATGCAGGCGTCGATATCGATGCCGGTAATGCACTGGTCGATGCCATCAAGACAGTTACCAAGAAGACCAATCGACCGGAGGTGCTTTCCGAGCTGGGTGGTTTTGGTGCCCTGTGTGAGCTGCCGGGTCGCTATAAGGAACCGGTGCTGGTGTCTGCGACCGATGGTGTCGGCACCAAGCTGAAGCTTGCCATGATGATGAATCGTCATGACACGATCGGCATCGACCTGGTAGCCATGTGTGTGAACGATCTGATCGTCTGCGGCGCAGAGCCTCTATTCTTTCTCGACTATTACGCCACCGGCGGCCTCAATGTAGCGACTGCGACCGATGTGGTCAGTGGCATTGGTGCCGGTTGCGAGCAGGCTGGCTGCGCGCTGATTGGCGGCGAGACTGCTGAGATGCCAGGTATGTACCAGGGTGAGGATTATGACCTGGCTGGTTTCGCCGTGGGTGTGGTGGAGAAATCACGCATCATCGATCAGTCTCGCGTACACATTGGTGACACACTGATCGGTGTGGCCTCCTCCGGCCCTCATTCCAATGGCTATTCGTTGATTCGCAAGATTCTCGAGCGTAGTGCTGCCAGCCTGGATGACAGTTTTGGCAATTCCACTCTGGGTGAGACTCTGCTGGCGCCAACCGTGATTTACGTCAAGGCGGTCATGGCCCTGCAGGAGAAAATAGAGATCAATGCCATTGCACATATCACCGGCGGCGGTTTAACGGAAAACATCCCGCGGGTGTTGCCCGCAGACGCCCAGGCACGGATCGAAACCAGCAGCTGGCAGCGACCGGAAATCTTTTCCTGGCTACAAAGCCAGGGCAACGTGGCAGACGCCGAGATGTATCGTACCTTCAATTGCGGTATCGGCCTGGTGCTGTGCGTTCGTTCAGCTGAGGTAAATGTTGCGCTGGATACGCTGGCACAGCAGGGTCAGGAAGCACGAGTCATTGGCGAGATCGTCAAGCTGGAAGATGGCACCGACCCGGTGGCACTGGTTTAATCACCTGCTCTGAGGAATAACAAATTATGGAGACAACACACTGCAATGTTGTTGTGCTGATTTCCGGAAATGGATCCAACCTCCAGGCGCTGATTGATCACAGCGATGCCTCCAACTATAAAATTGCCGCGGTCATTTCCAACAAGGCAGACGCCTTCGGCCTGCAGAGAGCCGAACGGGACAATATCGAAACCCGGGTTATTAACCATCAACAATTCCCTAACCGGGAAGAGTTCGACCTGGCACTCATGGAGTGCATTGATCACTATCATCCAGACCTGGTGGTGCTCGCTGGATTCATGCGCATCCTGGGCAGTGAATTTGTAAATCACTACGCGGGTCGCATCATCAATATCCATCCCTCCCTGCTACCGAAGCATCCTGGCATCAACACACACCAGCGGGCAATCGATGCCGGAGACAAAGTTCACGGGGTTTCGATTCATTTCGTCACCGAGGAGCTGGATGGTGGGCCGGTAATCGCCCAGGACCAGGTAAAGGTGCTGAAGGAAGACACCGCCGAGTTACTCGCCGAGCGGGTGCTGGAAAAAGAACACCTGCTCTACCCCAAGGTCGTGTCCTGGTATGCAGCCGGCAGGTTGCGACTCGAGAATAACCGCGTGCTGCTGGACGGAGACGAGTTACCTCCGGGCGGCGTGCAGGTGCACCGGTGATGAATGACATCAACCGGATTGCCATCGGCCTGCTCGCCTTCACGCTTTGCTCTGCCACGGCAGCGGGGGAACTCACCGAATTCTCGGCGTACTACAAGGCCACCACCAATGGCATCAGCGGCAATGCCGAACGCCACCTTATCCATCAGGGCGATGATCGCTATCGGCTGAACATCTCGCTGGAGGCCAAGGTTGGCGGTGTGGAGATAGGCGACCTGGAACAGTCTTCCGAATTCATCTGGACCGGCGAGCAAATCAAACCTGAGCTCTATCACTACCAGGTCAGTGGCGTCAGTTCCGATGTGGAATCTGTCAGCTTTAACTGGGATGCGGGCATGGCGGTCAGTGCCGAAGAGGATCAGTCCTGGACACTGGAAGTTGAAGATGGCGTCCTCGATCAGCTCAGCTATCAGCTCGCGCTGGCGCAGGATTTACTGACAGAGGGCGAGCAGTCCGCGAATGACAAAATCCTCGACTATGCCCTGGTGGATGGTCCAGAAGTTGAGAATCATCGCTTCCAGGTCATGGGTGAGGAAATCATCGATACACCGCTAGGCCGTCTGCGCTGCCTGAAGCTGGCACGAATTCGTGAACAGGACAACGGACGTTCTACGGAGATCTGGTTGGCGAGAGACTGGAATAACTTGCTGGCTCGCATCGAACAGAAGAATCCCGGCGGTCTGCAAATAGAACTGTCACTGACGCTTGCGCTCGTGGACGGTGAGACAGTAGTGCCGCTTCCCTGAAATCGTAAACCCGCTTTATCCCGGATCAGTTATCCATATCCTGGGAGCCATCATCTGGCAACGTGGGTCGCTGCAACTGATACTTGCGCATCTTCTCAACCAGCGTGGTGCGACGAATCTGCAAACGGGTAGCCGCCCTGGCCACAACACCATCACTGTCATCCAGCGCCTGGGCAATGAGGCTCTTCTCAAGATTCGCCAGATACTCTTTAAGGTCAATTCCCTTCATCGGCAGGATTTCATCCTCCTGCTCTTCCGCACCTTGGGCAGCTTGGCTTTCCGTCGCAACAAGCTCCACCGCTTGCGGGCTGATTTCCCCGCTGATATCTCCACGATGAAAGGCAGTGGGCAAATCCTGCACACCGACGATGCCATGGGGATGGAGAATCGCCATGCGCTCAACCAGATTAGCCAGTTCGCGCACGTTGCCTGGCCATGAGTAACGACACAGGGCAGCCACAGCGCTGGAATTGAAGCGCACAGAGCCGCGCCCTTCTGCCTCCAGTTCGGCTATCAATTCATTGAGCAGCAGCGGAATGTCTTCCATACGCTCGCGCAGGGCCGGCATGGCAATGGGAAAGACGTTGAGACGATAGTAGAGATCCTGCCGAAACTCGCCTTTGGCAATCATCTCTTCAAGGTCTTTATGGGTAGCAGCGAATATACGAACATCTGCCTGGATAGTTTTGACGCCACCCACCCGCTCAAAACTCTGCTCCTGCAACACACGCAAGAGTTTCACCTGCATGCTGAGTGGCATGTCGCCAATCTCATCGAGAAACAGGGTGCCGCCGTCGGCGAGTTCGAATCGACCTGCACGGGAAGAGATAGCACCGGTAAAAGCACCCTTCTCATGACCAAACAGCTCGCTCTCCAGCAACTCTCGGGGAATGGCACCACAGTTGATCGGAATGAACGGCTTTTCTGCTCGCGAGCTGTTCAGGTGCAGGTTGCGGGCGACAACTTCCTTACCCGTTCCAGACTCTCCGGTGATCAGCACGCTGACTTCACTATTGGCAACCTGCCCCATCATGTGACGAACCCGTTGCACTGCTACGCTCTGGCCTACCAGGCTACGAAACATGTTGTAGTCGCGCACGCCCTCGAAATCCCGCAAACGATTGTAATGCTCGTGCACCAGCTTGGCCTTGTGCAGCGCATCGACCAGTGACTGGTAACGCAACTCATTCTGCAGGCTGCAAATAATCCTCGAGGCCAGTTCCGTATCCAGCTCCAGAGAAGCGGGCATGGAACCCTTGAGAATGAAAGGGATGCCTGCCTCCCATTGATGAATAGCAACTAACAACTGCTGCAGCATAGGCGCATCAAATTCACCCAACAGCACGGCACAGATTTCCGCCGGCCGGGTACCGTCAGCCTGACAGCTTTGCTGCCAATCATCGGCACTGGCAGTGATTAATTTTTCACCAATGAAGCTGAGGATGGTTTGCAGGTCGTGGCGGGATTGTTCGTCGTTGTCGACAACCAGAATCTTGAGCGCGTCTAGCATAGTATTGCAGTCATTCGATAGGATCCCTCATCTGCGCAGACTATAACAAATCTGCCGCCGTGCAGTGGAGTACAAACGAAAAATAAATCTGCTTCAGGAAGACTTTGCAGTCAATCCGATGTGTGTGAGGTGGCTGAGCTGCTGTCTGGTGGTGTCTAGTGGTGCCTAGTGGCGCCTAATGAGTAGTAGAGCAGCGACTGGCAGAGAGTGAAACTTTTAACCGGGTGTGCACATTGCCGCCAAAACTTTCCGGCGCGATCGAAGTCAGGTGCTTGGAAAATGAATCAGCGTGCTGAAAACCAAAATCGAATTGCTCACAGCCCTGCTTCTTGCCTTCCAGCATGCCGCGCCAGATGATCTGCTGCAGCAATGGCTCGATAGCAAGCCAGGCGTAGCGCTGATGCATCGTGTCTGCATAGACATACTGGCAAGTACGGTTGCTGTGCACGAATAAGGCACTGGCCGCCATCGCTTTCTGGCAGCGTGCCTGGACGAGAAATCCCTGGCCCTGGTTAAGCAGCTCGAGATAGTTCTTCAAGCGGGCAGCCTCGGTGGCATGTTCCAGTGACAGTTCTGTTTTTCGATCCCCTGACTGTTGCGCACGCACCACTGCAATTTCCAGGCGGGAACTACCCCAGCGAATATTGCTTCTGCATTCGCTGCTCATCCTCGCCATCAGTTCCTGTTCAGAGAGTTTCAGATCGATGAGCTGTACCTGCTGAACCGTCGGCTGTGCCCCCTTGCCCAGGAGCACCTGGGTAATCGGTGACATGATGCCGCAACTGACCGGATCGTAATAATCGATGGTTTCAGGTTGCTCTTGCTGCAATAGATAGTCGATATGTTGTTGCAGCAGTTGAATCGATTCCGGGGAAAAATTGTTGCTTGGGTTGTTGAGGCTGGTCTGGTTGACATGGGTATAGGCATCCAGGCCGAAGTAGCCCAGGCGCTTGCGACCTTTTCGGTCCATGTGCAAGGTAATGCTGCAGCCAAAAACCGGCTGGTTCTCGGCGACGATGAGGAATGAGCGATCCTTATAGCCCTGGCGCTCGCCTGCCCTGTCTCTCACCACCTGTGAGAAAGACTTGTACAGGGGGTCCTGCAGGGGGTCGTTATTCAGCAGGGTATTCCAGTGTTGCTGAAACCCGGAATCACTTGTCTCGATTACCGTGTGCATTTTCTTGCGACCTGTTCCCTTGTCTTCTTTATTATTTGATCCGACATTTGATCCGGCATCTGGGCCTGCCCACGAACTCTATAGGATGCTCAGTCTATTACCGGGGCAGGTTCGCTTCCGGTACTGCATCACAATTTGGCCGTTCTGTATCACCACAGACAGCCCCAAGAATGGCTGTAAGGCCTGGAAATGTCGAATATTTACGCGGGTGAAAATGGGAAGAATTCCGCTGCATACGCAA
>CAYTLI010000182.1:0-5578 GCA_964438455.1 uncultured Pseudohongiella sp.
GCTGCACCCAACCAGCTGTTGCCCAGCAGTGGTGCGTAATTCAAATCACCGGCCCGGTCCAGCAATGCCAGCAAGGCAAGGCACAGGGCGATGGCGATCAGTGCCAGGACAAAGACCCGAAACCAGAGTGTCCTGCCTATGCTATTGCCGGTTCTAACTTCAGTCATGGACCTCTACCAGCAGGATTGTCCATGGCATCGGGGTGGAGCTTTTTACTACGCGCCCGTATTCGTTCAGGAGCCGCTTAAACGCGGAAGTGGACCAGTGATTGATATGTCCCGGTGTATTGCCCCACGCGGACCAGTATTTGCCTCTCATGAAGTTGAGTGTGCGCCACAGAGGTTCGTTCGGCACACCGATGATCACATATTTGCTTGCAACCCTGAATATCTCTTTAAGGGCGGCGCGCGGATTTTCCAGATGCTCCAGGACTTCGAGCAGCAATATACAGTCGAACGAATTGTCCTCACGCTGCAACTGGTAGGCGGACTCCTGGCGCAGCGGAACAGGAAAACCATACTGGTGGTGCAGGTCGACGAGGCGCTGTTCAAATTCTGACGCTTCTAGAGATTGTCCACGCAGCATCTGCAGTATTCTCCGAGTGGACTCCCCTGGGCCACACCCGACTTCCAGCAAGCTGTATTTTTCAGGAAACTGGCCCAGCATGGAGCCGACAGTTCGAAAAAACCGATCAGTGAGATTGCGTGCGATTGGATTCTGGTTCTTGTACTTGCCCATGTAATAGTCCCAGAGGGCTTCTGGAGAGGCGGATTTTTCGTCCAGCGACATGGGTGCTTCCTGTTTGCTGTTGAGTTGACTGGGCATTATAGGCCAGCGCGCAGAGGATTCATTGCACCTGCCAATTAGTGTGATCTGATTCTAATTATCAGCTTCCAGGGAAGCAGGTTCAGGTTTCGTTCATCTGCCTGGCGCTACTATCGTAGGCGAATTGTAACTAATTGAAATAAATGAGGAAAACCCTGGTATTTCGCGTGTACAGTAGAGTCATTAACTTGATAAAGAGATGCCGGTAGTTTACTGTTACGCCGGTTTT
The DNA here is from genome assembly GCA_964438455.1 of uncultured Pseudohongiella sp. GTDB lineage: Bacteria > Pseudomonadota > Gammaproteobacteria > Pseudomonadales > Pseudohongiellaceae > UBA9145. The sequence goes on from CAYTLI010000182.1 coordinate 1,055, forward strand.
ATAAAGCGCCTTGGGGCGTATTTGGTGAATTAATTAAGGAGAGGAATGATGAGCAAGTCGACAAAGTTAGCGGGAAGCTTGTTTCTGCTGATGGGATTGGTACTTGGTCAACAGGGCCTGGCTCAGGACAAAACCGTCAAAGATGGTGTGTTCACCCAGGAGCAAGTCACCGCCGGGCAGGTTGTGTACGACGCCCAATGCAAGACTTGTCACAACATGCGTTTCTACAGGGATACCCTGCGATCCTGGAATAACCAACCTCTGCTTTATCTTTGGGAAGCTGTGATGGGTACCATGCCCGCGGACAACCCAGTCTCACTGATGTATGAAGAATACACTGACGTGCTCGCCTACATTCTCCACGAGAACGGTTTTCCGGCTGGAGAGAGCGAACTTGACCCGGATAATGGCATGGACCAGATAAGCATTCTTTCCCCCTGATGCTTATCAATTGAACAAAAAAATGCCGGAATCGTTCCGGCATTTTTTTTGTTCGCAGATTGGCGCGGCCTCGCTCTCTATCTACTGCAGGCTTTGATCCAATGACTGCTCCGGGCACTCTTCCAGAATATCGCGTATTTCGCCGCGATCCGCGTTGTTTAGTTGCAGATCATATTTGTCGGCGATTACATCCCAGAGCTGGGCGTATTCACACTTGAATTCTTCTCGAGGAAGATAGCGGCTGGGCCCTCGGTCGCGTTTTCGCCTGATTTCACTTTTCTCCACCAGCATAATGTTCAGCGGATCGTTGGAAAACGCCAGCTTCTTGTCCGGCATCCAGCGATCACCGCCGTGGGTATGTGCATACATACGAGGTATCACGTGATCGACATCGACTTGTACCGCGACGGTGAAAATCTTGCCGGTGTACTCATCAAGCCACTCGCCCGTGCGCACAACACAATTTCTCGGATTGGTAAACTGCACCTCTGCACGGCTGGTGAGAATCAGCATTTCCTGCCGGGTAGATTGGCAGTCTCCATCGTAGTCCTGCTCGAAATCCCAGTCGTCTTCGTTAAAAAATTTTTCCCGGGACCGCCGATCAGTGGAAAAAGTATCTCGACGAGCGCGGCCGATGCCAAAAGTATCCGGCATCTCACAGCCACTGAGATGACAATGGTAGGAAGGTCCGTAGTAGTGACCGCCATTGAGATCCAGGCTGCCAGGGTGGCCGGACAAGCTGGCCGGGATTAATCCCAGCAGTGCAGAGCCGAGTAAAAGACATGTTTTCTGTTTTACCATGGTATCCCTCAAACGGATGAGTACTGGTTAAACTTGAATTCTGCGACCCAGAAGCCTGTGGCTGGCAATTAGCACGGACGCTTACTCGTTGATTAACAAGGACAAATCAACAGCACGGCAGTGCTTGGTCAGGGCGCCTATGGAAATATAGTCTACGCCAGTTTCTGCAATACTGACCAGTGCCTGTTCATCGATTCCCCCGGATGCCTCCAGTTTTGCTCGCCCCTGGTTTCGCTTGACAGCACTGGCCGTGGTGGCGAGGTCGAAATTGTCCAGCATCACAACGTCAGCTCCGGCTGCAAGTGCCTGGTCAAGCTCATCCAGGCTCTGCACTTCTATTTCGACCGTTTTCTGCGGCTGTAACTTTCTCGCCTGCATAATTGCCTGCTCGATACTGCCGCAGGAGACGATATGATTTTCCTTGATCAGGAATGCGTCATACAGCCCCATGCGGTGGTTCTGTCCGCCGCCCACGCGTACTGCATATTTTTGCGCACTGCGCAGACCTGGCAGTGTCTTGCGAGTATCCAGAAGTGAGACCTTTGTATGCTCAACCAAGCGCACGAGTCGTCGAGTCTGCGTGGCAGTGCCACTTAGAGTCTGCAAAAAGTTGAGGGCGCATCTTTCGCCACTCAATATGTGGCGCGCATTACCACTGATGGAGGCAATTTCTTCATTTGCAGTAGTTTCATGGCCTTCCGGACAATTCCATTGCAACTCTATGTCTGCAGACAATTGCTTAAACACCTCATTGGCCCAGGGTATGCCGCAGAGAATTGCCGCTTCCCTGGCGATGATGCTCCCGCTAACGCACATGTCCGCGTTGATGAGCTGAGCCGTGATGTCGCCAGTTCCTATATCTTCTTCCAGCGCCATGCGCACGAGAGAATCCAGATCTGTGGGAGGATTAACTGTACTCATCGTTGGACCAGATGACGCAGGGTCAATGTCTCACCTCGTTGGGTGAACTCAATCTGTTTAAGCGCACTCATGCCAAGCAATATAGTATCTCCCGGCATGCTGGGAGTAATGCTGGCCGCCACATCATGAAGCGTAATATTCCCAATGCTGAGTTCACCTACTTGTGTTGAGTACACCGTCACAATCCCGTTCGCCGTGTTTGCCTGACCGCTAAAACCAGCCCTGAGCCCGGCGGCGCGAGCGATACTTTCTGGTATCGCAACATCTGTAGCACCGGTGTCCAATAAAAAGGTGACAGGAACACCATTTATTTCGCCTCCGGATACATAATGTCCTTGCCGGTTTCGTTGTAACACAACTTCCCTTATTCCGCCTTCGGTCTCGTAGGAAGCGGGAGATTGGTTAGGATTGTTCTGTCTGTCGATCCAGTCATCGAAGAACAGGGTGAGAGCGAGAAGGGCAAGGGAAAAACTGGCTATCAGCATGCCCTGACCCAGATGCTTTCCTGGTGCTTTTGCGCTTTTCGCTGACATGGAAAGGATTATGCGTTAAGCCGTATTGAATGGAAAGTTGTGATCCGGTTCAAAAAACGTCAGTGCTATTTCCACGATAACTCTCTGATTAATAAGATTAAAAGCAGGAAATTCAAGCTTGTGAACCAGGTCAAACTTTGTCGTTGCCAACAATGCTATAAGCAGCTATCTATAGGTGAACTATTGTATTAATGCAGGCCCAGGCCGTGGCGATTTCATCACAAATAAGCAAGTTGTCATTTCTCCGAGCAGACGACCCTGTCCTGTTGGAGAAAGTGCGTTGGTCAATACGTCAGCGCCTGCGCAAACAGATGACTCAGTTGATCACCGATCTTTTCGATGCTGCTGACGATTTCCTGTTTTCCAGCGGCCAAAAGGGCCAGTTTGGAGATGGCAATACTTATCTTGGCGCAATGCGCGAGCTTCGCGCCAAGCAAAAGCTTTTTGAAGACCGTTTTCTCGATGAGGTGACTGAGGGAATCAAGGCTACCTATCGTTCCTCAGAATCCCTGGACACCGGGATATCGGAAGCTGAGCAGGCAGAACCTGAAGTCGTCCTCGAACAAGTAGAACTCGACCTTGCCATGGAGGGGATGGCTAGAAAAGCTGCCCGGACTTATCAGGTCTTTATAAAGCAGATTTCCTCCCTGCAGAAAAACCAGGCTCAATCTGGACGCTCCGAAATATTTGCTGGCACCTTGCTCAATGATGTGACTCTGCATGCCTTTGGCCGTGCCCAGGCAGTGCTGAGTCTGCCATTGGAAGTGAGGCTCGTATTCATCAAATTGTTTGAGCAAAACTTTTTGCTGAATATGGAGAAGCTGTACCTGGATGTCATCAGCATCATCAATAATGTTGACAACAAAAAGTTTGTCGACAAGCTCTATGCATCGTCGACAGTGCTGGCGAAGAGACAGACTACGAAATCCACTAATCATTCTGCCCAGACACAAGACCAGCAACAGCTTGATGGTCAGGACCAGAAGACAGTTTTTGCTGCGCAGAGCGAGACACGTGCTATCGAAGAAATTGTCCAGGAGATAGTGCAGCAAGCGATGAACGCAAACGATCTGCCGGAGATCGTTCAGCTTATCGTCCAGAGGTACTGGAAATCGGTATTGCTGCTGGTGGGAGTAAATAAGGGAGAAGCCAGTCGGGAATGGCAGGAAGTAGTGCATACCCTGAAGTTTCTGGTTTCGTCAGTGGAGCAGAAATCGCTGCTCACTGCAGCGGATCGAACCGCATTGCAATCTCACCTGGGGCAGGGCTTTGAACTTATCCAATTGTCTGCTGAAGAACAGCAGGAAATTTTCTCGCAATTATCAGAATGCCTAGCCCAGAATGTATCTGAAGCAAGCCTGGCGGAGGAAGGCGCCGTCAACAAAAGCGGCGATTCAGCTGCCAGCGATTCCGATGCTGCACAACAGGAGCATTCAATCAGTCCAACAGGCGAAGAAATCCTGGATCAGGAAGACCTCGATGATCTGGCTCAACTTCTGGGCGGATGTGAAAGTGAACAACCTGTGGAAGCTGCGCAGCAGGAACTATCGGCGCTGCTGCCACGAATAGACGCCCTGGCCGAAGAGTCAGTAGTGCAGGTGATGATCGACGGCAAGTTCAAGAATTGCAGCTTGCACAGGAACATCAGTAACCCTTCGCTGTATACCATCTGCACCGATGACGGCAGCTTCTGTCTGAACAGGAGCAGGCTGGGTCTGGCGATCGCATTGCGCGAGGGCGAATTACAAATTCAGGATTCCGTGCCCGACTTCAATAGCGATTCCCGCACCCTCGTCGAGCCTGCCAACCGCATGCGTCACTAGCCGAC
>CAYTLI010000183.1:0-5542 GCA_964438455.1 uncultured Pseudohongiella sp.
GATAAATCCGGCTGGCAATATCTTCGAAGGGCAGCGCCAGCGTGAATACCCCATGAGGCCATTGCGCGCGTCACCATTCACCGACCTGATGGGAGCTGCTGCTCGTGATCTGGGCTGGAATCCTTTCCAGGGTCCCGCAGCAATTACCAGTGAGCTATATGATGGCAGACCACCCTGTCAGTATCATGGGTTCTGTAATAAAGGCGGTTGCCACGTGCAATCGAAGAGTTCGACCGCTTTCACCACGATCCCCAAAGCCCTGGCTACCGGCAATCTTGATGTGGTGCCTTTTGCCCGGGTAACCGAAGTCGTAGTCGATGGCGAAGGCAGAACAACAGGCGTCAATTATGTAAAAGGCAGCACGACCTACTTTCAGCCTGCCAAAGTCGTGCTGCTGGCGAGCTATGCCTACGAAAATGTGCGTATCCTGCTGCTATCAAAATCAGACGGCTTCCCCGATGGTTTAGCCAACAACTCGGGCCAGGTAGGGCGCCACTACCTCAGTCATCACCAGGGCTCCCCGGTAACAGCATTGTTTCCCAATGATTTGCACAACTGGTATGGCTTGCCTGCCCAGGGTGTGGCGATCGATGAGTGGGCCGACGATAATTTCGATCATTCCGATCTGGATTTTATCGGTGGTGCCAATTTGTGGGTGCACACAGATCGCAAACCTATCAGCGCGGCAAAGATGAGCACGTTTGGCGAGGCACCGAGCTGGGGTAGTGATTGGAAAGCTTTTATCAGGCAGAATGCCGATCGCAGCAATTCTGCCTACATCCAGAAAACCACTCTGCCTTATGAGGATAATTATCTGGATCTTGATCCGGTGGTGAAAGACCCTCATGGCCTGCCAGTTATCCGGATTACGGCTCGCTATCATGACAACGAGCTGAAGATTGCTTCCTTCGCCCAGGACAAGATGGAGCAATGGTATAGATCGGCGGGAGCTACAAAAATTATTCGCTCCGGATTGGGCAATGCAATGGGTGCTTCCACTCATGCCTATGGAGGTACTCGAATGGGAACCAATCGAGAGACAAACGTGGTCGACAGCTGGGGTTTCGCTCACGAAGTGCCCAATCTTGGGATACTTGGCGCCTCTGTGATGGGCACGAGCGGGGCGCGCAACCCAACTCTTACGGTGCAGGCTTTATCCTGGCGAACTGCTGATCATTTGATCAGTAGCTGGTCCAGCATCAGCAACTGACCGCTCACTAGCCTGTTTTTCATCGCATGCATCTGAAACCCAAGAGCCTGCCATCGCCGCTGGTGGATACCGAATTTAACCGGGGCTTGCACGATCGAGTTGGTTTTGCTGAAGCCATGCAATGGCGCGGCGCCATGCGTATTCGTCGCCAACAGCTCAGCTTGTTGCAGCACATCTGCCGGCACGCCAAACAACATTCTTCATTCTATCGTGATCGCCTGGCCACACTGGAAGTCGACAGTCTCAGTTGGTCTGCCTTTCAGCAACTCCCCGTATTGACCCGGGCGGAGTTGCGAGAGCGGGGTGAGGATATCGATTGTAAGGAGGTGCCAGAGCACCATGGCAAGATCACTGCCATGAAAACTTCCGGCTCTACCGGCTCGCCGGTAGAAATCCGAAGCACTGAGAGCCTGAGTCTATTGTGGCAGGCTAATGCACTGCGCGATCATCTCTGGCATGGTCGCGATGCTGCCAGGACCATGGGCGGAATTCGCTGGCGCTCTGATGACCAGGCAATGGCGCCTGATGGTTGGGTACTGGATAACTGGGGTGAGCCCCACAACCAGTTCTACAACACCGGCGAGGCTTACTTTCTCAACTCCTCCTCGTCGCTACAGGACCAGTTGACCTGGTGGCTAAAGCGCGATCCTCACTACCTGATTTCTCACCCCTCCAATCTGCGCGCACTGTTGCTGTTGATGCAGAAGAGTGGAGAGCGCCCCCAGCGCATCCTGCAACTGCGAACGGTGGGAGAACAACTCAGTGATGATCTGCGGGCACTTGCGCTGGATGTGCTCAATGTAAAGGTCATTGATTCCTATAGTAGCCAGGAGCTGGGATATATCGCACTGCAGTGTCCGGACTACGACCACTATCACGTGTTGTCCGATTCGGTCTTGGTTGAGGTTGTGCGGGAAGATGGCAAGCCTTGTTCGGCCGGAGAAATGGGCCGCGTACTGGTGACCAGTCTCTATAACCACGTCACGCCATTGATCCGCTACGAAATCGGAGATATGGCCGTGGTGGGCAATGAATGTCGTTGTGGCAGGGGGCTGCCGGTGCTTTCCCGCATCGCAGGCAGAGTGCGCAACATGCTGCGCCTGCCCGATGGCAGCACTCACTGGCCCAATATTGGCTTTCGCCATTTGCTTGCTATTGCGGAAATTGAACAGTTTCAGATCGCGCAGACCGCTATCGATGCGATCGAATTCAGGGCAGTGGTCAAGACACCTTTGAAGGCTGAGCAAGAAGTTGCAATCGAGCAGGTGTTGCAAGAGCATCTCGGTTTCGATTTCGCAGTAAGTTTTGCTTACCCCGCCAGCATTCCGCGTAGTGCAGGTGGCAAGTATGAAGACTTCGTCTCTTTGCTGGAATGAAATCGAGAACCACGCTGTGAATAAGCCAGGAAGCAGAGCGCACAAATCCCATGCCTGCAATTGATGTCACCAAACACAGACACGCGCTGGCCTTTATCGTGCTGGTGGTGCTTATCGATTCGATAAGCTTTGGCATCATTCTGCCGGTTATGCCCCAGCTGATCATCAGCCTGTCGGCGGTCAATCTTTCCGAGGCATCCCGCATCGGTGGTTACCTGATGTTTACCTATGCCACCGTGCAATTTTTTGCGGCGCCGGTACTGGGCAATCTTGGTGATCGATTCGGTCGCAGGCCGGTGCTTTTGTTTTCCCTGGCAGCCCTGTCAATTGATTACCTGCTGATGGCGTCGGCACCGACGCTGCTGTGGTTGTTTGTCGCGCGACTGATAGCCGGTATCTCCAGTTCAACCTTTTCCTTGTCTTATGCCTACGTCACCGATATCACTCCGGAGGATAAGCGGGCACAACGTTTTGGCATGATCGGTGCGGCATTCGGGGGCGGATTCATACTCGGACCAGTAATCGGCGGATTTCTCGGCGAGTTTGGTGAGCGAGTGCCATTCTATGCAGCAGCAGTGCTTGGCTTGCTGAATGTGATTTATGGCTACCTGGTGTTGGGTGAGTCGCTCCAGGAAGAGAATCGACGACCCTTCGAATTGCGTCGAGCCAATCCGGTCGGGGCGATGATGCAAATTCGTAAATACCCCATCGTCATCGGTTTGGCTGCTGCCTATTTTCTTTACATGATTGGCCACATGTCACTGCCCAGCACCTGGACCTATTACACCATGGAAAAATTCTCCTGGTCCGAAAGCCAGATCGGTCTGTCTTTGGGCTTTGCCGGTGTGTTCATGATCCTGGTGCAGGCGATGTTGATTCGCTGGGCTATTCCAGCCATGGGGGCATTCAATGCCGGTATTGTCGGTTTGCTGGCGATCATCATCGGCTTCTGTGGCTATGCCTTTTCTACTTCCGGATGGCAGCTCTACCCCTGGTTGGCGCTGGCTTCTATCAGTGGCTTTGTCACACCCGCTTTCCAATCGATCATGACCAGCCAGATTCCAGCCAATGCCCAGGGTGAACTCCAGGGAGCACTGAGCAGTATCAATAGCCTGACTTCCATCATCGGGCCGCTGGTCATGACCCAGTTGTTCGCCATCTACACGGCGCCCGATGCCGCCAATTATTTCCCCGGGGTTTCATTCTTCGCCGCGGCGGTGCTCAGCGGGGTGTGCCTGCTGATCTTCGTTGCGGTGGTCAGAAGGCACCAGCTCACTGCCCTCGGCAAGGCCTGATCGGCTGCTGGGCGGGGCTGATTCCCCTTTGTTACAGGCCCTCGTCCGGGATAGGCGCCGGGGCTGGCAAATCGCTGCAAGTCCAGTATTTACAAGGCCTTGCGCTTGACACTCCTGCCGCTGGATGGTTATATCGGTGCTCCTCAGGGGACTAATTCCACCTCAAGGTCCAACTATAAGAAAGTAGGTAGAAATATGAAGATTCATTGGCTGCTCATCGCAATCGCAGCGTTATTCGTCGGCTGCTCTCCATCAGACAACAGCACCAGTTCACAGCCCGCAGCACAGGTAGCTGAGGCGGCTGAAGCCGGTGATGGCATTCCACGCACTCCCAGCGGCAAGCCGGACCTTAATGGTATCTGGCAGGTGCTGATGAATGCGAACGATAACCTGGAGCCTGCGCCGCCGAAGGCTGCATATCAGCTGGTGCCTGGCGATTTCGTACCAGTTCCGCATCCTGACGTGGTTGCCATGGGAGCCGCAGCTGCGGTACCGGCCAGCTTCGGAGTAGTTGAAGGTGGCGCGATTCCCTACAAGCCAGAAGCACTGGCTCGTCGTGATGAGAATGCCGCCAACTGGCTGGCGAATGACCCTGAAATCAAGTGCTATATGCCGGGCGTCCCTCGCGCCACTTACATGCCTCACCCGTTCCAGATATTCCAGAGTGAGAGTGCTTTCTTCATTGCTTACTCATTTGCCGGTGCCGTGCGTAATGTGTTCCTGGAAGACCCGGGTCCCGCGCCAATCGACGCCTGGATGGGTCAGTCCTGGGGATACTGGGAAGGTGACACCTGGGTGGTGGAAGTCAACGGCCTGGATGATCGCACCTGGTTTGATCGTGCCGGTAACTATCATTCCTATGAGCTGAAGGTCACCGAGCGTTACGACATGGTGGACGAAAACGTCATCATGTATTCCGCGACTATGGAAGACCCACAGGTATTCGAGCGACCCTGGACAATCAGCATGCCGCTGTATCGTCGACTGGAGGAAGGCTATGAACTTCCCCAGTTCAAATGTGTCGAATTCGTAGAAGAATTGATGTACGGCCAGTACCGCAAGGGCGGTGAATTCGAACAGCGTCTGCGTCAGGAGATGCTGGAAGAAGCCCAGGGTAACTAAAGCCGATAATTGGATTCCGGCAGACATGCACAATCTTGGTATTTCTGCCGGTGATTCGCTAAAATGCAGGACCAAGTAAAACGCTGGATTTCAGTAGCTGGATATTTGACGTAAGTTACTGACTTTCCACTAAAATTTGAAAAAGATTTTGTCGGTGGGCCCGCTGAAAACCGGCCAACCTGGATTATTAAAGAGGTAAAACTATGAAAGCAAAACTTCTGGCACTAGCCGCAATTGCCTCCGCAGTGGGCGTTGTTGCAATCAAACAGCCTGCTACCGCTCATCATGCTTTTTCAGCAGAGTTTGATGCCAACCTTCCGGTTCGTCTGGGTGGTCCGATCACTCGCGTAGAGTGGATCAACCCTCACACCTGGATCCATCTGGACAACAACGATCCTGAGTCAACTCGTGATCCTGGTCCCTGGATGGTAGAAGGTGGTACGCCGAATACCTTGCTGCGTCGTGGTATCAATCGTAACTCTCTACAACTGGGTACTGACATCATCGTAACCGGTTACCAGAGTAAAGACCGTCTGTGC
>CAYTLI010000184.1:0-5537 GCA_964438455.1 uncultured Pseudohongiella sp.
TCAAGAGTGAAAAGAGCGCCACGATTGTGTAGCAAGATTCCCGTTGCCTCATCCAGCAAGCCCGAACCAAAACCTGCGAAATTACTCTGGATCCAGCTCACCGCATTGCCCCATTGATCAACGGCAGTAATATAGACGGTGTCTCCCGCATCTGCCTGGTTACCATTGGGCTCGGCGAAAACTTCGCTCCCAAAGCCTGGCGCAACTTCTGCAGTAGCCAACTGTCCGTTTACCAGCTGAGCACGCTCGGCAAGATAATCTGGATCTAACAACTGATCTACGGGTACGTTCGCCAGCGCCGGGTCAGCCACCCAACGATCGCGATCGGCGAATGCGAGCTTCTTGAGTTCGATGAGAGTATGCAGGTACTCGGTACTGTTTTGTGCCATCTGCGGTAAATCATGGTGTTTTGACATCTCAAACAATGCCAGTTGGGTAATACCTTGTGTGTTGGGCGGCATCACTACGAACTCATGATCCAGATAATCACCTCGCAGGGGTTCTACCCAGGTGGAACTGTGTGAAGCAAAGTCTTCCTTCCTTAAATAGCCACCCAGCTCGGTAATGAAGGCGGACAGCTGTTCCGCGATTGCGCCCTGATAGAATCCTTCCTTGCCCTCATTGGCAACCACCTCGAGTGAGCTGGCAAGTTCCGGATTTCGTAACAACGAACCTACCGGGGGCGGCGCGCCATAAGGCAGGTACAGATCCATGCCCGCTTCATTGAGATTGGCACCCTGCTCCTCAAAGTCCTGGGCCAATCTTGTTGAGACCGCGAAACCATCCCGGGCATAGCTAATGCCTGTTGCCAGCAATTCAGCAAAATCCATGCTGCCAAAACGCTGGTGGGCATCTACCCAGCCTGCAACGGCTCCGGGCACACTAACAGAAAGCGGGCCTACTCCGGGTACACGATTAACACCGGCGGCCGCGAAGAATTCTGGTGTGGCCAGGGCACCAGAACGGCCACTGGCATTGAGTGCAGTGATCTCTCCGGTTTCGCCATCATAGAAAATGCCAAAGGCATCGCCACCAATGCCATTCATGTGCGGACGAACAACCGCTAGTACACCGGCCATGGCAATCACAGCGTCAGTCGCGTTGCCGCCTTGTTGCAGCACACGCAGGCCCGCCTGGGTAGCCAGTGGATGCCCTGCGGATACAGCACCTATCTGTCCGCGAACATCCGGTCGATTCTGTGGCGCGTAGAATGTTGTCGCGAAATCCTGTTGCGATTCTACAGCGGGCTGATCCACAACTATTACCTGCTCACCACAAGCCGCAAGCACAACTGCGATAAAAAACAGTAATGACTTTCGAAGGTATTGAGAGATCTTCATGAGCATAAACCCTCTCTGAGAAATTTTAGTCAAGGAATTCTGTGATCGTCCTGTTCACGAATGCGACATCCTCCGGTGATGAACCACCACCTGCAAAGTGGCCCCACAAGGAAGGAATCACTGTGAACTGCACATCGGGAATGAACTGCGCCTCATGTTCAAGGGCATCAATATGAAAGTACATGTCGGTTTCACAGGGCATGTACAACACGCGAGCCTCGATGGATTCCAGCGCTGCCTGATAGTCGCCATTGAAGCCCGCGGTTTCGCCAACATTATTGTTCTGCCAGGTTGTGGCAAGGTGAATCAGATTGTTAGCATCCCAGGAAGAAAAGTTGGTGGCGAAAAAATCGTAAACATCGTCCATGCTATTCAGGCCCAGATTCCGGTACAGCCCCTGTCTGAACCATTCCTGGGAAGTGCCCCAGGACGCCCAGTGAATACCGCCCGCGGCCAGACCCGTTCGTGGAGGAGCTGAATAGTCACCGCCCGCAAAGGCGGCATCAGCCATGATCGCGCGCTTGAAGCCCTCAAGACGAACAATACCATGAGGGTGTTCAACAGCAGAGCCACACCAGCCGATTGAATTCTCCATGAAGTCCGGGTAACTGACCGCCCACTGAAAGGCCTGTTGTGCACCCATGGAAAATCCGGCGACTGCAACCAGGCTTTGCACATCAAACTCCTCGGTCAGCAGGCGGTAACCTGCTTCTATATTATCCCTGATCTGAATCGCCGGAAATCGAGGACCATCAAATGGTGGCGGCGTGTTGCTGGGGGAGCTTGAATATCCATTCTGGAACATGTCAGTGGCGACGATGAAATAACGGGCAGGATCGAACGCCCGGCCTTCACCGATCAAATGATCATAGCCATGGTGATCACCAAGATAGTAGGAAGGCAAAAGCACCACATTGTCACGAGCAGCATTGATAGTGCCGTGGGTGACATAGGAGACCCTGGCATCAGGAAGAACGACACCACTCTCCAGTTCGAAATCACCGAGATCGAAGATTTGATGCCCACCATCTGCCAACGCGAACTGAGTGCTGAGTAACAGGGTGAAGTAGAGAAGTCCTGGTTTCATTTTTGCCTCTCTCTGGAATAAATGTGCAATCAATAGGCCTGGGATGTCCCCGAGGATAGATAATCAACGCTGCCAAGTCGACAGTGAAACTCTCAATGATCAGCGAGACTTACCCCGATACCAATAAATCGAGTTCTTGAACTGGTTCAAAGTTTCAGGCATCAAGCGCTCAAACCTCCGAATATTCATGGGCCTTTCCTCTCTACTGCCTGAAAACTGTGAATTCCATCGAAGATTGTCACACGCCACCGGTTAGCCTGTGCGTGCAGGTAAAGAAATCTAGAGAGAGGAATACCATGTCAGCTATGTTTTCGAGAACCCGATCCATACTCACGCTTTTGTTCAGCCTCGTGCTGATGCTTTCCGCCGAATCGGCTTTGGCTCAGGGAAACAGCCAGGGCAAAGGCCAGGGAAAAAACAAGAACATCGGCGTGGGTAATGCGTCCGATGGCGTCAAGGGCCGTGTGGTCACCAACAAGGGCGTTATCTACACCGGTGATCCGCTGGAGATCAGTGTGGTCTTCCCGAGGGGAGCGGAACTAATCACCCAAGGCAGCGTGGATGCTTACGTGGTGATCTATGCGCCTACTGTGTCTGACGATGACGATAGTTCCAGCGACTCTGATTCCTCTGATAGCGACTCATCCGACAGCGATTCAACCAATAGCGATTCATCGTCGTCGGATAGTAGCGCCGATAGTTCCACTGACGACTCCACAGATTCCGATTCCAGCACCGATGATAGCGGCAGCGGTGGTACTGATAGTGCGTTGTCAGACCCCATCGTAGTACCGGTGAGTGATGTGGCCTCCACCGATGAGGCGAAGTTATTCGAGATTGAGCAGGTGGACCTGAGCGCACTCGCAGAAGGTACCTATCAGCTGGGCCTTATTCTCACCAATCCTGGTGGTGATCCGCTGGTGATTGGCGATTGGTATACCGGCCTGCTTGGGCTCATTGACGTGGTTGGCCTGACCATTACTGATGAGGCCGTCGATTTTGATCAGGACATGGACGGGGTCGTGGACGATGACACGGACGGCGATGGACTATCAGACGACGATGACGATTCAGATGATGATGACGACTCAGATGATGACTCGACTACGCCCAGTACCTAGGCAGTAGTCAACTACATTCAAAAAAGGCGGCTATCAGGGCCGCCTTTTTTGTGCATGAATAAAGCCTATCTACCACCAGTGATGTCGATGAATGTGCCGGTCACGTAAGATGATTTGTCTGACGCCAGCCAGTAAATTGCTTCTGCAACTTCCGCTGGTTTACCACTGCGTTTCATCGGGATCATTGGCGCCAGTCGTTGTGGTCGACCAGGCTCACCACCGTCTGCGTGAATCGTGGTTTCGATGATGCCCGGACGAACTGCATTGACGCGAATACCTTCATCGGCCACTTCCAGGGCAAGGCCGCGGGTAAACGTATCCATCGCGCCCTTGCTCGCTGCGTAGTCGGTATATTCATTCGGTGCACCAAGCGTCGCTGCGATCGAAGACACATTGACTATGCTGCCACCTGCCCCACCTTCCTTGCTGGACATGCGTCTCACTGCCTCGCGGCTGCAAAGGAAGCAACTGGTCACATTGGTAGCCATGAGTTTATTCAATCGTTCCGCGCTGATTCCCAGGAGGCGACTCTGGGGCAGAAGGATGCCCGCGTTATTAACCAGAGATGTGAGAGTACCGAGCTCATTGTCCATGGTCTCGAACAGACGCATTACATCGTCTTCCAGTGAGACATCGGCCTGTACAGTGAGTGCATTGACGCCCTGGCCACGCACTGCTTGCGCCACTTCTTTAGCTGCTTGTTCATTGCTTACGTAGTTGATACAGACATTCCAGCCATGGCTGGCAAACAGGTTTGCGCAGGCGGCGCCTATGCCACGACTGGCGCCAGTGATGAGAACGGTTCCAGCAGACATGACAGGTATTAAAACAATGCCAGCGGATTGAGTGGCGAGCCCATGCCTTTCTGAATGCGCAAGGGTGAAGCCATAAACATGAACTCGTAGCGACCGAGTTCCCTGGCGGTTGCAGCCAGCTCGGTGAAATCCAGGTTATCGAAGATAGATACACCGAGAGACACCAATGCAAGACTATGCAGGGGAAGGAATATGTCGCCGACATTGCTTGGTGAGGCATCGTTCCACATGTCGTGGCCGATCATCGCTACACCCCGCTCTTTCAGAAAGTAAGCGACATCCGCATGGTAGCCGGCAACTCCCTCGGATGTTGGCCAGGGGCCCAGCGCCGCCCGGCGCGTCCAGCGGCCGGTATGCAGAAAAATAATATCGCCGGGTTCTACCCTGATGCCCTGGATTTCTTCCAGCGCAATCAGGTCGTCATAGGTAATCGCGGTACCTGGCTCCACCCAGCCATTGCCGGTGTCCTTGCCGGGCAGCAAGGTTGCATCGAAGAGAATACCGCGAGTGACGATGCCATCCCGATGGGCATAGATGCTGCCGCGGGGACAACCGTCTGCAGCTTCGACCTCTTCCCAGGTCACGCCGTTATAACCACTGCCTTCGTACATGATGTGGCAATCCAGGGAATCCAGGTGGGAATGGATAGTGCCATGGTAACTGCCAGAATACTGATAGCGGTCTGACGCGCCGGTTGGGCTGACTCGCAGAACTTCCCGGTTGAGAACCGCTGAAGTGTCTGGAGATTCCACCTCATCTTCCTGCACCACATCGTGGGCCATGGAAACGGTAATTCCTTCACTCACCAATGCGGTTGCCTGCAGCACCTTCTCGGTAGTAATGAAATTGGCTTGCCCCAGCTCATCGTCATCACCCCACCTGCCCCAGTTTGATAATTCTTCCATGGCCCGCTGGAAATCTGCGTTGGTTTCCATGGGGCCGCGTTCTTGTGCGTGCACGATAAATGGAAGGTTGAATGCCAACAGGCCAATCAAATATGTTGCTGTTTTGCGCATGGTAGTTCTCTTTCTAATTGTTAGTTATTGTTAACCGCTTTCTTATTGTTCTTCTTGTTGCACTTCCTATTGTTCTTCTTCCTCGGGAGGATTCAACTTTTCTTCCAGGTCAAATTCGGCGCCACGATCCAGTGCGTGCTGAAAATGTACTCGCGCCG
>CAYTLI010000185.1:0-5437 GCA_964438455.1 uncultured Pseudohongiella sp.
TGCCTCATCTACCAGTACCTCGGTATAGATACTCGCCGGGTTGGCGATGGTCATCAGTGATGAACCGGGAATATTGGTGGAACTGGCAATCGCGGTTTCACCTACCTTGATATCGAGGCTGGTAATCACGCCGTCGATGGGAGAGATGATCTGGGTCCTGCTGAGCTGATCATTGACCTGGTCCAGTTGTGCTTCTGCTTGCGCCAATCGCTCCCTGGAAGACTTCAGATCGATGCGGGCGAGCTCTAACTGGTTGGCAATCGCATCGAACTCTTCGTCTCCCATCAGGTTTTGGGCATGCAGGCGCTCGCTGCGGGAAAATTGCCGCTCCAGGTTCTGGATTCGTACTTCCTGTCTTTCTATATCTATAGTGTTGAGGCGCACGGAGGCCTCGGCCTGGTCCTGGCCGGCGAGAAAATTCTTGTCATCGACACGCAGGACCAGCTGGCCGAACTCTACAACATCGCCTTCTTCCACAAACAGCTCTGACACCTTGCCGATTACTTCCGAGCTGAGCATGACTTCCTCTTCATGGGCGAGAAATCCTGAGGCGAGGATTGAGGGGCTGATCACGCGCTGCTGAACAGTGGAAACATTGACCTCTTTCGCATCAGTACCGAGTACGGCGCGATTGATAAACGGCAGGGCGATGACAGCGCCAGCGATAATGAGCACGAGGATTAACTTCTTGGCATTCACTGGGTAATTCCTTTTCCGGTCCCACTTACTATCACGTAATTTCTCGGCTAGTGTTACAACAATTGCAGCTTAAATAGCAGTTATCTGCTTCTAAGTGAGTGCAAAATAAGTCCAAACGCCAAATATCAAGGCGTAGGGAGCGAGCACTGTTGTAATCGCCCGAAACCAGCTGGCCTGCAGCCATTGCTTGTAAGCCATCAGGATGAGTGCGGCACTCCAGATCATTGGCAGGCTAATGGAATTGAACATGGATTGCAGCGTGTCGTTGTCGGTACGCATGCCGAGATTCCTCAGCGAAAGCGGGTCCAGGTCATAGGCGCTCAACTGGCCATTTGGGCTGAGCAGGATGGTGACGGCCATGCCGATTACCGACAGCAGAAAGGGCAGTCCCGCCCAGCAGACCAGCGAAAACCAATGGCCGAATTTGTAGCTCTCGCCACGCAGCGCTGCAATCAGGCTCAGATAAGTGGATTGCAGTAGATAAATCACCGAGATCCCGACGACGCTGCCGAGGATGCCAAATCCCATAAACGTGGTTCTGGACATGGAAGCCATACCTTCCCTGGCTCCCTCCTACTGATCCCCTTCAAGGCTGGTGCCGGCGAGCGCATCGTCGATATACCAGTCATAATCGACCATGTTGAAGTACCACAACAGGATCAGTGAATTGGCTGCCAGGACCAGGAGCAGCGGGAATAACTTTGATGGATTCTTGCTGAGTTCCGCGAAAGCCTCGCCAGGAGCAGTGAGGAGATTGATTGCGAGTGCTGCTTTGCTTACGGCCATGTGTGTCTCCAGGAGAATGATTGGAGTACTGCCTTTGCGGACGCTGGCTAATGTAACCGAGACCTGTGGAAATGGCTAGTTATAGGGAAATCGCACAAAAGGCCTGGCCTCTGATTCTGGCAAATTCGGCGGTGCCGCTACTCGGGCTGGCGGATACCGCAATCATCGGCAATTTCGGCACGGTTACTGATCTGGGGGCGATCGCCTTCGGCGCACTGATCTTCTCATTCGTCTACTGGTCGTTTGGATTCTTGCGCATGGGCACCACTGGCTTCGCAGCCCAGGCGGCGGGGGCAGAGGATGAGCTGGAAGTGCGGGCAGTACTCGGTCGTGCGCTGATTCTGGCGCTAGGTCTGGGGACACTTCTGCTGGTTCTGCAATGGCCAATTCAATGGCTGTCCTTCAGTCTGCTCGCTGGCAGTGATTCAGTTGAAGCTATCGCGCTGCAGTATTTTCAGATTCGCATCTGGGGTGCGCCGGCGACCCTGGCAACCTTTGCCCTGGTTGGCTTGCTGGTTGGCCTTGGCAAGAGTCGCCAGCTATTACAACTGCAGCTATTCCTCAACGGTCTGAACATTGCGCTCGACTTCATTTTTGCAGGCCTGCTGAATATGGGCGCGCCCGGCATCGCGCTGGGTACGCTGATAGCAGAGTGGGCCACAGTGTTCTATGGCGGCTATCTGGTAACACGCGAATTGTCCCGCGAAGCTGCACAGGATGAATCTTTCTGGCCGGTGGCAAAAATTCTTGACCGCCAAGGTGTAGTAAAGATGCTGACGGCGAACATGGATATCATGCTGCGTACCCTGTTACTGGTTTTTTCTTTTGCCTATTTTACCAACCAGGGCGCGCGCTTTGGCGATATCACTCTCGCTGCCAATCATGTGCTGTTGCAACTTATTTCCTTCTCCGCTTTTTTTCTCGATGGCTATGCCTTCGTGATTGAAGCGATGGCTGGTAAAGCACTGGGTGCCAGGAATCGGGCGTCGTTCTCCGTCGCCGTGCAACGCTCCACCATACTGGCCGGGATAACCTCGGTTGTGCTTGCGTGCCTGATTTACATCGGAGGCACCACATTGATCGGCTTGCTTACAGACCTGGATTCGGTGCGAGGGGCCGCCGCTGATTTGAGAACCTATGCAGCCATCTATGTAATGGTTTCGTTTATGGCGTTCCAGCTTGACGCCATTTTTATCGGCATGTCTTTTACCCGCGAGATGCGCCAGGCCGCAATCTATTCGCTGCTAGCCTTTCTATTAGTTGCCGGGTGGTTGATAGAGCCCATGGGGGTGGCGGGGCTGTGGTGGGCAATGATTATTTATGTGCTGGCAAGGGCGCTTGCTCTGCTCATCTACTATCCGCGTTTATTACGAGCGTTCCAGGCTTAGCTAATGAATCTGGTCCTGTTCCGGGAGCAGATGGGGTTCCAGTTCAACAGATCTCACCGTGTTACCCAGCAGCTCCATGGTGCCTTTGTGGCGCGTCTCGCCATTCACAGTGAATTCGAATTGATATCTCCTGCGCAGAGACAGGCTGCCAGAATCATTCCTGACTGGCTTCAGCCCGGTGAGCACCATGGTCTGGTCGAGAAGCTGCAGATTCAGTTTGCGGCAATGAAGCAAGGCATGGTTCAGCGCCAGTGATTTGACCTTGTCACTCTGCCACCACAAGGCGGCGAGCGCCACGAACAGGGTGAGCCAGAACAAGAGTGATAGTGACAGCAAGAAGAATCCTTAATCAGGCCTGCTCGTGCTCCGCATAACGGCTGATATGTGGAGCCAGGATTTCCAGTGCGGTTTTATCACAGGGTGGTAATTCGGCATCGCTGGTCTTTAAGGGTGTGACTCGATCTCCCCAGCGAATCAGGGCAGCACCCCAGGTGAGCCCGGCGCCGAATGTGGCAGACAGAATATAGTCACCCGGTTTGACGCGACCCTCTTCCAACGCTTCAGCAAGTGCGACAGGGATTGTGCCGGCAGAGGTGTTGCCATACTTGTGTACATTCACAAAGACCCGGTCTTCATTGATTCCAACCCGTTTCGCCAGCGCATCGAGAATGCGCTTGTTGGCCTGGTGTGGAACTACAAGATTAACGTCGTCTACAGTAAGCCCGGCGTCGGCGAGCACATCTTCGCAAGCTTGCGCCATACTCTTGACCGCGCGTTTAAATACTTCCTGGCCTTCGAAGTTCCAGCCTATATAAAGAAATTCCTCTGACAACCTGGAATAGGCAGAACCCAGGTTGGTGATCTGGATCGCATACTTTGCATCTGATTCACAGCCGATGCGAGCAGCCAACAGACCCACGGGTTTTTCAGAGGCTTCCAGGACAGCCGCACCACAGGCATCGCCAAAGAGGACGGCAACGTCTCTTCTGCTCCAGTTCATGTAGTGCGAGATAAACTCCCCACCGATGACCAGTACTTTCTTGTGCGCGCCGGTGCGAATAAGGTTGGTGCCGATATGAAGCCCGTAGAGGAATCCGGTACAGGCGGAATTGAGGTCAATCGCGGCCGCCTTGCGGGCACCGAGTGCGTCGGCTACCAGGGATGCGGTGTTAGGGCAGAGAGAGTCATTGGTCAGGCTACCCAGTAGAATCAGGTCGATGTCCATGGGGTCGAGGTCTGCGGCAGCAAGCGCCCGCCTGGCAGACACGATTGCCATATCGGAAAAATTACAGTGGCAGATTCGGCGTTCCTTGATGCCAGTGCGAGAGGTGATCCACTCATCCGAGGTGTCCATGAAGGTGGTAAGATCTTCATTGCTCAACACCGCGGGTGGAACGCATTTCCCCCATCCTGTAATTTCTGCGTGCAGCATCCATTCTCTCCATCGTTTTCTGGTGCCAGGCAAAAAATAGCGGCACCAGGGCAAGAAATCTGGCCCTTTGAGTGTCTCTTATTAGAATAATAGCGGCCGGTGCGAAGCTGGCCTGATTATTGGTGGCCTACAAGCCAGAAAGCATACTTGATTTCATCTGGGCTGGATAGGCTCTGAACCGCGGCGGCGCAGGCGACGTAAGAGACAGGACACAGAGGGAGCAGAGTAGGGATGGCTAAGACAAATACACTGATTGGCACGCTGGTGCTGCTATTGACGCTGCCGCTGTCCGCATTCGCGCAGTTCAATCATGGCATCTGGGATGAACTGTTAAAGGCGCATGTGCAAGTTATTGATGGCGGCAAAGCGAGCCGGGTGGACTATAACAGAATGTTGCGGGATCGCTCACGGCTGCAGACATACCTGGGACAGATAGCAGCAATCGATCGCGCGACGTTCGAAGCATGGGGCCAGGATGAACAGCTCGCCTTCCTGATTAATACCTACAATGCCTGGACCGTCGAGCTGATACTCGATGAGCATCCCCTCAACTCCATCCGCAATATCGGCTTTCTTCCAGGAGCAGCCTGGCGCAGGAATATCGTCTCCCTGTTTGGGGAGCAGGTGTCACTCGATGATGTTGAACATGGCATGATCCGGGGCTGGCAACGCTATAATGAGCCGCGCATTCACTTTGCAGTAAATTGTGCCGCCATTGGCTGCCCGGCGTTACGCGCGGAAGCTTACCAAGGCGATCGTCTTGAGCAGCAACTGGAAGACAATACTCAGTTGTTCCTCGCCGACCGACAGCGAAACCACCTTGATGGCGATACGATCTATATCTCCAGGATATTTGATTGGTATGAGGAAGACTTCGAGCGGGGCTGGGGTGGCGTCAACAGTGTGCAGGAATTTCTCGTGCGCTACGATGATGTGCTTGGCTTGAGTGGCGAGGAGAGAATAGCGTTGCTGTCGGGTGAGATTCGATTGCGTTATCTGCGCTACGACTGGGGACTGAATGATACAGATTCCTGACGGGCCTTGATTCGGGTCTGAACCCCTGTGCTACACTCTGCCGCGGAAGAGTATCATCCCCGGTGGGGTGCCCGGACTTCAAACCCGGTGAAGTCTG
>CAYTLI010000186.1:0-5366 GCA_964438455.1 uncultured Pseudohongiella sp.
TGCGTCCGGCTGGAATATTTCTTGGAGTAACGCCAGACCATCTCTCTCTGGATCGTTATCTGTTCGGCAAGTATTGGGCAGGCTATCACTATCCGAGGCACACTTTTGTATTTAATCATCACAATATCGCCAGACTTCTGGGGATGGCTGAATTTGGGGAAATCACAGTAAAAGGGGCCTATTCTTTCTGGTATCTGTCCCTGGCCAATCGCTTTGTTGAGCTTCCCGGTATTAAGAAACGCGGGCTACTCTTTGCATTGATCACTGCGCTTTTGCTGCCAGTAGATTGGCTAATTAATTTATTTCGATGCCATGGGTCGATGACGTTCAAAGCAAAGGCTTGAGCACATCTCAGGAATTGCCGATTTGAAGTTCCTTACAGTAAGAGCGGTGCCCACGGTAAGCTGGAGTTCTTCTCACCCGCTCAATTTCAGGCCCCGACTCGTCACGCTGATCTTCCTGGTCATCGGCTTGGTCATCTTTGGTCTCGGCGAGGCCCTGCTTATAGCCGCACAGGTCGGTGTCAGTCCGTGGACAGTTTTGGCTCAGGGGCTTGGTGTGCAAACGGGCATATCCATAGGTTGGGCGACTTTTGTTGTCAGTATTTTCGTCCTCTTGTTCTGGGTTCCCCTGCGTCAGACCCCAGGCCTGGGTACTCTGCTTAATGCCGTGATCATTTCACTAGTTATTGAGTTGAGTTTGCCCTGGCTGCCGCAACCGGAGATGTTCCTGGTCAGAGTATTGGAAGCCGGGCTAGGCGTACTCGTTGTCGGTTTGGGAAGCGGTATTTATCTCACCGCCCAACTTGGAGCCGGCCCCAGGGATGGTCTGATGACGGGCTTGCAACGAAAGACGGGGCTGCCAATAGCGGCAGTTCGCACCGGCCTGGAGCTAACCGCTGTGAGTGCGGGCTGGATACTTGGAGGAACAGTTGGTATCGGTACTGTTTTGTTTGCCTTGGGAATCGGCCCTTCGGTATCGTTAGGACTTTATCTCGTAGCCCAATTCGCCAAAAGGGCATAAGCAGAAACACCGGTATAAGATATAGAGCGACTCATGACCCCCTCCGACAGCGACCAGGCAATAGAACTCGAGTCCATGACAAGCGATGAATTGGATCTTTACTGGATGGCTCAGGCCATAGACCAGGCCCGGATCGCTGCGCAGCAAGGAGAGGTGCCGGTAGGGGCGCTGGTGGTTGAGGAAAACAGGGCGATCGGAGTCGCATACAATTCCCCGATTGCGAACCACGACACAACAGCGCATGCTGAGATTCTGGCACTACGACAGGCGTCACAGTTGAAGGCAAACTACCGCCTTCCGGGAACTACCCTCTATGTTACAATTGAGCCTTGTACCATGTGTGTTGGGGCGCTTGTTCACGCCCGGGTTGAGCGTCTGGTTTTCGGTGCTCGCGAACCCAGGGCAGGAGCAGTTGTCAGTCAGCTGCAATTGCTTGGTGTTGAAAGCTACAACCACCACATTACATTTACCGAGGGCGTATTGGCCGAAGAATGCGCAGAATTATTGCAGGATTTCTTTCGAGCCAGGAGAGGGTAAGGTGAAGTCACACATTGAGCTAATCACTTACCCTGGTGCCTGTAAGGTTTGGATACACGTCTGAGATATACAGGGTCAATGCATAGCGTGAAATTACCTGCTTCCATCTTCAAAGCCGTGTTGCTGAGCTTGCTTGCGGCCTTGCTCGCAGCCTGTCTGGCTGGGCCTTCATACCAGGTGTATGAAGGAGAAAGACGCTCACAGATTCACATTGCCACACTTGAGGGCGCCCAGTTCCTGCGTCAGGATTGGTTGAATCGCTACGTGGACGCAGTCCGCTTTTCCCAGGTTGACGATATAGTTATTGACAACAGCGTGGCATATAACCGGCTCGAGATAGAGCCAGGTTTCCACGACATCTCTGTCTACTTCTACTGGGATATGGGTAGTGTGCGAGGTCTCGCGCCTGCGCTGGTCAGTTATGCAGCCACCCGGCCATCTCTTTCACGCAGCCTGCGCTTCAATGCCAGGGCAGGGGAAAGCTACCAGGTGAGAGCTGAGCCCCATTTCAATGCCGAGCGACAGGATATCACCACGCTTTCTCATGTGGATTTCTGGGTCGAGGACTCTAATGGCAATGAGATTGTCACCAGGGAAGAGGGACGCTTCGTTCCTGCAGGTAATTAATCCTGGCCTTGGATTTCCCTGCTGTTTTAACTGAATTTCACGGTTAATTCATTTAGAATAGCCGCTCTCTGGATGGACAAGATCGTTCATCTCACCTATTCATTTCGCAGGATCGGGATTCGATGCAAGCGCTGTTGGGAGCCTCGGCTCTTTCTGCATTCAAGCTAGATAAACTACAGCAATCCCTCCGCCAACTCTGCCCCCAGATTCAGTTCCTGCATGCACAATTTGTGCATTTCGTCGCCAGCTCATCGCCGCTGACTGGTCAGCAATTGCAGATGCTGGAGTCCCTGCTCGATTACGGCGACCCGGCGGAACCTATAGACCTTGAGCAGGGCGTGCTCCGTCTTGTGGTGCCACGTCCGGGCACGATTTCTCCCTGGTCGAGCAAGGCAACCGATATCTTGCACAATTGTGGCCTGGCGACGGTAGAGCGAGTGGAAAGGGGGGTGGCATTCGCGATCGGCTGTAGTGAACCGATCAGCGACACCCAACTGTCAGCCCTCGATGCAAAACTGCATGACAGGATGGTACAGGTAGTACTGGGAGCCATCGCCGAGGCATCGGTATTATTTGACACCACCGAGCCCCAGCCGATGAAATCTGTCGATATCCTTGGTTCAGGCAAAGATGCCCTGTTGCAGGCCAACAGCGACTGGGGGCTGGCTCTGGCTGAAGACGAGATCGATTATCTGTTCGACCGCTTCAGTGAACTGAATCGTAATCCCAATGACATTGAGCTGATGATGTTCGCGCAGGCGAATTCGGAACACTGTCGCCACAAGATTTTTAATGCCAGCTGGACCATTGATGGCCAGGAGCAGGAGCACTCCCTGTTTGGCATGATCCGTCATACCCACGAGAAATCGCCGCAGAATGTGCTCTCCGCCTACGCAGACAATGCTGCCGTCATGCGAGGACACGAGGCGGACAGGTTTTATCCCTGCGCCGAGGCTCATCAATATGACTTCAAGCGCGAACCGGTTCATATATTGATGAAGGTCGAGACCCACAATCACCCGACCGCGATCGCGCCATTCCCGGGTGCCTCAACCGGCTCCGGCGGTGAAATTCGGGATGAGGGGGCTACCGGACGCGGTGCCAAACCTAAGGCGGGGCTGACCGGTTTCAGTGTGTCCAACCTGCGCTTGCCCGAACTTCCCATGCCCTGGGAGGGTGAGGAGAAGAAACCTGCCCATATCGCATCGCCACTCGAGATTATGCTCGAGGGGCCAATCGGTGGTGCAGCATTCAACAATGAGTTCGGTCGGCCAAATTTGTGTGGATATTTCCGCAGTTTCGAACAGGAGGTGACTAACTCCGGCGGCGAGCGGGAAAGCCGTGGTTATCACAAGCCCATCATGATTGCCGGCGGCATCGGCAACATAAAGTCCGAGCACGTCATTAAGGAATCGATACCCGACAATGCTCACCTTATCGTGCTCGGAGGGCCCGCGATGCTGATCGGGCTGGGTGGTGGTGCGGCATCCTCCATGACATCCGGAAGCGGTAACGAAGAGCTGGATTTCGCATCGGTGCAGCGGGATAACGCTGAGATGGAACGACGCTGCCAGGAAGTCATCGATCGTTGCTGGCAACTGGGCGACGACAATCCAATTCAGTTCATTCACGATGTGGGTGCCGGTGGTCTCTCCAATGCACTACCCGAGTTGGTCAAAGACGGAGGTTGTGGAGGCGAATTCAGACTCCGGGATATCCCCAATGCGGATCAGCGCATGACGCCCATGGAGATCTGGTGTAATGAGGCTCAGGAACGCTACGTGTTGGCCATTGAGGCAGACGACCTGGAACGATTCACGGCGATTTGTGAGAGGGAGCGCTGCCCATTTGCAGTAGTCGGTACCGCTTCTGATGAGAAGCGCATCAAATTGGATGATAGCGAATTCAACAACTCACCCATTGACCTGCCCATGGATGTCCTCTTTGGCAAGCCACCAAAGATGCACAGGGATGTTCGTTCCCATGGATCAGATGTTGCTGTCGTGGAGACTGCAGATATCGATCTCAGCGAGGCTATCGACAGGGTCCTGTCTCTGCCGACTGTCGCCAACAAATCTTTCCTGATCACCATCGGTGATCGAACCATCACTGGCCAGGTCTGTCGTGATCAGATGGTAGGCCCCTGGCAGGTTCCGGTTGCCGACGCGGCGGTTACCAGCAGCTCTTACCAGGGCTATGTTGGCGAAGCCATGGCCATGGGTGAGCGAACTCCACTGGCATTGATGGATGCTCCCGCATCTGGCCGCATGGCGATCGCAGAAGCAATAACCAATATTGCCAGCGCAGACATCGCGCAGATTGGTGACATCAAACTCTCGGCCAACTGGATGGTGGCAGCGGGTTATGATGGTGAAGACGCCCGGCTCTACCAGACCGTGAAAGCGGTAGGGCTGGAACTGTGTCCGGAATTGGGAATCTGTATTCCAGTTGGTAAAGACTCCATGTCCATGCGGACAGTATGGCAGCAGGATGGTGTCTCGAGCAGCAACACGGCACCGTTGTCGCTGATAATTTCCGCCTTTGCCACAGTGCAGGACGTGCGTAAGACGGTGACTCCCCAGTTGCGTACCGATCGGGGCGAATCACTGTTGCTTCTGATCGATCTTGGCGCCGGCTATCAGCGTCTTGGTGGCTCAGCGCTTGCCCAGGTTTACTCCAGAATAGAGGGTCCGGTTCCGGACCTTGATGATGCCAGGGTATTGAAGAATTTCTTTGCCTTGATCAAGGCCGCTCGCTCATCCGATCTGCTACTCGCCTACCACGATCGATCAGATGGTGGCTTGTTGGCCACCGTGGCGGAAATGTGTTTTGCCGGCCACTGTGGCGCAGAACTCAATCTGGAAGGATTTGATTCGGGAGCCGATACGGTGTCGCTGCTGTTTAGCGAGGAGCTGGGTGTGGTGGTGCAGGTAGAGGCAGGTCGCCTGGAAGAACTGCAACAACTCGCGCACAAGCACGAGCTGGCAGAACGCGTGCGCATTATTGGTCAACCTGCCCTTGATGACACGCTTACCATCAGCAGGGATGGAAATGTTTTGTACACACAACCCAGGGCCGATCTGCAACGCACCTGGTCGCAGACTAGCTTTCAGATGCAATCCATCAGGGATAATTCTGATTGTGCCAGGGAGGAATTTGATTCCATTCTGCATACCGCA
>CAYTLI010000187.1:0-5323 GCA_964438455.1 uncultured Pseudohongiella sp.
CAGAACCACCGCGTGGCAGGCAAGGCCCTCTTCGCGGCCAATGTAGCCCATGCCTTCGGTGGTAGTAGCCTTGAGATTTACCCGATCCGTATCCAGCTGCAGCAACTCCGCCAGGCGGGCAACCATCTTCTGGCGATGGGGAGCCAGCTTGGGCACCTGGGCAATCAGGGTGACGTCCACATTGATCGGTTGAAAGCCGTTCTTGTCGGCTTTATCGAGCACTTCCTGCAACAGCACCACGCTATCGACATTAGCCAGGCTGTCATCGGTATCCGGAAAATGCTGGCCGATGTCGCCTGCAGCGATTGCTCCCAGAATTGCGTCGCAGACTGCATGCAATACCGCATCACCATCCGAGTGAGCAAGCAGGCTCTTCTGGTCCGGCAAGATCATCCCTGCCAGCTTCAAAGGTTTCTCCGGCAAAAACTCGTCGCTGAATCGATGTACATCGAATCCGTGACCTATACGCCAACTTGGGATACCGGACTGGCTCACTGGGATGTTTCCTCGGCTTGAAGAATCAATTCGGCCAATCGCAGATCGGCCGCGCGGGTAATCTTTATGTTATTTCTGTCACCCTCAACCAGCAAGGGTTTCAGACCCAGGGCCTCCACAGCCGACGCCTCATCGGTGACAGGGAGATCATGTTCCTGTGCGTTGAGTAGCGCCTGCTTCAACAATGCATAGGGAAACATCTGCGGCGTCAACGCCTGCCAGAGCTGCTCTCGCGACTCCGTGGCAACAACCTCATTCAATTCATCTGCCCGCTTCAGCGTGTTGTCCTGGGGAGTGGCCAACAAGCCACCCACTTTGTGCTGCGCTAGTTGTCCTAACAACTGCTCTATGTCTTTGGTTTGCACACAGGGTCGCACCGCATCATGCACCAGCACCCAGTCTTCATCCCTGGCTCTTCCCTCGAGATATAGCAGACCATTGAGTACGGATTGCTGGCGTTCCGATCCTCCGGTAGTAGTTTCGATGCGATCGTCGGGCATGTTCAGGCTGTGGAAGTAATTGTCTTCAGCGTGCAGGGTAACGACTATGGATTCCAGTGCGGGAACAGCGAGAAGTTTTTCAAGACTGCGCAGGATCACCGGCTTGCCCGCGAGCTCAAGATATTGTTTGGGAATCTCTGTCGCCATGCGCTGACCGATACCGGCGGCTGGCACAATTGCCCAGATAGTCATGGCAAGCGACTGATGAAGACCTGATTGCTCACCAGGCCCTCACTCGACGATCAGGTAGAAGGTTTCGTCCTCACCGATCATGCCCAACTCGGAACGGGCACGTTCTTCCACGGCCTCGAGTCCATTCTTCAGGTCGATGACCTCAATCTCGAGGGAATGGTTGCGGGCCTCGAGTTCGGCATTGACCGCTTCCTGTGCTGCCACCTCCTCTTCCAGCAGGTTCAGGGCGCGCACGCTGTCTTCCCCCAACCACAACTGATATTGGAAGGCGAGAACGACCAGGCTAAGACAGGCGAGCAGGATTTTCATGACGAACTATATGGTTTTCCGGGCTAGTTGGTGAAGCGTTGAAACTCCATCAGGCCATTGTAAACCGAGCTTTCCCCCAATTCTTCTTCGATACGCAGCAAGCGATTGTACTTTGCGACCCGGTCTGAGCGGCACAGGGACCCGGTTTTGATCTGGCCAGCTGCAGTTGCCACGGCCAGGTCAGCAATCGTAGTGTCCTCTGTCTCACCAGAGCGGTGGGAAATAACGGCTGTATAACCCGCTTCCTTGGCCATATTGATGGCCGCCAGGGTCTCGGTAAGAGAACCTATCTGATTGAATTTAATCAGAATTGAGTTGGCAATGCCCTCATCAATACCACGCTTGAGAATACTGGTATTGGTGACGAACAAGTCATCCCCCACTAATTGAACTTTATCGCCGATTTGGGCAGATAATTTAGCCCAACCTTCCCAGTCTGACTCGTCCATGCCGTCTTCGATAGACAGGATCGGGTAGCTGGCGGAGAGTTGTTGCAGGTAAGCGGCGAACTCTTCGGAACTGTATTGTTTGCCCTCACCCTTGAGGTCGTAGGCGCCATCGACATAAAACTCGGAAGCCGCACAGTCCAGGGCCAGGTGTATATCGGCACCCATCTTGAACCCAGCGAGTTCCACTGCCTGCACGATTGCATCGAGGGCCGCCGCGTTGGATGGCAGGTTTGGGGCAAACCCTCCCTCATCACCAACAGCAGTGCTCAGGCCCTGCTTACCCAATACTGATTTCAGGGCGTGAAATATTTCGGCGCCATAGCGCAGCGCTTCCTTGAAGCTGGGTGCGCCGGTGGGTTGGATCATGAACTCCTGGATATCCACGTTGTTGTCGGCATGCTCGCCACCGTTGACGATGTTCATCATCGGCACCGGCAGGCTGAATTTCCCTTCACTGCCATTGAGTCGCGCTATGTGCGCATAGAGCGGAATCCCACTGTCGGTAGCAGCGGCTTTGGCGGCGGCGAGAGAGACCGCGAGTATGGCATTGGCTCCCAGCTTCGACTTGTTGTCAGTGCCATCGAGTTCGAGCATCACCTGATCCAGTGCCGCCTGCTCCTGAACTGACCTGCCCTGCAGCGCTTGCTGGATCGGGCCAGTAATATTGGCCACTGCCTGCAGCACGCCCTTGCCACCATAGCGATTGGCGTCCTTGTCCCGCAGCTCCAGTGCCTCACGGGAGCCAGTAGAGGCACCGGATGGGGCGCAGGCTGAACCAATGATGCCATTGGCCAGGACCACGTCAGCTTCGACGGTCGGATTACCTCGCGAGTCCAGAACCTCGCGAGCCTTAACGCTTATAATTTCAGACATTTCAACACCTTAAGTAGAGAACCTTGAGAGATTAGATCAGCTGATGGGAAGTGCTGGCTGGGCTTTTACCAGCTCATCGATGGCACGCACCTGCTCCAGGAAAGCAGGCAGGATGGCCAGCGGCAAGGCACAGGGGCCATCACAGAGTGCCGCATCCGGATCCGGGTGGGCCTCGATAAACAATCCGGCCAGACCCTGGGACACGCCAGCCTTGGCCAGGTCCAGCACCTGGCTCCTGCGACCACCAGCGGCCGTACCCAGACCACCGGGTTGCTGCAGTGAATGGGTCACGTCGAATAACACCGGGTAGGCAAAACTCTTCAGGGTAGCGAAGCCGAGCATGTCGACGACCAGGTTGTTGTAGCCGAAGGCACTGCCACGCTCGCACAACATCAGCCGCTTATTCCCGGCCTGTTCAAACTTGTTCAGGATATTGCCCATCTCCTGCGGAGCGAGGAACTGGGCCTTCTTGATATTAATGACGGCGTCTGTTTTCGCCATCGCCGCCACCAGATCGGTCTGCCGGGACAGGAAAGCCGGCAGCTGAATTACATCGGCAACCTCGGCGGCAATGGCGGCCTGCGCCGGTTCGTGGATATCGGTGATTACCGGCACATTGAATTGTTCCTTGACCTCCGCCAGCCACTGCAGCCCCTGCTCTATACCCGGTCCGCGAAAAGAATCCAGTGATGAACGATTCGCCTTGTCGAATGAAGCCTTGAAAACATAGGGGATGCCCAGCGCGGAAGTCGCCTCACAGAAAGATTCCGCGACCTGCATCGCCAGATCTCGCGACTCCAGCACGTTGAGCCCGCCGAACAGCACGAAGGGCAGATCATTCGCTGCCTCGACAGAAGCAAAGGAAATTTTCTTGTAGGTCATTGCGGGAAAGTAATCGCTGTCGGGTTGCGGATCAAGCCTGAGCGGCCTCGGGAGTGATACTGGTGACGGAATTGACCTGTGGATCCTGCCCGGCATGCTGATCGTGATAGCTCAGCGCCGCCTCGATGAAACCGGTGAAGAGAGGGTGGCCTCCCCTTGGCGTTGATGTGAACTCCGGATGAAACTGACAGCCGACGAACCAGGGATGATCCGGAACTTCGATCACTTCCACCAGCATGCCATCAGCAGATCGGCCAACCAGCTTGAGTCCGGCATCGGAGAGCCTGTCCAGATAGTCGTTATTGAATTCATAACGATGTCGATGGCGTTCGACAATCTCTTCCTTGCCATAACACTCGTAGGTGGTTGAATTCTTGTCCAGCACACAGGTCTGTCCACCGAGGCGCATGGTGCCACCAAGGTCAGAATTCTCATCCCTGAACTCAGTTCCGCCAGACTCGGTCGTCCACTCGCTGATCAGGGCGATAACCGGGTGCTTACAGTCGCTTTCGAATTCGGTGCTGTTGGCGTCTTCCAGATTTGCCACGTGACGGGCAAAGTCGACCACGGCAGCCTGCAAGCCGAGACAGATACCAAGGAACGGAATCTTGTTTTCCCGCGCGTACTGGGTGGCCAGAATCTTGCCCTCAAAACCCCGCTCGCCGAATCCGCCCGGAATCAGGATAGCGTCATGACCTTCGAGCAATTGCACACCCTGCTCCATCACTTCGCTGGAATCGATGTAGCTGATATTGATTCTGCTGCGAGTCTGGATGCCGGCGTGAATGATCGCTTCATTCAGGGACTTGTAGGCATCCAGCAGGTCCATGTACTTGCCAACCATGGCGAGCTTGATTTCCCGCTCCGGATTGAGCTGGGAGTCCACCACCTGATCCCACTCGGAAAAATCCGCAGACGGGCAATCGAGATGAAATTTGTTGACGACGATATCGTCGAGCCCGGCGGCACCGAGAATTGAGGGAATCCGGTAGATGGAATCGGTATCGGGCAGCGAGATTACTGCCGGTAATTCCACGTTGGTAAACAGTGCGATCTTCTTGCGGGACGACTCATCAATTTCCTGTTCCGAGCGGCACACCAGGATATCCGGCTGAATACCGATAGAACGCAGCTCTTTCACCGAGTGTTGCGTGGGCTTTGTCTTGATCTCCCCCGCGGTGCTGATGAAGGGCACCAGGGTGAGGTGAAGAAACAGCGCACGATCGGAGCCCAGCTCCACTCGCAGCTGACGTACGGCTTCCAGGAATGGTTGTGATTCGATGTCACCGACCGTACCACCGATCTCCACCAGCGCCACGTCCGCCTCACCGGCTCCCTCGATGACCCGGCGCTTGATCTCGTCAGTGATGTGGGGAATGACCTGGATCGTTGCACCTAAATAGTCACCACGTCTTTCACGCTTCAGTACTTCCTCGTAGACACGACCGGTAGTGAAGTTATTTTTCTGGGTCATGGTAGTGCGACTGAAGCGCTCGTAATGACCCAGGTCGAGATCGGTTTCCGCACCATCTTCGGTGACAAAGACCTCACCATGCTGGAATGGGCTCATGGTGCCCGGATCCACGTTGATGTAGGGATCGAGTTTTAGCAGGGTGACCTTGA
>CAYTLI010000188.1:0-5277 GCA_964438455.1 uncultured Pseudohongiella sp.
AAATATTGGTAAGCTTCTGGCCACGAAAAGATTCTTGTGCCACGAATCCGAAAAATGCTTGACTCGATCAACAAAAAGGACCGGTTCAGCAGTCCGGTGCTATCGCTGCCCCAGATCGGCGCAAAAAAGACCAGGCAAGTCGTTGAAGAACACTCGCTGAGGTAAAGATGAGTTCATCACCGAAGTTAAAATCCATCGTGGAGTTGTCTTCAAAGATGACCGTGCCTGCGAGGTTGCCAGCATTGAGTTGGAACGCCTGCAAGAAATTAAATCCGGCAGCAACGTCCACGTCCAGAGTTTCGAGATAACCGCCAGCTACTCCGAGGTTTGCAGAAAGGTCGAAGGGGTTTTTGCCGCCGAGGAAAATGTCCGCCAGCGCCTGATCTATATCCAGGTTTACATTGAGCGCGTTGTTGCTGGCACCGTTACCGCTGTATGAGCCGGGGGAGTTTTCAGTGCTATTGACCACCAGATTTGGCCATTCAATAGTGCCGGTGATGCCGTAAGGGAAATCAACAGAAAGACCACCCGAAGTAACACTGTCGTAGTCGATGAGATTGGTTGTGTAGTTAGCAGACTTGTCGAAGTTGAAAATAGTCTTGCTCAGGCTGCCAAGATCAAACTCTACAACTTCAAAATCAATTGAGCCGAAATCAACGACCAGTCGAACATCTGTATCTACGTCGTAGTTGAATACAAAATCCAGCTCATACTCCAGGCTCGGACCGACAGTGTTAAAAGAACCGCCACCCAGCAGGAAGGCGCTGGTATCCAGGGTCAGTACATCGGTAGTGCGGTTGTAGTCGGTTTGAAAATTTACTCGCCAGGGTATCTCCGCATCAATATCTCCACCTTCGAAGGAGAGGTCAGACTGAAAACCTGCCTTGACGTTGTAATAGAGGTTCGAGCGCAGAATTCCATTGGGGTCGGAGCTGGAGTTTGATTTATTAACCCCGAGGAACCGGCTGTCTCCAAAAGTGAATTCGTTTCCTGTGTTCCAGATGCTCTGATTGACTGCATTAAAAGATACATCTTCAGATGCGCTATCTGAATCCAGCACGATATCTATGGTCTGGGACGACTGCGCAGTATCTCCGTTGGAAGCTTCGGTTGAGACTGCGGTCACGGTGAAGTCGAAGTCGAAGTCCACACCTTCTGCGAGAGACAGGGTTATCGTGTCGCTGCCGCTGGGTACAGAGATTTGCCCGCCTGAAGCGCCCTGAATACTCGCTCCACTGGGTAGTGCGCTGAAATCAAGCAGGTAACTTTCGGAGCCGTCAGTGTCGGTTAACGCTGAGCTGATATCGAGCACGACATCATTTACTGTCGCGCCAGCCCTCACGCTTACCGCGAGATCAGGTACGTCTGCTACAGCTTCAACAGCTACCGTAGCGGTTGCCGTATCAAATCCGCCATTACTATCTGAGACTATGTAGGTAAAGTTATCAGTTCCACTCCAGTTCGTGTTTGGCGTGTAGATGACTTTCTTCTTGTCTGCGGAGATGCTCACGCTGCCATTAGAGGCGCTTCCGACGCTGCTCACGCTGAGCACATCACTGGTATCAACATCGGAATCATTTGCCAGTACAGATAATGTGACTGAATGGTCTTCTATCGTGTCGGCGCTGTCATTGGCCGCGATGGGTGCATCATTGGTGCCGTCAATGGTAATGGTAACCGTCTGATCATCGTAGGCGCCGTTATCATCAAGAGCTCGCACGGTGTAATCGAGCGTCAGATACTCGTCTGTTGCCAGATAGTCGAAAGCTTCATTGCCAGAATCGAAAGTCCAGCTCAATGTGTCGGTGTCTTCGCTATCATCAAGAACAGGTGCTGGCGCCTGTGGATTAAGCGTCAACATCCCATGTAGAGTAGTGTTGTTGGGGGTTGCAGGGTCACTGTCATTGTCGCTGGATACCACGGAGACAACAGAGGCTTCGACAACATCAGTAAGATCTACATCATGAACCGTGAGTGTGCCACCAGTGGACAAGCCGCTGTTGGATTCAATCACGGTTTCTGCAGCAGAGTCGCTTCCGCCTACGGAGATAATCGGGGCATCGTTTACTCCATGGATGATGATGTTCGCGGTTGCCGTGTCAAAGCCCTGGTTGTTCGCGTCAACCAGTTCGTCTGTAATACGGTAGGTGATGCTATCTTCACGAGTTTCGCCGACAGCCAGATCCTCGTAGGCGCCGTTGGGATTGAGGTCGAAAGATCCATCGCTATTTACAGTGATCAATCCGCCTGTGCTGAGGGTAAATTCATTACCAACCAGGCTGTCATTGCTATTGACTGCAACCACAGTCAGTGTGTCGCCGTCAGCATCGGTGTCATTGCTAATCAAATTGGCATTGGGGGCATCCTCGTCAGTCGCGCTATCTTCGTCCGTGACGATGAGGTCATCATTGGCATCCGGGGCTGCGGGAGAGATCGAAACCAATTTGAGGCCTACGCTTGAGAAGCGCGCGCCAAAAGTAACATTGGCGATATCGTCCAGTGTCAGGGGCGTGCCATCGCTGGCAGAGAGAACGAATTCCCCCGAAGTGGTCAGGTCCTTGCCCTTACCTGAAGTACCGAAGGTCATGCCAACATCGAAATTTTCTTTCGTGCCCTGCATATTATTGCCGTCTTTCAGGTTCGAGACGGCTTCATTGCCAACCTGCTGGTTGGTAACGGTTGAGCCGCTCACGACCAGATTGTCTATCACGGCATCGTTGTTGAAATCGAAGAAGAGCCCACGGAGTTCTGTTTTTCCGTCAACCTCATAGGAGAAATGTAGGCTACCATCCGCAGCCTCTTCCACGTGAATCAGAAGATCGAGGTTCTTGCTGCCGGACATGACGAAACTGATACTGCGGACATCGCTTGACATTATTCTTATTCCTTTCTTGTTTTTTTTGGTTACAGCGAGGTGATGATTGCAGTGCCCAGACTACCGCTGTGATATTGATTCAGCAACCCAATTCCAACCATTTAAGCAATGTGATGAAGATTTTTCGAGGCTTGTCGTGCTTGCTGATCCGTGTGAATAATATTTCACCAGAATGCCATGAATGTGATCGGGGTTAATATGCGATTTGCACGATGTCAGGAAGTGATTGTGGCGAACGGACTCAAAGAGGGTTTGCCTGTATAAATTGAACTACTGCTGTAGCGAATTCCGGGCCCTTGTCTTCCTGCAGGAAGTGGTAACCACCTTTGATGGTGACATGCTGCTGGTCTTGTGCTCCTGGCACCAATTTCTGGAATACTTTCTCACCACCACGGGTGATCGGATCACCATCGCTGAAGGCCGTAAGCAAAGGTTTTTGCCATTGCTTGAAGACTTCCCAGGCAGCCCGGTTGGCTTCGGTGGCGGGGTTGTCCGGTGAGATGGGAACCAGCAGCGGCATAGCCAGTGGCCCGGCCATGTAGTGCCCGTTCGGAAAGGGTGCTTCGTAGGCGGCCATGATATCTGCGCCGAATTTCGGCTCGGCCGACGGGTCGGCAGGGTCCCGGGAGATGATCTTGCCTACCGGCATGTACCCGGTCTCCTGCATCTTCTCCACGGCGTTACGCCACTTCATAAAGGCCTCGGTGCGACCATGGTCGCCGGTCGGTAATCCGCCGTTGGCCACCACGATGCGCGCAAACCTGGATTCGTTTTCGGCGGCGACTCGCAAGCCAATCAGGCTGCCCCAATCCTGACACACCAGGGTGATGTTATGCAGGTCCAGTTCGGTGATGAAACGAGTGATGTTGTCGACATGAAAGGCGTAGGTGTGAGTTCCGACCTCAGCAGGTTTGTCAGAGCGGCCGAAGCCAATCAGGTCTGGAACGAGCACTCTTGAACCGGCCTCTGCTACCGGATTGATCATCTTGCGATAGAGATATGACCAGGTGGGCTCGCCGTGCAACATAAGCACGGGCTCTGCATCGCAATCTCCTTCATCCAGGTAATGCATGCGATAGCCATTACAGTCGAGGTAGTTTGGTTGGAAATCGTATCCAGGAAGATTCTCGAAACAGGACTCTGGTGTACGATAGACGCCGGGGCTGATTTCATTAACTGCATCGCTCATGTTTGAATATCTCCGTATAGATCGTACTCGTCTGAATCAGCAATCCGCACTGAAACCAGTTCTCCGACATTGACCTCTGCGTCAGGGTTGATAAACACCTGGCCATCGATTTCTGGTGCGTCTCCGGCGGTTCTGCCAATAATATTTTCCTCGTTACACTCATCGATGATTACATCCAGTGTCTCACCGACTTTGCGCGCAAGTCGTTCGCTGCTGATTCTTTGTTGTGTTGCCATGAAGCGCTCCCATCTATCCTGTTTCACTTCTTCGGGAACGGGATCGGGTAAATCGTTGGCGCTGGCACCGGCAACTGGCGAATACTGAAAACATCCGACGCGATCCAGTTGTGCCTGTTCGAGGAAGTCGAGCAATTCGGCAAAATCTTCTTCGGTTTCACCTGGAAATCCAACAATAAATGTACTGCGAATGGTCAGCTCCGGACACTGTTCTCGCCACTGTTGAATGCGTTGTAGTGATTTCTCAGTTGCCGCTGGACGCTTCATCGTTTTCAGCACCCGGAGGCTGGCATGCTGGAATGGAATATCCAGATAAGGGAGGATTTTTCCTTCTGCCATCAGCGGAATGACATGGTCGACATGGGGGTAGGGGTAGACATAATGTAATCGCACCCAGATGCCCAACTCTGCCAGCGCTTCGCACAGGCCGAGCATGTTTGCCTTAACCGGTCGGCCCTGCCAGAAGCCAGTCTGGTACTTGATATCCACGCCGTAAGCGCTGGTGTCCTGGGATACCACCAGTAGTTCTTTTACCCCAGCTCGTGCCAGGCGTTCTGCTTCATCCAATACATCACCCACGGGTCGACTCACCAGGTCGCCCCGCATGGAGGGGATGATGCAAAAACTACAACGGTGATTGCAGCCCTCAGAAATTTTCAGATAAGCATAGTGCCTGGGAGTGAGCTTGATACCTTGAGGTGGCACGAGGTCGATGAAGGGATCATGTTTTTGCGGTGGCGGTACTACTTCATGAACCTGTCCTACCACCTGTTCATAGGCATGGGGTCCGGTGACACCCAATACATTGGGATGAATTGACGTGATGCTCTCCGCCTGCGCGCCCATGCAGCCGGTGACCAGCACCTTGCCGTTCGCATGCAAGGCTTCCCCGATAGTATTCAGGGATTCTTCCTTGGCGCTATCGATAAATCCACAGGTGTTCACTACCACAATGTCCGCATCTTCGTAGGTGGGGA
>CAYTLI010000189.1:0-5262 GCA_964438455.1 uncultured Pseudohongiella sp.
GAACGACAGATTGAGTCTTTATCCAGTTTTGATCCGATGTCACAGCGGGTCAAACATCTTCTCATCGGTCACGCCAATGACCTGGAGTTAGACAGCAGTGGACGCATTTTGTTGCCGCAGGAACTTAGGTTGTATGCGCAACTGGAGAAGCATGTCTGTCTGATAGGACAGGGCAAGAAGTTGGAAATTTGGGACCAGGACAGCTGGGCGCAGCAACGCGACCACTGGCTGACCGAAAACACGACGGAAGGGGAACTCCCGGAAAAACTGAGAACCTTGGCTCTGTAATTGGAGCTTTATTTCCCAGACAGGAACCTCGCAAGTGCTGCATGAAACGGTACTGAAAGAAGAAGCAGTTGCAGCGCTGGCCGTACAACCGAATGGATTCTATATCGATGCCACGTTTGGACGTGGTGGTCACACGGAAGCGATCTTGAATGAGCTGGGTCCGGACGGTCGCCTGTTGGTGCTGGACCAGGATCCGGAAGCGATTGCCGCAGCACATGCGTTAGCAGAGCGCGAGCCTCGCTTACTGGTTAAACATGAGCGGTTTAGCAGTGTGGGTGACGTTGTGAATCAGATTGGAGTCCAAGGCGAGGTAGCTGGAATTCTTTTCGACCTCGGTGTTTCCTCGCCACAACTGGATAACCCCGATCGTGGATTCAGTTTTATGCATGATGGTCCTCTCGATATGCGGATGAATACAGCTGACCAGCGCAAGGCTGCGGACTGGATTAATTCTGCGTCAGAACGGGATATTGCTGACGTGTTCAAGCGCTATGGTGAAGAGAGATTCGCAAAGAGGCTGGCTGCCGCGGTTGTCCGCGAAAGAGATCTTGAGCGGATCGAGAGCACAGGGCGACTAGCGGAAATTCTCAAGCAGGCTCATCCAGCCTGGGAGAAAGATAAACATCCTGCGACCCGCGCATTTCAGGCAATCAGGATTTTTATCAACAGCGAGCTCGCAGAAATTGAACGGGCGCTGCAGTGCAGTGAAGAAATCCTTGCGACAGAGGGAAGATTGGTAGTGATCAGTTTTCATTCGCTGGAAGACAGAATCGTCAAGCGCTTCATGGCTGACAAGGAAAGCGGTGATCGCTATCCACGAGATCTGCCAATTCCTGCTGCTGCGCTTTCGCCAACATTCAAGCGCGTGGGTAAGGCGCTTCGACCCTCCGCCGCAGAAGTCGCAAGAAATCCTCGTGCACGCAGTGCAGTGATGCGCACAGCTGTAAGGCTCATGTGACGGCAGGGAATTCCAGATGGCAATGAACAGGAAAACACGCAGCCCGGAAAAACAGAAGAGTGACTCGCCTGTATCGGTGATGCGTTGGCTTGGAATTACGGGTGCATCGTCATTCGTATATTACCTGTTGCTGGTAACACTGCTTTCCTCCGGGCTGATGGTGGTGCGCACCACCCACGAGAACAGATTCGCATTCAACGAACTGCAGCAATTACGAGATCAAGCCAACGCACTCGATGTCGAATGGGGTCAGCTTCTGCTGGAGCAAAGCACCTTCGGTGTTGATGGAAGAATCGAGCAAAAGGCAATAGAACAGCTAAAGATGCAAGTCCCGGACATCGACGACATCGTGATGGTGCAACATGATTAGCAGTGTCATGAAAGGAATTTTCCAACGCTGGCGGGAGCTGCTGGTCCTGTTCGGGATGCTCTTGTGTGTGGTCGCAATAGCCTGGAAGCTAGGTGCACTGACAATTCAACAACGTGATTTTCTACAAGGTCAGGGCGATGCCCGCACCATACGTACAGTTCCCCTGGTGGCCAACAGGGGGTTGATCACCGACAGAAATGGCGAGCCTCTGGCTGTAAGCACTCCGGTACAGTCCATTTGGGTTAATCCCAGCAAGCTTATCGAGAATCCAGAATCAATAGTTGCGCTTGCTTACGGTCTGGATCTTAACCCGGAGACGGTTGCCAGCAACATCGCCCGCAATTCGGAGAAAGAATTCCTCTACATAAAAAGACGTCTGGCGCCTTTTGAGGCTGAAGAAATACTTTCCCTCAATCTTGACTATGTCTACGCACAGCAGGAGTACCAGAGATTCTATCCGCAGGGAGAAGTAACAGCGCATCTCATTGGCTTCAGCAATGTCGATGATGTTGGTCAGGAAGGGCTCGAACTTACTTATGACGACTGGCTAAAAGGAGTACCTGGTCGACGTCAGGTCATGAAGGACAGGCGCGGGCATATTATTGAAGAGCTGAACACAATCCAGACAGCAGAGCCAGGCAAGAACCTGACCTTGTCTGTCGATTTTCGAATCCAGAATCTGGCATACCGCGCGCTCAAGGCAGAATTCATAACGCGGCGAGCGAAGGGTGCATCGGCGGTGGTGCTGGATGTCGATACCGGTGAAGTTCTTGCCATGGTCAACCAGCCTTCTTACAACCCGCACAACAAGGCCAACATGACGGACTTCAGTGTATTGCGTAATCGAGCAATCACCGATGTTTACGAGCCAGGCTCAACGATCAAGCCATTCACGATAATTGCTGCCCTGGAGTCTGGAGTATTTACGCCCGGCACGATCATTGAAACTGGTCCTGGCTGGATGATGGTTGGGCCCAATGAAGTAAAAGACCTGTTTAACTATGGCACCCTGACGCTGGAAAAGG
Source organism: uncultured Pseudohongiella sp. (assembly GCA_964438455.1). Taxonomy (GTDB): domain Bacteria; phylum Pseudomonadota; class Gammaproteobacteria; order Pseudomonadales; family Pseudohongiellaceae; genus UBA9145. The sequence goes on from CAYTLI010000189.1 coordinate 2,642, forward strand.
TTATCACCAAGTCCAGCAATATCGGCACCAGCAAGGTGGCGTTCGAAATCGGTCCAGAACCAATTCGCGACGTTTTGCAGCGAGTGGGTATTGGCCAGGTAATTGGCACTGGTTTTCCGGGTGAGCGTGGAGGTGTGTTGCCCAATCACCGCAGGTGGAGCCGCATAGAGACAGCAACCTTGTCATATGGCTATGGCCTTTCTGCTTCGGCCCTGCACCTGGCGAAAGCCTATTCTGTTATAGCCGATGAGGGTATCAGCAAGCCGGTCAGTCTGTTGCGCCTGGGCGAAGAAGAAGTCGCGCAATTGCCCAGAGAGCAAGTCGTCGACCCGGTCATTGTGAGTCAGGTGAAATCCATGCTGGAGACAGTAGTCGACCGTAGCCGGGGCGGGTCTGCTGTAGAAGCCAATATTCCGTTTTACCAGGTTGCAGGCAAGACTGGCACGGCACATGTGGTTGGTGAATTCGGATACGAAGATAACCTGCACAATTCATTATTTGTCGGACTGGTGCCAGCCTCAGATCCGAAAATAGTTGTGGTGGTTGTCATCAATGAACCAAAAGGAGATGAGCACTACGGCGGCCAGGTTGCTGCGCCTGTATTTGCCGAGATAGCGGCGGGTGCAATGCGAGTGCTGAATATTCCTCCAGACAAAATTCCCGATCCCGAACGGGCAATCTCGGCGGTACGCTAAATGGAAACTGCAGAACAAATTCAATCGAACGCTGTTCTCGCTGATCTGCTTGAGGGACTGGTGACTGTCGATCCTGCTGATCTTGAATCAATGCAGGTTGTCGTAACCGGAGTGCAAATTGATAGCAGGGAGCTGAAAGCCGGAGATCTTTTCATTGCTCTGTTTGGGCGCAATTTCGATGCCAGGGATTACATCGACGATGTGATTGCAGCCGGTGCCAGTGCGGTACTCGCAGAGTCCGGCACGGATTGGCAGGGTGTGCAGGTACGGCAGGGTGTTCCAATCATTGCTGTTGATAACCTGGCCGCCAGAACCAGCGAGATTGCAGCACGATTTTTTGGTCGGCCAAGTGAAGCGCTGTCGGTCATCGGTATTACCGGTACTAATGGAAAAACCAGCTGCAGTCAGTTTATCGCACAGGCATTGACCGCGGTTGGCTACAAGTGCGGCGTCATGGGTACCCTGGGTTATGGTTTGAGTAGCGATCTTCACGAAACCACGCTGACTACTCCCGATGCAGTCTTTACCCAGATGGCGCTCGCGCAGATGCTACAGGAAAACATAGATCCGGTAGCCATGGAGGTTTCATCAGTTGGCCTGCATCAGAAACGCGTAGCCGCGGTACGCTTCGAGTCAGCGATATTTACCAACCTCAGTCGTGATCACCTGGATTATCACGAAAGCATGGAAGCCTACGCTGAGAACAAGCGCAAGTTGTTCACCATGCCGGGTTTGCAGAGCGCAATTATCAATCTCGACGACCCCTACGCTCTGTCCATGATCAACGCGATTGGCAGTGACGTTGAGGTATTTACCTACAGCACGGAAAACCCGATTGCGACTGTTCATGCCAGGACATTCGAATTCAGGGAAGATGGTTATTCTGCTGAGATCAGCACACCCATCGGCGAGGGTTCAATTAGTGGACAACTGCTGGGTTTCTTCAACTTCAGTAATGTGCTGGCAGTTGTAGCGAGCCTGCTTGCCTATTTGCCGCAAAGGAAGGAATTACAGATAGCGGAACTTTGTGAGCTGGTATCGCAACTGCGACCGGTAACCGGGCGCATGGAAATTATCGGAGAAAGTAGCGAAGTCACAGTGGTCGTGGACTATGCCCACACTCCGGATGGCTTGCGTTGCGCACTCGAGGCATTGCAGGCCCATTTCAAAGGCAAGATCTGGTGCGTATTTGGCTGTGGTGGAAATCGCGACAGTGGCAAGCGGCCATTGATGGGTGAGATTGCCGAGCAGCATGCAGATCATCTGATTCTCACCGATGACAATCCGCGCAACGAGCAGGGCGATGAAATTATCGCGCATATCAGCAAAGGGATAACTGATCAATCCAGGATTCGGATCATTCGCGATCGGGGAGAGGCAATCGATTTTGCGATCTCCAACGCGCGTTCGGGTGATGTCGTGCTGATTGCAGGTAAGGGGCACGAAAACTATCAGGAGGCTGATGGAGTTAGACAGATCTTTAGTGATGCCAGCCGGGCTCGGCTGGCTCTCAACAATCGCCAGTAATGACGAGAGAGTAACCTTGATTGAACAATTGAGTCTCGCCGACATTGCAAGCAGGTTAAAAGCAACGCTCATAGGCAATGATGTAATGTTTTCGCAACTATCAACTGATACCCGGACGCTGCAGCCCGGTGCCGTCCACCTGGCACTCAAGGGTGAACGCTTCGACGGGCATCAATTTGCTAATGTGGCTGAGGAATCAGGCGCTGCAGGCCTGGTAGTTGAGCGGCAGCTGGATAGCCCACTACCCCAACTGGTGGTTGATGACACACTGGTTGCCCTGGGAGATATCGCCAGGATAAACCGGCAAAAAAGCAATGCAGTGGTGATTGCTCTTACCGGGAGCCAGGGGAAAACCACGGTCAAGGAAATGGCTGCCAGTATTTTGTCCAGCAAGGGGTC
>CAYTLI010000190.1:0-5198 GCA_964438455.1 uncultured Pseudohongiella sp.
TCGAACTTGCGGAATCCCCTGCGCGCAAGGAAGCCCACTTCCGGATTGAAGTTTTCTCCAACTTCCGAGTAACCAGCATTAAGCTGCCAGTCCTGGTCGTTATAGTTGCAGCTCACGCCACCGGCCATATCATCACTATTGATACCGGGCGTTTCCGTCTGTGATAACCAGCCACGGAATACGGTGTACTCACCTATCCCCCAACGACCATCAATAGCATAGGTGCGGTTGATGTCGGTCGAGGAGTTGCCGTTGATGGAACCATCACCATCCCGCTCGACGAACATCATGCCGATAGCGGAACGATTCGGCAGTTCCTGGTTAACACGGACCACAGAAAAGTCATTCTGCGGCACGGCACCATCGATACCATCGGTGCGCATGCGCAACAAACCGATGTTGGTACTGTTGCCAATCTTACCGGTGAGACGGCCACCGCCATCGATGGGAAACTGCGTGCCTGCGTTGATGCCAATGCGGCGGCTGAAGAACAGTTCCACCTCGCGCGGGTTACCGATAGCAAACTGTCCCGCATTCTCCAGGAAGAATGGACGCTTCTCCGGGAAGAACAGGCTGAACCGGTCCAGGTTAACCTGGATGTCATCCACTTCCACCTGGGCGAAGTCGGTGTTGAACGTAGCATCCAGTGTCAGGCTGGGAGTGATACCCCATTTCAGATCGAGCCCGTATTCCTCTCTCGACTGGGTACCCGAAGGCAGGCTGCCACCGCGCTCGGATAGACTCAGCACATAGGGCGTCACCTGCAACAGGCGCTGGCTTGGCACCTCGATGCCTTCGATGTAGCCCGCTTCCGAGACTCGATTAAGATTGAAGTTACGATCCAGTGGTGCCCAATAGGATTCTTCATTATTGCGACGTATGTTGCGCTGGAAATTGATGCCCCAGGTTTGATCACTGTCGCTGCCATAACGCAGCGCTATGAAAGGAATGGCAAACTCTGCACTCCAGCCCAGGTCAGTAATCTGCGCCTCCACTTCCCAGGTGGTATCCCAGTTGAGGTTGAAGCCACCGGCGCCGCCACCACGACCACCAAAACCGCCGCTGCCGCCTTCATTGATTACCTGGGCGTCATATTCCATGCCGGAAGGATTAGTACCGAATACATAACCATTCTGCCGGTCCAGCAAGCCATCGATGATGACCTGAAAACTATCGGTGTCGTTCAATGGAGAATCGCGACGACTGTCGGTAACAAGGATTGCCTCGGGATTGTCATCGTAGGCCATGACACCGATATACAGGGTGTCGTCCGTGTAACCCACGTACACTTCGGTTCGCTGTGAAGCTGGCTGCCCCTCATTAGGCCGAACCTGGGTAAACCCGGATGTTGGGCTCACGCTTTCCCATGCTTCATCATCCCGCACCTGGCCATCGATAACCGGCGCTATGCTCAGCGCCTGTGCCTCAGTCGTCGGCCTTACAGATTCCGAGCTGAGGGTTTGCGCCTGCGAGGCGATGGGATAGAAAAACAGTGCGCAGGCCAACAGGGCGAACGGGCGTGGGTTGAAACTTCTAATCGTTCTCATTATTAGCGGTCCTACTTCTCAAGCAAGCGCGGATTCTACAATAACATCAACCGCCTAGCTTCTAACTGAAGCCAGGCTTTGCAATAGTTTGTTACGGGCAACGGGCCACGCCTGTGGCCCGCATGGCAGCCGGGCTAGCGCCTTACCGCGATGGCCTGGATTTCAAAGCGGGCATTGAACAGCAGAGTACCGGCACCAATGAATGCCCTCGCTGGATACTCCTGGGTAAAGAAGCTGCGGTAGACCTGATTGAAGGCGTCGTAGTGAGAAACATCGGAGCAGAAGATCTGCACATAAACCAGGTCATCCATGGTCATGCCCGCTTCTTCCAGTGTGGACTGGATGGCGCTGAGTACATTGCGCGCCTCGGCCGCAGGATCGCTGGGTACCTGGCCATTTTCCAGACCCAACATGCCAGAAATATAGAGAGTATCTCCGGTGAGTACGGCGCCGCTGAAAGGCGCACCACTGTCGCCAGCACGACTGGGATTAATGTAGGAGCGGTCCTGGGCACCGGCAACCTGGACACTGCACAATATTGCGAAACCAACCAGAGCAGCACTCCAGCGAACCATAGTCTTGATCATTTGGATAATCTCCTGAGTAAAGGACCAATCGAAGGGTTGAGATTATCACTTAAAAAAGCCGGCACTGGTACACCAGTGCCGGCTTACTCCCCCGAAATACGAAACTCGTTCTAGCTAACGATTTTCGTAGAAGCGTGAATTAATGAAGTTGTAGTCATAGGCAGCCGCATTCAGGTGGCAATCCCGGCAAAAAGCCGCGAGACCTGAACTACCAGTACCCCGAGCGCCATCTGGTCGGATGTATTCCCAGTCGCCTGTTTCCGGAGATGAACCCTGGGGCAGTTTGACCATCACCGTCAGGTCGGGATTGCGATCAGCACTGAGATCAGACTGGTTATTGAAACTCTCTTTCAACAAGATCGTTCCTTGTGGATAGGGCAAACTCTGTTGTCCCCGATTTACCGCTTCGCCAACAGAGTTCACATAAACAATACGATAAGCTCTGGTACCATCGTGTACGCCACCGAGAAATCCGGTTGGATCACCAGTCTCAGGCTCAGGTGTAGCCTTGTACCAGGTGCGGTAGTTGCTCCAGGCGCTGGCATCAGGACCCAGCGCGGGAGAAGTAGACATGCATGCGGTGAGTACAGCAAGCATGAGGCAAGAAAGAAGTGTTCTGGAAGGCATAGTTAATCCTGTTTATAGACCAGTTAAAAAAATGACGGGCACAGCACTGGTGCGACTATTAAGTTCAGTCGCAGCTTGTGTTTCCAAGATCAGCTAGCTAATGACAAACAAGACCTGGAAATGAGAAATCTCTTTCACAAAGAAATCATTTCTAGTGGCAAATTGCGCTATTGAAGTGAGAGACAGGGCATAAAGCCCGTGACGTAAGTTAGAAACTGTAATGCAAAGAAATGCGCGCGCTGCGCGGCTCCAGGGGATGGAAGTGGATATCTTCAACACCTGCTGCCGCTTCGCCTGGCAACCTGGACGGGTAGAAGTAGGCGATGTCGTAATCGTCAGAGTCGAGAGCGTTAAATAGCTCAACTCGCCATTCCATGTTATTAACCACGTAACCAATACCTATGTTGAGCAACGTCGAAGAGGGAGCACGGACACTGTTATCTTCGATCAGCGCTGACTGGCCCAGGTGTCGCAAGCGCAGGCTGCCGCTGAAGCCGGACTGCCACAGCCCATTGAGACCGAGTGAAAAGCTTGAATCGATTGCTCCAGGAATTGAATTCAGGTTTACCGGAACGCCTTCGTATTCGGCGTCGGTGCGGGAATAGTCAGCATTCATTGTAAGCCAGTCATTGAGTTGCCAGAAGGCGGCGAATTCGTAGCCTACCCGCTTGCTGCCATCATTCGCCTCGGTGCCTCCGGCATCGCCGACGAAGACCAGCTCGGAGTCGATCTGCAACTGGTAAGCGACAAGCGTGGCATTGAAGTTCTCTCGTTCGTACCGCAGACCAAGTTCGGAGCCCCGGGAAGGAACGAGTACATCCACTGAATCCACCGGTGTGCCAGTAAGCGGGTCAACCGAAATAGTGACGCCGCGGACATCATTGGAATGCATGCCCCGACCATAATTGCCATACAGCTCCAGCGCATCGGACAGTCGGTAAGCGAGGCGTAGCTTGGGGCTAACCCGGGCGTCACTACCGGTTCCACCATTAACAGCCCGCTGCGCTCGCACATCCCAGTCGTAGTAATCGACTCTGGCACCGAGGCCTAGCCGCCATCGCTCCCCCAGGGCAAACTCGAGATCAGCGAACAGGGCAGCAGATTTCTCATCCACCTGGTCCAGCCTGATATTGTTCAGGCGCTGTCTTGCGGCAGTTTGATAAAGACCGACTTCATCGATGTCATCGATTCGGGTCTCGACGCCCCAGTTAAACCGGAAAGGCACATCACTATAGAGGCCTTCAAACCCACCAAGCAGATTTAGTCCATAGATCCGACGTGAATCGCGCTGCTCGAATTCATCGCCATTGGCTGAGTCGTTCAATAGATAGGTAAAATTGCTGAACAGGCTGAAATCATAATCAAGTACGAATGCATTCGCCTCGAACGATCCGAAATCAATCCGAGTATTCAGGGCAAGGCGCCGGGTGTCACCACCCAGATCCGGATCGATGAAGCCGAAGCTGTCAATCAGGCCGCTGTTAACCGCGCGCAGGGGAACCTGATCGGTCGCGTTCCAATTGCCAAAATATCCATGTAGATCGAAGCGGGTTTCGTATCCAGAGATATTAGTGCCATAGCTGAGGTAGAACTTTTCCTGCTCTAGGTCTTCATCAATGACCCAGGGCCCCTCGTAACGAGTCACGTCAAGCGCGCCGGTTAACTCCCCGGTAGCAAGCTCGCGCGAGCCAGCCAGCAGGCCTCGCTGATATCCATACTCACCCAGAGTTGCCTCCATAAAGGTTTCACCCAGGCGCTCATAGTAGTTGAACTCGACACTGCCCGCGGAAGAGAAGTCACCATCCTGCGCAGCATAGGGTCCCTTCCGATAACGGGTCGTAGCAACCAGTTCCGGAATCATGAAATTCAAATCCAGGTAGCCTTGCCCGTGCCCATGGGTTCGCATATTCAGAGGTACGCCATCGAGACTGGCAGAGAAGTCGGTGCCATGATCGAGGTTAAATCCCCGCAGGTAATATTGATTGGCTTTTCCTGTACCTGAGTGTTGCGTCGCAACCATACCCGGTACAGCCTCAGCCAGTTCTCCGACGCGCAACAAGGGTGGCAACTGGATATCGGCATTGCCGACAATGCCCTCGGAAGCGGAGTTCGCCGAGCCGATGAGTTGCAGGGAACGACCGAAGACCACCAACTCTTCCAATACCGGTGCGTGATTCTCGTGGGCGACGACAGTACCCACAGACAGAGCAAAGCCAGCTGCGATCAGCCGCTGCAGGGTTCTTCGCTGGTGTACTGCTGTTATCACCTCAGCTATCTCTCCACTCTCTGTTTGTCTTGCGCACTCTTTCTCTGGACGCCTTGTCTGGTGGTGCGTTGGGCCCTGTGCGGGCAAAAGGACGCGTAGAGTATCACCGAAATTACGCCGGTTTCCAGCAAGTTGGAGAAATGCTTGCCAGAAATACTGTATTTGTATACA
>CAYTLI010000191.1:0-5162 GCA_964438455.1 uncultured Pseudohongiella sp.
TTCGATGAGCGCATCGACATAGGCCATGGTCAGGGGATGGTTGTCAGGATTAATCTCCAGATGTCGCTGCAGGTAATCGATCGCGCGACCGGCTTCCCGCTGCCTGATATAAATTTCTGCCTGGGTAACCACCAGGCTGATGCGATTTGGATAACGCTCCAGTAAGGGCTCCAGGGTTGCGGAAGCCTCTGCATACTGTTCATTTTCCCAATAGGCGACGGCGAGGGCGTAGCGAGCGGCTTCACGATCGAAACTGCCATTGGCGGCTTCGAACTGCCTCTGCATGTCGACTACCAGGCCGGCCTTGTCCGGTGCGTAGTGTGCAATAACCCGCGCACGCATAAACTGGTAGTCCAGGTTTTGATTGTATTCCCGGGCCGGGTATCTGCCGGCACGACTGCGACTCTCAGCGATCCGCGATTCGGTCAGCGGGTGAGTAAGCAGAAATTCCGGTGGTCGTCTGCCGAATCGGTTGGCAGCGAGTAACTGCTCGTACATGCTGGCCTGGGCGGCGGGATCAAAACCGGCGTTGAACATCGTATCCTGGCCTATGCGGTCAGCCTCGGACTCGTTGCTTCGGCTGAAGCGTAATTGCTGGTCGGCGGCAAGTCCCTGGGTAGCCGTGATCGCGGATATGCCGTGCTGGCTGTCGGACGTCGCCATAATCAGCACGCTGGCAAGTAATCCGGCCAATTGTCCTACGCGACCGGCCTGGGCCTGGTCGATTCCGCGCGCGAAATGACGCTGGCTGACGTGAGCTAGCTCATGGCCCATGACCGAGGCAAACTCGGCTTCTGTGCGGGCATTAAGAAACAGGCCGGTATTAACACCGATAATGCCGCCGGGTGCTGCGAAGGCATTGATTTCTTCACTGTCGATTATCACGAATGACAGGCGCCTGTCCTGCAGTTGACTGCGTGCAGCCAGTTTGAAGCTGATGTTTTCCAGGTAGTTATTCAGCAGGGCGTCGGGAATCGTAGGTGCACTGCGACGAATCTGGCTGAGAAATTGCTGACCCATGCGATGCTCCTGCTCCAGGGACACGGTGCCCGAGATGCGGTCACCGAGACTGGGCAGCGATTGCTGCCCATGGCCGAGCAGGGGAACAGCTGTGAGCGCAAACGCCAGCAGGCCACGAGTCATCATGGTTCCGTATGAAGTCTTGAAATCGCGCTTGGGATAGGGACGCATGGTCATATTATGGATAATGGGGTCTCCGCCAGGGGATTTCCACCGGGGTTGAGCAAGCAAGACTGTCCAGATCGTGAAACAAGCCTGCCAGTGATGCTCATTTGACCCAGATTATCACAAATAAATTCAATTGTTAGAGTCACTTATCGCAACTTTGTGCTGTCTGGACATAGGCACCGCCGGGGGGAGCTTGTTAAAATACAGCCATGTCACAGAATGCCGATATAGAGCTGGACCTGTCCGGTTTGCAATGTCCTATGCCTCTGCTCAAGGCGAAGCTTGCCCTCAATGCCATGGAACCGAACCAGGTGCTGAAAGTAGTTGCTACAGATCCCGGTTCGGAGAAGGATTTCCACATGTTCGTCCAGCAGAGTGACAACCAGATTCTGGACTTTCAGAAGGACGAAAACGCTTACTTCTACTGGATCCAGAAAGGATAGATTGACGCCCCGATAACTTATCAAAGGGTTTGGCGGCGCAGTCAGGTTCGGCTATGAAAAAACTGATAGAAGATTTTCTCGATCGTTATTTTCACGATGAAGAATCGATCATCCTGATCATTCTGCTCACCGCGGGCCTGCTCATTTTGCTGTTTTTGGGTGGTGTGCTGGCGCCACTGATCGCCGCCATCATCATCGCCTATCTGATGCAGGGCCTGGTGAACCAGCTGCTGGGATACGGGCTGACACCTCGCCTGGCATTCACGGCGGTGTACACGCTTTTCATCGGCTTCTTTCTCACCATACTGCTGTACTTGCTGCCCCGCGCGTGGAATCAACTGCGTCGTCTTGCTAACGAATTGCCCAATCTTATCAGCGAGTGGCGGACTTCTCTGATGGCCTTGCCGGAGAATTATCCGAGCCTGTTTTCCGAGGCACAGGTAAGAGCCTTTATCGATGGGCTTGGTGGAGAGATAGGTGGCTTCGGACAGACCATACTCGAATATTCACTGGCCAGCCTGCCCAGCGTGTTCGGCTGGATGATATTCCTGATCCTGGTGCCGATCCTGGTGTTCTTTGTCATGAAGGACAAGGAGGAGCTGGTGCACTGGGCTGGCAACTTTTTGCCGCGTAATCGCCCGCTCATGAGTCGCATCTGGAAAGAAATGGACGAACAGATATCAAACTATATTCGCGGCAAGTTCGTGGAAATACTCATCGTCGGTGGCGCTGCCTACGTATTGTTCGTTGTGCTCGGCATCAATTACGCCTTGCTTCTTTCAGTGCTGGTAGGCCTATCTGTCATCGTTCCTTACATAGGCGCTACTGCAGTCACCGTGCCTGTAGCGGCAGTAGCCTATGTGCAATGGGGTCTCGGTGGGGAATTCTACACGGTGCTGATTGCCTACCTGATCTTGCAGATTCTGGATGGCAATGTGCTGGTTCCGATAATTTTCTCCGAGGCGGTGAATTTGCACCCGGTTGCGATTATTGCTGCTGTGCTGGTTTTCGGTGGCGTATGGGGTATGGCGGGCGTATTTTTCGCCATCCCGCTGGCCACCCTGATCAAGGCAATAGTGAATGCCTGGCCCAGCCGGGTGCAGTCGAAAGCAGCGGGTGAGCCCCAGGGCTGACATGGTCGGGTTTCAGGGCCTGTGCTAAACTTCGACGGTTGCAAATCCCTTTTCTCAGCAGAGCGTTAAATGTCACAACGAATCAGAGGTAGCCTTGTTGCGATTGTCACGCCCATGGCGGATGACGGCGCGCTGGATCTGGCAGCATTCGATCAGCTACTGGAGTGGCATATTGATTCCGGCACTGATGGCATAGTGGTCGTAGGAACCACTGGCGAATCTGCCACGCTCAGCACCGACGAGCATTGCGACCTGGTTGCGCACTGTGTCAAAACGGTTGCAGGTCGCGTTCCGGTAATAGCCGGTACGGGGTCTAACAATACCAAGGAAGCGCTCTACTTTACCCAGTCTGCTCGCGATCATGGTGCTGATGCGGCGCTACTGGTCACTCCTTACTATACCAAGCCTTCTCAGGAAGGGCTGTACCAGCATTTCAAGCTGATTGCTGAGGCGGTGGATATTCCCCAGATACTTTATAACGTGCCAGGACGCACTGCTTGTGACCTGTCATTGGAGACGGTCAAGCGGCTGGCTGAACTGGACAACATTGTTGGCATCAAGGACGCAACCGGAGATCTGGAGCGTGGCATTGAATTAATCGGACAGTGCGGTGAACAGCTTGCTGTCTATAGCGGCGAGGACGCAATTTCCCTGCCGCTAATGCTGGCTGGTGGTGATGGCGTTATCTCGGTAACTGCAAACGTAGCGCCAGCTACCATGGCTGCCATGTGCAAGGCTGCCCTGGCTGGCAATGAGTCGGAAGCGAGGTCCCTCGACAACAAACTGGCTTTACTGCATGAGAATCTGTTTCTCGAAGCCAATCCAATACCGGTGAAATGGGCATTGCACAAGATGGGCAGAATTGGTCCAGGGATTCGCCTCCCTCTGGTGGAACTCAATGAACAATTTCACGTCCAAGTGATGGATGCCTTGAAACAGGCAGAAATTGAATTGTCCGCGGCGGCCTGATCGAGATGCAGTTTCATTCCGTTAAGAATTACCTGCTGTGCTTTTTAGTGCTTTTTCTGTCTGCCTGTAACTACCTGACCGGCGACAGCGGCCTGTTCAGGGAGCGCAGCGAAAGTTACCGGGATGCCCAGGTTGTTCCTCCGATGCGCATACCGCTGGAGCTTGATAGCTACACTATAGATGAGCTCTATGTCATTCCCGAACAACTAATAGCAGACGGTGATGTTTTCGAAGATGACATTCCTTTGCCCAGACCGATAGATGCCCGCCGCCGCGAAGGGGTGATCATCCAGAGCCTCTCCGATAATCGCTGGATACTGATCGATGCGGCGCCGGGGCAGGTGTGGCCCAGGATTCGGGACTACTGGACCGAGATTCAGATCGAGCTGGATTATGAAAATCCCAGCGCAGGCATCATGGAAACAGCCTGGGTAGAAATCGTCAGCGACCAGGAAAACCGGCACAAGTACCGAATCATAATCGAACCTGGCCTGCATTCAGGTTACTCGGAAATCTATGTGCTGCATCTGCAGCAACTCAGGACTGACCCCGTGCCCACTGTGCTGACCTGGCCGGAGGAGTCCACATCAGAGGATCTGGAGATGGAAATGCTGCGCTCTGTTTCCCAGTTTCTTGCTGATCGCAATGACATCTATCAGGCGTCAGCAGCGAGCCTGCTGGCAGGTGCGATCCAGACAGAAAGCAAGGCCAATATAGTCGAAGACGATGCTGGAGAAACCATTCTCGAGTTGAGGGTCGATTACAACCGGGCCTGGGTGCAGATTCGTCAGGCGCTGGAATCTGCCGAGATCGATATTGTTGATTCAGACCGCGATCAGTCCTTCTTCAACGTGAGGTTCGCCGGCATCGTACAGGATCAGGATTCTCCAGGCTTCTTTGGCCGGCTGCTTGGCCGCAGTAGTGATGTGGAAGAACAGGAAGTTCGATCTTTCAGTGTGCGACTACTGGAAACCGACAGTACTGTTAACGTGGTAACCGAGGCCCTGGAAAATTCCGCGGAAGCCAATCAGCTTACTCTCGAGCTGTTGCAGGTTATTAATGACAACCTCACCTGATCGTAACGTTTCTGTTTACCGCTTCAGGTCTATTCTATGAATTCGATGCTACCCATACTGCTTTTGCTGTTGCTGGTATTAGCGACAGCAGGTTCGCTGTTGCTTTTGAGGCAACTGCAGCGAGCGCGAGTTAGTGAGGCGACAGTTACTGCCAGTCTCGCGGCACGGGAAGAAGAGCTTCAGGATCTGCGCAGGCAACTGCAGGAAGCAGAGCAGGAAAATCATGACCTGCAACAGAGTATCCAGCAATCCAGGGAAGAGCAGGCTTCGATGCGCACGAGCCTGGAGCTTGAGCGCAAGCAATTCGACGAAAAGCTGAAATTGCTGAACGAATCCAGGGATCAGCTCGGCGT
>CAYTLI010000192.1:0-3448 GCA_964438455.1 uncultured Pseudohongiella sp.
TTCACCGAGCCGAAATATTTCGACTTGTTCTGTGGATAAACCGGACGCTCGGTACTGGCAGCGATGAGGTCAGCTTTTGAGTTCATTCAATTTCCCTGGATTCAGCAGTTTGGCTCTGGGGTATGACATAGATATGACACGTAGTGCGCAGAAACCCATTTGGGTTCGCTCATTAGTCTGCGCTTTATCAGACTAAGTATCGACCGTAACCGGGCAAAGTATACCACCTTTACCGATCCAGATTCATGGCCGGTCACTTGCAAAAAGTCCTTGTAATTCCTGTGGTTAATCACCGATTGCCGCGTCGATTTCACTTCCTGGCCCGAGATACTATATGCTCTCCAGCCAACGTTGACTGTGACCCGTTATGGATCGAAAAGTAGACGAGCAGAAAGAGGCAAATATCCGGTGAAAGCACTGGAGGCGATCCATAGCCGCACTTCATCTCCCCGCTTGACCGAACCGGCACCCTCTGGGGAGGTGCTGGAGAATATCTTTCGCGCTGCGTTCCGTGCCGCTGATCATGGCCTGCTGCGGCCCTGGCGTTTCCTGACTATTCAGGATGAGTCGAGGAACAGGCTCGGCGAGCTCTTTGCACAAGCCGCGCTCGCAGACGATCCTGAGCTGAGCGAGCAGCAACTGGAAAAAATTCGCAACAAGCCTTTGCGCGCGCCCTTGTTAATCGTGACCGTATCCAGCATCCAGCAGCATCCCAAGGTCCCCCCATTCGAGCAGGACCTGTCGGCCGCAGCTGCCACCCAGAATATGTTGCTCGCTGCCCATGCCCAGGATGTCGGCGCCATGTGGCGCACAGGCTCGATGGCCTATCATCCTGCGGTGATGAAGGGCCTGGGATTGAGCGACAGCGAAAAGATCATTGGCTTCCTCTACCTGGGAACAGCCACTGGTCCGCGCAAGCCAATACGGGAAATCGAACTGGCTGACTTTGTCCAGGAGTGGTGATCGTGGGAAGTCGCAATATGGACATGCAATGCTGGAAGTGCGGTAAGGAACTGAAGAACCTGCTGCTGCCTTTCTCACGCTACGAAGAGTGCAGCGCCTGCAAGGCCGACCTCCACGTATGTATTGCCTGCAAGAATTACGACAGCACGGTTTCCGACGGCTGTCGCGAGGATCGTGCTGACTTTATCCTCGACAAGGATAAGGCAAATTTCTGCGACTACTTCAAAGCCAATCCAAAACCCTTCAAGAAGCAGGATAACGCAGAAGCCAGGGCAGCGAGGGCGAAACTCGCGGAGCTGTTTGGCGAGGAGCCTGTCGAAGATGATGAGGAACCCGATACTTCACCCCAGAGCGAAGCGGATCGTGCACTTGCCGAACTGAAACGCCTGTTCGGTGATGAGTCCTAGCTGCCTGCGCCATGCCCATGACCGTCTTTTCAACTCCCTTGCTCACGCCCCTGTTGCGCTTGATCTCCGTGGTGATGCTCAGGTTAATGGGATGGAAGACTCGCGGCGAACCCCTGGCGCACCAACGCTGCGTACTAATCGGCGCTCCCCATACCAGCAATTGGGATTTTCCATTGATGCTGATGGTGGTGTTGAAACTTAAACTCAGGGTTTTCTGGATGGGTAAACATACCCTGTTCCCTTTCGGGCTGGGCTGGTTCATGAAATGGCTCGGCGGTATTCCGATTAATCGCAGTGCAGCCCACAATGTCGTCGGCCAATCGGTTCGCCAGTATGCAGAGCATGATGAGCTGATCATCCTGGTGCCACCGGAGGGGACCCGAAGCAAGGTAGACAGATGGAAAACAGGCTTTTACCACATTGCAAACAATGCCGGGGTACCGATCTTGCTCGGTTATGTTGATGCCTCAAAAAAAGAAGCAGGATTCGCCGATTTCTACAAACCGAGCGGCGATATCGACAAGGATATGGAAGAGATCCGCGCGTTCTATTCGGAAAAGAAAGGCCTGAACCCCGAAAACGCCTGACTCAATTTTCTGGCACTGGATCAGGCTTGTCGTTGATATCCAAGGCTTACCGGGGGCGCTCCCTCGTAACCCAAACAGCGCAAGGCATTATCAATGATGTGTTCAGCGTATTCTTCCATGCCAACTTCCCGCAAGCGAAACTTCCACCGCTTGAGGTGCCATTGCTGAAGTTGAGCTGTGATTGAAGCTGCCAGCAAGGCTGGATTCGCACAGGAAAATTGTTCGCGAGCAATTCCAGCCTGTATCGCGTCTACAAGAATGCCATCGAAGCGAAGCTCCAGGTCAAGTGCCTGTTCCTGTTGTTCCTTGTCCAGGCCTTTTAATTCCATATAACAAAAGTAATACCAGGGGCTGAGCAACTGCATCATGAAAATTTCACCGTATACAATCGCTCGCAATCGAGCCACGGGTTCCAGATCCTGGTTTACCAGTTCACCTATCACCTGTTCTATGTACTTGCGCAGCACGCCTTCAATAACCGATGCCAGGTCATTCTTGCTGCCAATATAAGCATAGAGACCTCCCATACTGATGCCGGTCTCTTTACTGAGGTCACGCAGACTCATGGCCTGGAAGCCCTTGCTGTTGGCCAGCTTAAAAGTAGCGGAAAAGATTTTTTCCAGATTGCCAATGGCGACCTTCGGATTCTTGATCTGGATCTTGTCCTTATGCATCTCGAAGACACTACTCCAGAAGGGCTCTCCTTCCAGCGCCCAGGTTCTTCTGAATGCATCCAGACTGGTTTCGATCGGCCATTCAGCCATTTTTATTGTTCTCTGTTTGAATCGATGGTTTTAATCGATGGAATACGTGTTCCCGTAACTCGAGCCCTGCCGGGCTGCGCGGGGAATCGCTGGTGAATTTATACCAGACTGTCACAGGCTTGTCGCCGCAAGACCGAATTCAGGGCCTATTCCCTAGAACCAGTAGGACGCCACCGCTGTCGAGCCTGCCACAATACAGAGAAACAAGGACACACGGCGCAAGTTCTGATGGGAAATCAGGTGCAGTGTCCGCATGGCAACCCAGTACCCTGCCAGTGTTGCTGGCATCAGCGGAAGAGCCAGCTGCATTTCCTGCCATCCGAAGCGATCCACGGTAGCGAGCATGGACAGGGACATCAGACAGCTTACGACGAAGAATGCCGCCATATTGGCGCGAATGAAGTCATTGGCCTGGTGTTGCAATACCAGCGCCATAGGTGGGCCGCCAATGGAAGAACTGGTACCCATGAAACCGGAGAGAAAACCAGCGGAGAACAAGGCCTTGTTCGTTGGCTTCAGCACAATATTGGCGAGACTCAGACCAACCGCCAGCAACACCGACAGGCCAAGCCACAAAGCGAGGGCACGCTGATCAATCCACAAGAGTAATAAACCACCGATGATGGTGCCGGGTACACGGCCAATAATGGCGAACTTCAATCCCTGGAATGAAATAGAGTGCCAATGCTTGCCAGCATTTGCCAGGGATAGAGTGAGCGCTGATATG
>CAYTLI010000192.1:3458-5149 GCA_964438455.1 uncultured Pseudohongiella sp.
TATGGTAATGGGCGCCGGCACATAGAGAGGATCGATAAAGAACAGCAATGGCGCAGAGATGATAGCCAGACCAAATCCTATCGAGCTCTGTACGAAAGAGCCTACGAAGATAACAAGAAAGGCGATGGCGATATCCAACAGGAAAATCCGGTCTGCTAGTGATGGTGGTTCGAACCCGCGCGGCATGATACCCGCTCAGCGTTTTTTGCTCCAGCCACCGGCGTTGGCTACTTGGCCGGCGCTCTATACAATGCCTCTCTGGAAGGCATAATTAACAAACAAGACAAATAATAATGAGCAGAAGGAAGCCACTATGAAATCACGGGCAGCTGTCGCATTCGCCGCGGGCGAAGCGCTGGAAATTGTCGAGGTTGATCTCGAGGGACCAAAGGCTGGCGAAGTGTTGGTGGAGATTATGGCCACCGGTATCTGTCACACGGATGCCTTCACCCTCTCGGGAGATGATCCAGAGGGCGCTTTTCCGGCCATTCTGGGTCACGAGGGCGCTGGAATCGTGCGAGAAGTTGGTCCGGATGTTAAATCGGTAAAGGTGGGTGATGCGGTGATTCCCCTGTACACCCCTGAATGCCGCGAGTGTGATTTTTGCCTGCATCCGAAGACAAATCTTTGCCAGTCGATACGCTCCACCCAGGGACAGGGACTGATGCCCGATGGCACCAGCCGATTTTCCCTGGATGGCAAACCTATCCTGCATTACATGGGTTGCTCCACTTTCTCCAATTTCACCGTGCTGCCGGAAATCGCGCTGGCGAAAATCAGGGAAGACGCGCCTTTCGACAAGGTCTGCTATATCGGCTGCGGTGTTACCACCGGCGTCGGCGCAGTGGCGTTCGATGCAAAGGTCGAACCCGGTAGCACTGTTGCTGTGTTCGGGCTCGGCGGCATAGGTCTGAACGTGATCCAGGGAGCGAAAATGGTAGGCGCCGATCGCATCATAGGCGTCGATATCAATGCCTCGAAAGCCGAGCTGGGCAAGGCATTTGGCATGACAGATTTTATAAATCCGAAGGACGTGGACAACGTCACTGAAGCTATCATCGATCTCACAGGTGGTGGTGTCGACTATTCATTCGAATGTATAGGCAACGTCCAAACCATGCGCCAGGCGCTAGAGTGTTGCCATAAGGGTTGGGGAGAGTCGTTTATTATTGGAGTGGCTGGCGCTGGTCAGGAAATCTCCACCAGACCATTCCAGTTGGTCACCGGTCGCGCATGGAAAGGCACTGCCTTCGGGGGTGCTCGCGGCAGAACAGATGTGCCGAAAATCGTGGACTGGTACATGAATGGCAAGATCCAGATCGACCCATTGATTACCCATACCATGCCGCTCAACGAGATCAACAAGGCATTCGATCTCATGCATGAAGGCGCCAGCATTCGATCAGTAGTGATCTACTGAGCATCAGCAAAGAGGAATAAACAAGAGTATGAAATACCTCCACACCATGGTGCGCGTCACCAACCTGGAAGATTCACTGGATTTTTACTGCAACAAACTCGGTCTCGACGAACTCAGGCGTTATGACAGTGAGCAAGGGCGATTCACCCTGGTATTTCTCGCCGCCCCCGGCGATGACGATGCCCAGGTGGAGCTGACCTACAACTGGGACCCGGAAGCCTATGGCGAAGGTCGTAATTTTGGCCATCTCGCCTACCAGGTAGAAAATATC
>CAYTLI010000193.1:0-5140 GCA_964438455.1 uncultured Pseudohongiella sp.
TCGGTTTCTTCCAGGTGCAGCTGGATGTACATGCTGATGCCAATAAGGATGACACTGGCCAGGAAAGGAACGCGCCAGCCCCAGCTCATGAAGGCTTCTTCCGAGACCGTGGCACTAATAACTATAAACGCCAGGTTGGCCAGGATGACACCTACCGGCGCACCCGCTTGTGCAAAAGAGCCATAGTAGCCGCGCTTGTTGTCTGGTGCGCTCTCGGTTACCAGCAACATTGCCCCTCCCCACTGACCACCGATTGCCAGACCCTGGGCGAAACGCAGCACCGAGAGCAGGATGGGTGCGGCGATGCCAATGGTGGCGAAGGTGGGCAACAGGCCGATCATGGTTGATGCAACACCCATAAGAATCAGCGCCAGCACCAGGGTTTTTTTGCGGCCGATGCGATCGCCGAAATGTCCGAACAGAATGCCGCCCACGGGGCGGGCAATAAAACCAAAGGCAAAGGTTGAGAAGGAAAGGATCAGCCCGATTGCTGGAGATGCTTCAGGAAAAAATGCGCTTGGAAATACCAGGGCAGCCGCAGTGGCATAGAGAAAGAAGTCATACCACTCGATGCTGGTGCCCGCCAACGCAGTCATCGCGACGGTGCGCATGTTGGATTTCAGATGGGCTTCAGCTTCACTCAGGGTGGGTTCGTGCTGGGTATCGACATCGGTGCTCATGGACACTCCTTATTATTATGCGCACGGATGCCGTGCTGCGGCCCATATTACTCTGGCTTGCAAAGCTTTGTCCAAGCGTGGAAACTCAGTGCGTGCAGTGTTGACCAGAAAAGCAGGTGTGATGTATCGCAGAGAGGAACGAGGAGCGAGAAGGTGGCAGAGGAAAGCGCAATTGACTACAGGGTGGATAAGCTATTCTCCCCCGCTGGAAAGAAGATTGTCATAACCGGTGGCAGCTCCGGTCTTGGTCTGGTCATGGCCGACGGGCTGTTGCAGAACGGGGCCAGTGTCATCATTGCTTCCCGCAAACAGGCTCGTATCGATGAAGCGCTGGAGGGATTGAAGGACCTGGGTGATGTGCAGGGCATTGCCGCCGACATCTCTACCGCTGAAGGCAGGAAACAGCTGGTCGACCTTGTATCAGATCACTGGGGCACACTGGACGTGCTGATTAATAATGCGGGCACCAACTTTGCGGCTCAGCTCGAAGACTACTCGGATGCCGCGTTCGAGAAAGTCGTCAACACTAACCTGTCCGCAGTCTTTTCCTTAACAAGAGACCTGACCCCACTGTTGGAGAAGGGAGCCAGCGTCGAGGATCCTGCCAGGATAGTCAATATCGGTTCCATGGATGGTATTCATGTGCCGGTAGTCCAGCGAATACCAACTTTTGCCTACTCCGCCAGCAAGGCCGCTTTGCACCATCTCACCAGGTCGCTGGCAGTCTTTCTGGCCAACAAGCACATCACTGCCAATGCGGTAGCCCCGGGGTTTTTTGCCAGCCGCATGACCGACTACGTATTTGAACATTATCTGGAAGACATCGAGAAAGACTGCCCGCTGGGCAGGGTGGGCAAGCCCGAGGAAATCGTCTGCAGCATAACCTACCTGATCTCACAGGCTGGCGCTTATACCAATGGCACAACGATATCGGTAGACGGTGGCACCAGCATCTCCAAGGGTCACCGGGACTGGCTGGATTGAATGCATGCAAGACAAACGCCCAATAAGAAGTAGAACAATTAATAGTAAGAAGAAAATTATCAGGAGAGGAATTCGCTCATGAAAAAACTCATCGCTATTTCAGTGCTGGCCCTGGCCGGCTTGTCGCAAGCACAATCACCCAAGCCACCAGCCCTGTATGTCACCGCAGATGATCTGGTCGCCGGACTGTCGGCTACCCTGGCCGAACGCGGCAACATGGGAGTGGGTAATGTCACCAATGGCTCCGACTATCGAATCAACCTGATCAAGCGGACCGAGCCTGCTGGAGCTATCGTCCATGATGTTGGCACTGAGCTGCATTTCATTACTGAAGGTGTTGGCACTCTCGTTACCGGTGGAATCGCCGTGCGCCCCAGCGGTGGTGGTCCTGCCAATATCGAAGGTGGTCGTGCACAGCGCGTGCAAGCGGGTGATGCGATACTGATACCTGTCGGAACACCACATCAGTACACAGAGGTGGAAGGTTCAGTTTCTTATCTGGAAGTGCGCTTCAATAGCGAAGACTTCGACTAGCCAGATTCTGAGAAGCAACTCATCGTTCAGTGCCGCCTGTTAAGCATCGGCATCAGTCTGAGTGCCAGGGCAACGAGAACGAGTAGTGCAAATAGCGGTGCGATTCTGGCCCAGCTGCTCTGCTGAGGAGAATCAGCAGTTTCGCTTTGCAGCGGTAATCCCTGAATCAGCGCTACCACGGTTTCCGGCAGCTGGTAGTCGATCTCCAGGTAGTCCTCGAATGCTCCTGCCGACGAACCGGTGTCATATACCAGGCTGAAAGGGCGGGTGATATCGATCCCCGGATCAAGAAACAGCGCCACCGCATGTTGTGCCTGGCCGGCTATCTTGCCCTGCCTCGCAGTTCCGGCAAACACGAGACGATTGCGCTGGTTTGGATACAATACAGCGTCTTGTTTTGCGCCCAGGCGTAGCTGCTGCAATCTGCTTGTGTTGCCGTTCAGTCCGACCAGCATCATGTGACCATCCTCCACCATGCCGCTGGCAGTGCGATCGGAATTCGAATAGTCATTGGCGCCGATCAGCAGTTCTCCGAGACGGAAATGTCCCATGAAAGCGAAAGACAGGTGCAGATCAGACTCTCCCTCTATGGGCACCGACAACTCGCGCACATAGTTTGAAGCGATCATTTCTTCCCAGCTCTGCGCCTGCAGAAAACGCAGGGCAGTTGCCTGTTCGTTTGCCACCACCGCAAAATCTGATCCCGGCAAGTTCGCTACCGCTACGCGGCGAGCCGAGTCACGAATACTTCGCGCTACAGCCCAGCTACTGATCGTCGCCCTCGACATGCCGTCCACATCCACTCCCGGCCTGAAATCTTCTTCCAGGCTTTTGCCGATGAACTGAATCAGGAAGCCGGACTCGTTGATGAAATCGCCACGAACCAGGCGATGGGACTCCACATAATGTAGGACTTTTACGCCAGTAATTCTGCCGTCCAGATCAATTCCTACAAGGAGATCAATAGGTCCGCTGTAGCCTATTTCTTCGGGTGGCACATCGGGTGTGGTGAACAGGTATCCGGCCAGGGACCGCTCTCCACCGGCTTGTCGAAACGCCTGAATAACCGGAGGATCCCCCTGTTTGTCAGAAAATGACTGGGCTTGGGGCATCACTTCTTCCAGCCAGGACTGCTCAGGATTCTGCCATTGTTCCTGTCCCAGGGCCGGGCTAATTCCGATGCCATTCAGGAGAAGGAGTAACGACGACAGCGGCAGCGAGAGGAGTAGCCGAAGAGAAAACCTGTTGCGAAACAATGCAGTCATGTTAGCTTGATGGATCAAGAATGATGGGCTGGCTGCGATTTCTGCTGATGCTAACACGAAATGGGTGGTCGCAGATTTCAGGCCAGAACGAACAGATCGCTGTACCAACAAGAACGAGAAACAACGCCATGAAAAGATTGCTACTCCTGATTTCCTCTTTGCTTGCCACGGTCTTCCTTTCTACTACATTACTCGCGCAGCAGGCAGTAGACGTAAAAATTATTCACGCTGGCACCCTGCTGGCAGATGCGAGAGAAGAGGTGCTGTCTCAACAAAGCATCATTGTGCGCAACAATGTCATTGTCGATATTCGCCCTGGCTTTGTTTCTCCCGGAGAAGTTTCGGGCACCTCGGGCGCAAGAGTTATCGATCTGTCCAATCAGTTCGTCATGGCAGGATTGATCGATTCCCATACTCACATACTGAGCCAACAGGAACCGAACCGGCGTGAAATTGCAGTCACCCGGACACCGGAATTCAGCGCTCTGCTTGGTTATGAATTTGGCATGCGGACTTTGCGTGCTGGTTTTACTTCGATCAGAAATGTTGGTGGTTCGCGCAATGCAATTTTTGCTCTGCGAGATGCAATCAATCAGGGCGTCGTCATG
Source organism: uncultured Pseudohongiella sp. (assembly GCA_964438455.1). GTDB lineage: Bacteria > Pseudomonadota > Gammaproteobacteria > Pseudomonadales > Pseudohongiellaceae > UBA9145. Next base: position 4,072 of record CAYTLI010000193.1, read on the forward strand.
GGTCCGCGTATTCATGCCGCAGGTCAGGGTATCACTCCAACCGGCGGCCATGGTGATGGGGGCGGGTTTCGCGACGACATATTTCCCGAGCCCCACTCTGGCGTCTGTGATGGGCCGACAGAATGTCGCAAAGCGGTGAGGACGCAGGTGAAGTATGGCGCAGACCACATCAAGTACGTGGCTACCGGTGGTGTATTGAGCATGACAGCTACCGGCACCGAACAACAATTTACCGACGAAGAACAGGTCGCCCTGGTGCAGGCGGCTCATGCCATGGGGCGCAAGGTGGCCGCTCATGCCCATGGCAAGACCGGCATGATGGCTGCACTGCGCGCGGGCGTGGATTCGATTGAACACGGTTCATACCTGGATGAGGAAGTCGCCGATCTGTTCGTGGCAACAGGTGCCTATCTTGTCCCCACTTTGATCGCTGGCCATACGGTGGAGCGAATTGCCTCAGAACGACCTACTTTCTATACGCCCGAAGTGAGACAGAAGGCACTGGAGGTTGGGCCGATAATGCGCAATGCGCTGCGTATCGCCTATGAGCGAGGCGTAAAGATTGCCTATGGAACGGACGCGGGGGTGAATGACCATGGTACCAATGCCTACGAAGCTGTGCTTATGAATGAGGCTGGAGTTCCCGCAAGAGACATACTGGTCTCCGCTACTGTCAATGCGGCTGACCTGATGGGTATCAGTGCTATCACCGGCACTATCGAAGTAGACAAGGATGCTGACATTGTCGCTTACCGAGCAAATCCACTTGAAGATCTGGATACCATTCTCCAGCCAACGTTTGTTATGGCGAGGGGAAATGAAGTGAACCTGGATGTGCCGCGCCCTGATTTGTTTCCCTGGCCTGAGATCTAACCGTCTCTATCATCCGCCTGTTGATAGATCACTGAACAGATGAATAGCTCTCAGGACATTTCCAGGCAGCCGAGCTTACTGGTTATCGATGATGATCCGGAAATTTCCGAGATCATCGAAACCATAGGAAATGATTCAGGCTTCGATGTCACCGTGGTGAACAATTATGATCTGATCCGCAGCCAATACAGGACAG
>CAYTLI010000194.1:0-5100 GCA_964438455.1 uncultured Pseudohongiella sp.
CAGCCTCCATGATGCCGCCACCACTACCGGTGACAATGACTGGACAGTCTGCTTGGTTTTTCCTGGTATGTTCTGTGACAAGGCGGCCGAACTCCCGGGCCAGATCATAGTATCGGGATTTGAGTTCCAGGTTGGTGGCAATCTGTGCAGCCTTTGCCAGGGCTTCGTCTTCAGGATTGTTGGCTGCTGCCTGTTCGGCTAAACGTCGCTTTTCCTGTGCTTCCGTTGGCTCGGGAATACGGGTACTACCGAATACAACTACCGTGGACTCGATTCCCTGTTCCTGCTGAAGAATTTCCGGCTTGAGTAGTTCCAGTTGGAAACGGACAGGGCGCAGCTGGTCACGCAAGAGAAAATCACTGTCGGCATAGGCCGGGGTGAATGAAGGTGAAAGCGTTTGCGGTGTGGCCGGAAGCCGGCCACTGGCCGGAAAGTCTTCCGTGTTCAGGCTGGAAACTTCGCCTTGCTTTTTGTCAGTCATAAGCAGGTCTCATAACAATCTCTTTTGCGGGCGTATCAATATCTAGAACACTAGCTGATCTTTGGGCGCAGGGAGTTGGCACACTATCCCATGCTCGGTTTCAATTCTTTTCGCCAGCGTCTGCATGGCCATGACTTCTCCATGTACCAGGGCAACTTTTGGATTGCTCCTGAATCCTCCGATCCATTCAACCAGTTCGTCCTGTCCGGCATGAGCAGAAAATCCACCGAGGGTTTCAACGCGCAATTTTACTGCAAACTCTTCACCGAACATGCGGATTTTCTTCGCACCATCGACCAGGTTGCGACCCAGCGTGCCATTGGCCTGGAATCCGATGAACAGCAGCGTGTTTTCTTCGACCCAGATGCGATGCTTGAGATGATGTTTTATCCTGCCGCCGGTACACATGCCGCTGCCCGCGATGATGATAGCTCCCCTGGAGATTTCATTGATGGCCATGGAGTCCTGCGGTGTCTCACTGATTTGCAGGCTGGGCAGGAATCCTGCCAGTGATTTCTTCTGCACATCGGTCAGTTCTTTGACGTCATCTTTGTCCAGCAACTGGAGCCAGTTGTCATAGACCCGGGTCACCTGCAGCGCCATCGGACTGTCCAGATACACTTTCCACTGATCCAGCAATCCCTGGTAGTGCAATTGTCCCAGGTGAAAAAGAATTTCCTGGGCACGTCCAACAGCGAAGGAGGGGATAAGCACGTTTCCACCTCTGTCCCAGGTTTCTGCCAGCACTTCGGTGAGTTGGGCGATTGTTTCTGCTGAATCGCGGTGATTCCGGTTACCGTAGGTACTCTCCATGAGCACAAGGTCTGCTTGTTCGAGCTGCTTTGGCTCGTTCATCAGGGTGGAATCTTTGTTGCCCAGATCGCCGGAGAACACCAGCCTCTTGTTCCTGCCTTCATCTTTGAACTCAAGCTCCACGATAGATGACCCCAGTATATGACCTGCGTCGTGAAAGGTGACCCGTGCATCTGGTCCCAGCGCGACACCCTTGCCATAAGGGCTGCCTTCACACAATTTGAACACCCGCTCAACATCGGCCTGGGTATACTCAGGTTCCATCTGTTTGCGTTTACCACGGCGTCGAGACTTCAGGTTCTGCCGGGCGAGATCACGCTCATAGAGCCCCGCCGCATCATTCAACATGATCTTCAACAGATCGGCTGTCGCGGCGGTGCAGTAGATTGGCCCTGAAAATCCACGGTGGACGAGTTTGGGAAGCAGGCCGCTGTGATCGAGGTGTGCGTGGGAGAGAACGACTGCATCCAGAGTTGCGGGGTCGAAGTTGAAATTGTCTTTGCGCAGACGCTTGATGGGATCGCCGCCCTGATGCATGCCGCAGTCCAGGATGATCCTTCCCGTCGCTTGAGATTCCAGCAAGTGACAGGAGCCTGTGACTTCCTGAGCTGCTCCTAAAAAAGTGACTGTTGCCAAACTACGTCTCCCTTATTTCATTGCTTCTATCAACGGACACCAGGCAGTCCAATTCGCTATAGTATAGGTTCAAGCGCTGATAACACTTCTATTGCATACATGGTACACGTAAAGGTCAATCCCTCTCAGCAAGCCAATTTAAAGTCTGATGCCCCCTGGAGTCGTGAGGCGGATCAAGTTCTTCTCGAATTGCGTGTGGACGCTGAACAGGGCCTTGGCGATTCAGAGGCCAGTCATCGGCTTTCAATCTTCGGCCACAATCAGCTTGCGGACAAGAACCCACGCCCGCTTCTGGCCATCTTTCTCGACCAGTTCAAATCAATCGTGGTGCTGGTGCTGGTAGCTGTAGCGGTTCTGGCATTCCTGCTCGAAGACCAGATTGAAGGCATCGCCATCATGGCGGTGGTGGTTATTAACGCGCTGATTGGCTTTGGCACCGAGTGGCATGCTACCCGTTCCATGGAAGCTCTGCGCAAGCTGGGCCGGGTTGAAACAGTCGTACTCCGCAATGGCCAGATGAAGAAATTGCCATCAGAAGAACTTGTGCCTGGAGACATCATGGTCCTCGAGGGAGGTGACATCGTTTCGGCAGACATGCGTCTTCTGGAGGCTTCCATGTTGAATGTTGATGAGTCAGCACTAACCGGGGAATCACTTCCTGTTGCCAAGCATGCCGAACCTGTACCCGCTGAAACTCGCCTCATGGATCGCCTCAATATGCTGTTCAAGGGTACTGCGCTGACAGGTGGCTCCTGCAAGGCGGTGGTTGTTGGTACTGGTTCCGGCACCGAACTGGGACATATTGCCAGCCTGGCCACGTCAGCCGAGGCGCAGATCACTCCACTTGAGAAACGCCTCAATTCCCTTGCCAGTCGTCTGGTATGGATTGTGATCGGACTCGCAATCATCACTGCCATTGCCGGCCTGGTTTCCGGTCGTGAAACATGGCTCGCAATTGAGATCGCGATCGTGCTCGCCGTCTCTGCCATACCGGAAGGCTTGCCCATCGTCGCGACCATTGCCCTGGCACGAGGCATGTGGCGCATGGCAAGGCATAACGCACTGGTTGCGAAACTTTCTGCAGTTGAAACCCTGGGTGCGACGCGAGTGATACTCACCGATAAAACCGGCACCCTGACTGAAAACCGGATGCTGGTAACGCACATCGGTGTGGGTGATAGCCGGTTTCCCTTCAATGATGATTCGCAGCTTGAGAATTTACCACTCATTGTTGAATTGCTGGAAACGGCGGTTCTTTGTAATAACGCGTCCCTTACCCTCAGTGAAACCGGTGAACGGGAAGCGATTGGCGATGCGACAGAGGTGGCGCTATTGCGAGCGGCCGCTGATCTCGGCATCGAACAAGCGGAACTTCAGCAACGCTTTCCTGAGATCAAGGAGTATGCCTTCGACTCTAAAACCAAGCGCATGGCTACTCTGCATGAAGCAGGCGAAGGCTACTTGATCGCGGCAAAAGGTGCAGCGGAGACTCTGCTGGAATCATGCCAAATGGAAGCGACAGATTCTGGTGACCGTCCACTCTCTGCGGAGCGCAAACAATACTGGCTGCAACAAGTAGAGGAACTGGGTTCCCAGGGGCTGCGGGCGCTTGCGATAGCGCGCAAACAAGTTGCTGGTCAGGACAGCGATCCTTACAAAGAGCTCACCATGTTGGGGATCGTGGGCATGGAAGACCCGCCTCGGCGCGGCATACGTGATGCAATTGCAAGTTGTCACGCTGCAGGAATATCAGTGGTCATGGTTACTGGTGACCACGGTGCAACGGCTCGTTACATAGCAGGACAGGTAGGCATCGTACAAGCTGACATGGACGAGAGGTTTCTGGTTACGGGAGAACAACTGGAGCGGGATTACGATGACAGTAATCGCGCACAGTTGCTGGAGGCACGTATATTTTCCCGCGTGACACCAGAGCAGAAGCTTGGCCTGATAGAGCTCTACCAGAGTCACGGTGAAGTGGTGGCAATGACCGGTGACGGGGTCAACGATGCGCCTGCCTTAAAGAAGGCCGACATTGGAGTGGCTATGGGTATTCGCGGCACCGACGTGGCCAAGGAAGCTGCTGACATGGTGCTGCAGGACGACGAATTCAAGACCATAGTCCTGGCAGTAAACTATGGGCGTGCGATATTCGAGAACATTCGTAAATTCGTCGTCTATCTGTTGTCGTGTAACATTAGTGAGATCATTGCAGTCAGTCTCGCATCCCTGGCCGGGGCTCCCCTGCCTCTCTTGCCACTGCAGATCCTGTTTCTGAATCTGGTAACAGACGTATTCCCTGCGCTTGCCCTGGGTGTAGGAGAGGGATCAGAAAGCCTGATGAAGGAAAAACCAAGACAGGCATCGGAGAATATACTGACCAGGCAGCACTGGCAGCGAATTGTAATTCATGGCACCGTCATTGCGTTTTCCACTCTCGGTGCCATGGCAATCGCCATGTTGTATCTCGATTTTGAACTGAGCAAGGCGATTACTGTTTCATTCTGCACACTTGCCCTGGCGCAGCTATGGCATGTGTTCAACATGCGCAGCAATATGAGCAAGCCACTCGATAATGAAATCGTACGCAACCCCTGGATCTGGGGTGCGGTCGTGATCTGCATCTGCCTGACTCTGATGGCAGTCTATCTGCCATTCCTGGCGAACATCCTGGAACTGGAAGATCCGGGTATGAACGGCTGGACTCTGATTCTGGGCATGAGCCTTGTGCCATTGCTTACCGCGCCATTTATCAGGATGATGACCAGACGAGCCAGCGCTTGATGCCTGGAGATCAGAAATCTGCTATCAATGATGTCACCAAAATCGTGCTCCTATAATAGGAAGCAATAAAAGAAGAAACAAAAACGCCAAGGATCAACCTATGTTAAGACCTACTATTGTGTTTGCGTTGTTAGCACTTCTCGCAAGCTGTACTTCATCTCCACAGGGGTCGGCCGGAACAAGTAACACGGCATCGCAGCTGCCCAATATCGTGATCATCTTCGCCGATGATCTTGGTTATGGCGACCTTGGCATCTTCGGCCATCCTTACAACCGCACGCCAAACCTTGACCGGTTGGCTCTTGAAGGGCAGCGCTGGACAGACTTCTATGTGGCGGCGCCGGTATGCTCCCCCAGTCGTGGTGCGTTGTTAACCGGTCGCTTAC
>CAYTLI010000195.1:0-5032 GCA_964438455.1 uncultured Pseudohongiella sp.
CTGCTCTGATGATTGGATAGGAAAACTGCGGGCTCTGCTGGTATGTTACTCAATCCGATTATTTCGTATTCCACGCCGCAGCTCAGCCTCAGCCAATTAATGATTGCTATGCACCAGGTGCCGGCAAAGATATAACGTCCACGTTGTGTCAGAAATGGGAAGCTGAGAATGAATGCAGCCGACATGACTATTGTCGTGACCACATAACCAGCGTAGAAGAGCAGTGAGCGAAGCATCAGCATTGCGAGTCAGGACGATGCCGGAATTATCAAGCCCTCAACCGCAGCCAGCAGGTTGTCGAAGACAGGAACATCATTCATCCCGCTTTCATCCAGTTGGGCTTCGGTTCTGGAGCCTTTGCCGGTTCTGACGAGTACCGGCTGCATAGAAAAAGAAATGGCAGCCTGCAAATCCTTTAAGCTGTCGCCAACAAAATAAGCGCCATGTAGCACACATTGAAATTCATCTTCAATCTGTTTCAACAGCCCTGTCGCAGGCTTCCTGCAATCACAACCCTCATCAGGTCCGTGGGGGCAGTAGAATATGCCTTCTATAAAGCCACCGCTGGCCTCCGCCATATCACACATGGTCTGGTGAATTCTCGCCAGGGCAATATCATCGAACAGGCCTCTGGCCAGACCAGACTGATTGGTTGCAACCGCCACCCTATAATTACTGTTATGGAGAAGGCTAATGGCCTCAATACTGCCAGCTATAGGGAGCCATTCCTGCGGTGATTTAATGTAACTATCAGAATCCTCATTGATGACGCCGTCTCTGTCCAGAACGATTGTCTTCATAGGGATGAGCCCGCGGAACTATGATTGATGTAGATGGGAAATATCAGCTGTGTGTAGGAAAAGATTCTGCAATCGCTGCAATAATGCCAAACGGTTATTTCTTAGCCGTTCATCCTCAGCCATGACCAGTACTTCATCGAAAAACCTGTCTACTGCATCTTTGAGTGAGGCCAGTGCCTGCAAGCCAGGCGTATACTGGCCATCTTTGAACAGGGGCTCTACTTCCTGCTCTTTGCGGGTAAGTTCCCCATACAAGGTTTTCTCTGCCTTGTCCTGCAGCAGGCTTTCGTCCACGGATTGAGCTTCAGTGTCGAACGACTCCTTGCTGAGGATATTGCTGACTCGCTTGTTGGCGGCAGCGAGCGCGGCGGCTTCCTTTAGTTTGTTGAAACTGTGTACTGCCTGGATGCGGTGGTGGAAATCGAGTGGCTGTGATGGTTTCAAAGCGTATACGGCCTGGAACTCTTCCGCTGATATGCCTTCTTCCAGATACCAGCTACGGAACCTTTCCAGCATGAAGTCGAAGATTTTCTCTGCAACACCATCTTCGAGTTCTAAATCTCCATATGCTCTGATGGAGTAGGCAATGCACTCTCTTAGATCCAATGAAAGTTCTTTCTCGATCATGATGCGTAACACACCAATCGCGGCCCTGCGTAGCGCGAATGGGTCTTTCGATCCAGTAGGCGGTTGGCCGATACCAAACAGGCCGACCATGGAATCGAGCTTGTCTGAGATTGCCAGCAATGCACCGGTGAGAGTCTCGGGCACCTGGTCGCCGGCATACCTGGGCTGGTATTGCTCGTTGATTGCCAGGGCAACTTCTTCCGGTTCGCCGTCATTCAGCGCATAGTAGTAACCCATCAGTCCCTGCAAATCGGCGAATTCACCGACCATCAGGGTAAGCAGATCACATTTCGAGAGCCGGGCGGCTCGTCGACAGTAATCTTCATTGGCACTTACCATGGGTGCGAGGCTGGCACACAAATTCCCGACACGATCGCACTTGTCCTGGACTGTACCGAGTTTGTCCTGGAACTTCAGATTGGCAAGTGACTCATAGCGGGAATCGAGACTGTGTTGCTTGTCGGTCTCATAGAAGAAGCGGGCATCTGCCAGGCGTGGCCTGATTACACGCTCATTACCGCGGATTACCTGTGCGGGATCCTTGCTCTCCAGGTTGCTGATGGTAATAAACTTCGGCAGCAATTTGTTATCAGCATCTACCAGGTAGAAACACTTCTGATGGGATTTCATCGCCAACACCAGTGCTTCCTGTGGAACCTGCAAAAACTCGGGCTCAAAATTTCCGGTTAGCGCCAGCGGAAATTCCACCAACGCAGTCACTTCATCAAGCAACGCTTCGTCTATTACCGCCGTTGCCTTTGCCTGCTCTGCTTCAGCCAATACCAGTTGCCGAATCTGTTCCTTGCGCTTGTCGAAACGAGGAATGACCTTGCCTTGCGACTCCAGTACCGACTCATAGTCCGCGGCCGCCTTCAGTTTCAGGTCACTGTTGGCGTGGAAGCGATGACCCCTGCTACAGTCGCTCGTTTTTGTGTCAAGAATTTCACCTTCGATTATTTCGTCGCCAAATAAAAGCACAACCCAATGTACTGGTCGGACAAATTCGGTTCGTGAACTACCCCAGCGCATACGTTTGGGGATCGGCAATTGGGAGAGGGCCTGGGCCACTATGCCTGGAATCAATTCCTTACTTGCCACGCCCTTGTCCAGTTGTGTGTAGCATAGCTTCTCCACGCCATCTTTCTCCTGGCGTTGCAGAGCGTCGACTTCCACGCCACAGGAACGGGCAAAGCCAAGAGCTGCGGGCGTTGGCTCGCCATCGTCAGCGAAGGCGGCCTGAACTGCTGGCCCGAAACGAGTTTGCTCGCGATCCTGTTGCGCCTCATCCAGATCCTTTATTAGCAGCGCGAGCCGCCGAGGTGTAGCGAAGCGGTCGCAGGATTCGAAACCCAGGCCTTTTTCCTTGAGCTGTTGGCAGACCAGTTTTTCAAAGGCACCCGAAAGCCCGGATAGGGCCTTTGGAGGCAACTCTTCCGTACCAATTTCTATGAGTAAATCGCGCACAGACATTAGTCGGATCTTTCCAGGTATTGTTGTCGAAGGTCTTCGGGCGCCAGAGGGAAGCCGAGTTGTTTTCGTGATTCAAAGTAGGCTTCAGCCACAGCTCGGGCGAGACTGCGTACACGAAGAATGAAACGCTGCCTTTCGGTTACCGAGATCGCCTTGCGCGCATCGAGCAGATTGAAATAGTGGGAAGCTTTTAATACTTGCTCGTACGCCGGAAGAGGCAGTTGCTTTTCCAGTAACTGGGTGCAGAGTGCCTCGCAGTCATCGAAGTATTGGAACAGCTTTCCGGTGTCTGCGTGCTCAAAATTGAATGCAGACATCTCTACTTCATTCTGTTTAAACACATCGCCATAGGTGACTTTTCCGTCAGGCCCGTCGGTCCAGACTATGTCGTAGATGCTATCGACACCCTGCAAGTACATGGCGATTCTTTCGATGCCGTAGGTAATTTCTCCACTTACCGGATGGCACTCCAGGCCGCCCACCTGCTGAAAATAGGTAAACTGGGTTACTTCCATGCCGTTGAGCCACACTTCCCAGCCCAGCCCCCAGGCCCCAAGGGTTGGAGATTCCCAGTTGTCTTCCACAAAACGCACATCGTGTATGGACATATCGATGCCCAGATTTTCCAGTGATTCAAGATACAGCTCTTGAATATTCAGTGGAGAAGGCTTGAGGATGACCTGAAACTGATAGTAATGCTGCAGCCGATTTGGATTCTCCCCATAGCGGCCATCTGTTGGTCGGCGACAGGGCTGCACATAGGCGGTGTTCCAGGTCTCGGGCCCAATGGCGCGTAGAAATGTCGCAGGATGAAAAGTTCCAGCACCCACTTCCAGGTCCAGCGGCTGCAGTACCACGCAACCTTTCTCAGCCCAGAATTGCTGTAAAGCCAGGATTAGCCCCTGGAAAGTGGACAGGTCATTGGAAGAATTCACGGTATTGACGATCAGCTGGAGTAGTTAAGTCCTTCGAGGGGCTGCAATTATCCTTGATTATCCGCTACTAAGAAACCTTTGATTCCTGGGCTGGATCTGGGAACGCAGCCAGGCAAAGCATTCTTTATATAGAGTCGGCACGGCAGCAATGCATTTGAAGGCCCGGCTTTGGGAACCGGGAAAAGAAGTGTGATAATGCCTGCCACGATGACGGCAACCCACATGCAATAACAAAGAGCAAAAGCCATTCAAACGCTCAGCTACTATATGGTTCGCGGAATTCTCCTCGTTCTGGCCATCATACCCCTGCCCCTGTTACATGGAATCGCCGGATGTTGGGGGAGGCTGCTCTATTGGCTTCCGACCACTGCCAGGGACACCACGAGCAAGAACCTGCACACTTGCTTCCCGGAAATGCAGGAAGAGGAAATGCAACAGCTAATCAAATCCAGCCTTGCGCATACCGCGTGCACCGCGCTGGAGATGGGAAAGGCCTGGGTAGCACCCATTGAAAAGACTCTGGCGCTGGTGGTCGAAACGGAGGGCTATGATGACTTTCTTGCCGCAGCGAGGAGTGATCGCGGCGTAGTGTTATTGGCACCTCACCTGAGTAACTGGGAGGTTCTGGGCTTTTTTGCCAGCAATGGCGTGCCATCTAACTTCATGTATCAGCCACCGCGAATCGCCGCCCTGGACCGCCTGCTCCGTGAGGCCAGAAGTCGCAGCGGAGTCAAACTGGCGCCAACGAACCGAAAAGGAGTAGCGGAAGTCCTGGGTGCATTAAAGAACGGGGAGCTGGTCGGAATACTTCCCGACCAGGTGCCAGGTGATGAGAGCGGTGTGTTTGCAGATTTTTACGGCGAACCCGCATTTACCATGACCCTGGTGAGCAAACTCGTTCAGCGCACCAATGCCCTGGTCTATTGCGGGTTTGCACAACGCCTGCCAAAAGGAAAAGGATTCAAGGCAGTATTCGCCAGGGCCGATGAGGGCATCTACAGCGATGAGCTGGATGTTTCAGTTTGCGCCCTGAACAAGACTGTCGAGATTGCGACAAATAAAGCGATAGACCAGTACCAGTGGGAATATAAACGCTTTCGACGCAGGCCAGATAATTCTGAATTCTATCGTCTCAACGATTAGGCGAAGAGCATTGATTCGCGATACCTATCGTTTCCAGAACATCGGGGTAAACAGAAC
>CAYTLI010000196.1:0-4976 GCA_964438455.1 uncultured Pseudohongiella sp.
CAATGGTGAACTCGCCAAGCGGGCTGTCTTGAATCCTGGCATAGGTCGATACACCGTAGCCGCTGGAAAACAGTTTCAGTACTTCATCGAACATACGAGCGGGCGAGATCGAGAGCAGCAACTCGGCAAGGGAATCGATAGGTGCCGCGGTGGCGGGGTCGAGATCGAAGTCCAGTTTGGCCGCGAATCTTATAGCCCGTAGCATCCTTACCGGGTCTTCCCTGTATCGGGTTTCCGGATCTCCAATGATGCGAATCTTTCTGTCGGCCAGGTCCTGCAGCCCGGTGCTGAAATCCAGCAGCTTGAAGCCCTCAGTGGTGTAGTAGAGTGCATTGACGGTGAAATCCCGCCGCTCTGCGTCTTCATCGATGTGACCATAGACATTGTCACGCACGATCATGCCGTCGCTTGTGTGTGCGGAATCCAGCCCCCTGATGTCTCGTCTAGAACTGCCGCTGGCTACTTGTTTGCTGGACTGGTGAGGGGCGCGGAATGTTGTGACTTCGATTATTTCCCGCCCGAAGCGAATATGCACAATCTTGAATCGCCTGCCGATTATGCGGCTATTGCGGAACAGGGATTTGATTTCTTCCGGTGTCGCATCGGTTGCGATATCGAAGTCCTTGGGGGACGTGCCCAGTAGCAGGTCCCTGACACCCCCACCAACCAGGAAGCCGGAAAAATTATTGTCGTTGAGCCTGCGCAGTACTTTCAGCGCATTCGGGGATATGTTTCGCCGTGAAATTGTGTGCTGATCACGCTCGAGTATTTTTGCCTTCTCGATGCCGGGAAGATCGCTTAATTTGGACATAGATTAAAAAGATCCGACCGTCGAGTGTGGCGGGAGGCTTGCTGTGATCAGAAGTGCTTGCAATGAGTAATTGCCATCCTGGCAGATAATGGCCACGCAGGGCGAAGACAGCATGATACAACGCTGGTAAGCAAAGAACAGCGCAGATTCGATCAACGGGTTTGGAGTGGAGCAGGCTTTGGGGGAATGCTTAGGGGGGTGATAACCACCCCCCTAATGGAAGGAATATTATTGTTATTGCTGTTAGTTATTTACTTATTATTTTTATTAATTGGGAGCCAACTTCGGCACCGCATAAGCAAGAGGTGGTGAACTTTGGGCTTAGCAACAACTCGTTACCTACAGGCCTCAAACCCTACCTTCTATTATTTGTGCACTAATCTTCGTTAAATAACTCAGTAATGCGATTTTTATTATTATTGGGTCTTATAATTATTATTTATTGTTATTATCCCAGTATATAGAGCATTAACCGTGCCAGAATTAACTTTTCCTTGGATATCAATCAGATAGCTTTTCAAGAATCAGTTCTTCATTGTTTAAACTGGGTATCTGTTACTGAAGTGCACTGATTCTTTGTGTAGAAGGGTAGCAGTAACAAATATTTCAAGGCTGACACATGGCCCCTAAGAGCTTGAAAAACCGGGGTTTTCCATTGGCATAGTTGGCCTCTCGGACAGATGAATGCCCTGAAGTCAGACTGCCTGTTTCTTCTTGCGCGGAATCCCGAAGCGCTGTCGCCTTTCCCACAGACATTTGCGGCTGATTCCCAACTTCTTGGCCAGCTGCGTCTCGTTCATAGTGTCCTGATGTTCCAGAACGAAGCGTTGGAAATAATCTTCCAGAGATAATTCTTCTACAGGCTCGCTGGCGAGGCCCTGGGCAGGCACGGCGGCGGTGGCCATCTCCTCATCGAGTCTGGCATCGGCGTCGATCGCCAGTAAGTCCTCGCCGATTTCATTATTGTCTGCCAGCACAACTGCTCGTTCGATGGCATTTTCCAGTTCCCGGACATTACCTGGCCAGGGATATTTGGCGATTGCCTTGCTGGCGCCATCACTGAAATGCATGCTCGGTGTCTTCAGCCGCTGGCAGGTGCGTTGCAGGATTGCGTCGGCCAGTTTGAGAATGTCATTGCCGCGTTCCCTGAGCGGGGGGATCAGTAAGGTCATCACGTTGATACGGTAGTACAGGTCTTCCCGGAAGTGCCCGTCTGCCACCAGTTGTTTCAGGTCTCTATGGGTTGCCACCACCAGTCGCACATCGACCTTCTTTGATTGCACCGAGCCGACTTTGCGGATCTCATTTTCCTGCAGGACGCGCAGCAACCTGGCCTGCGCTTCCAGCGGAAGCTCACCGATCTCGTCCAGGAACAATGTGCTGCCATTGGCAGCCTCTACCAGGCCTGTGCGGGTTGCGGTGGCTCCGGTAAATGCTCCTTTCTCGTGGCCAAAGAGTTCTGATTCAATCAAATTTTCAGGTATCGCGGCGCAGTTGACCGAAATCATCTCTTCACTCTGGCGAGAACTCAGGTTGTGTATTGCCCGGGCGACCAATTCCTTTCCTGTGCCTGATTCGCCGTTGATCAGTACAGTCGAATTGGTTTGCGCTACTTTGCGGATACGGCGAAACAGTTCCAGCATTTGCGGACAGCTGCCGATCATGCCTTCTACTGGGGGTTCGTCCTCTTCGTCCTGTGATTTCGCCAACTTGTTGTCTGAGGAATGTTCCTGGACTACCTTCGCGATGGTCTCAATTATTTCATTGTGCTCGAAAGGTTTGGATATGTAGTCGACGGCGCCCATCTGAATAGAATCGATGGCGGAGCGAATGCTCGAGTAGCTCGTCATGATGACAACCGGGGTTCTGGTTGCCTTGATGAGGTCTGTGCCAGGAGCGCCAGGTAGACGCAGATCGCTGATGATGACGTCAAAGCCATCCATGTCGTACTTTTCGAGAGACTCTTTGACGGTGCCGGCTTCGCTGACCTCATAGTTGTGCCGTTCCAGCAGCCGCTTCAGGGCACTGCGAATGACTACTTCGTCCTCGACGACCAGTATCTGATTCATTCCTGTCATATCGATGATTATCCAGACTCGTGCATCTTAATCCAGTTCATGCTGTTCGATTTCTGCGTCCGAATCTTCATGATACAAGGGTACTCTCAGTATCATCCTGGTACCGGTGCCCTTTTCTTTGTTCACAGGGCTAATTATATCAACATCTCCTTTTAAATCTTCAACTATGCTGAATACCAGTGAAAGCCCCAGTCCGGTGCCTTCTCCCGCCTCTTTGGTTGTGAAGAAGGGGTCGAAAACGCGATCCCGAATGGATTCAGAGATGCCGAAGCCCTCATCGGTAACGCTGATTTCCGCGACATCGCCAACTCGCCGACCAGCCATGATAATTCGCGCTCCGGTCTGGCTCGCGTCCCGTGCATTGTTTAACAAATTTATCAGTACCTGAAGTAGGCGCTGGGAATCACCGAGAATGCGGAGATCTGCAGGGCAGTCGATCAGTATCTCGACTTCCTTGCTCTTCTTGTCCAGTGAAACCAGGGTGAGTGCTTCTTCCATGCACATCAATATATCGACGACTTCATTCTCCATTGGTGGGCTGCTGCCTGCGTGAGCGAAGTTCACCAATGACTGCAATATCTTTGAAGTGCGATCTGTCTGTTCAATTATCTGTTGCGCCAGGCCGTTGAGTTCTTGTTCCTGGTATTCATCCCGGATGGTTTGGGCAAGACATGCGATACCGGTAATCGGATTACCAATCTCATGTGCGACACCAGCAGCAAGTCGACCAATGGAGGCCAGGCGCTCACTATGGGTTAATCCCGCCTCAAGAATCTCAGTTTCAGTAACGTCTTCGAGCAGGATGATTACACCCTCATGATCGTTTTGAGATTCACTGTCCTTCTCTATATAAGCCTTGTGAAGATTTACAGATTTCTTTTGGTGATCAAATTCGAAGCTGCGCTTGTAAGAGTGATTGGTATCTTCATCAAGAAAATTTGTCAGCAGGGAGAGCCAGGGTTCTTCGATATCAATAATCTGTGAACCGACAATCGCACTCGCCTCAATTCCGGTGAAATCTTCTAGCGCGTGATTCCACATGATGATTTCATTGTCACTGCTCAGCGAACACACTCCCAGCGGCAGATCCAGTAGTATCTGTCGATGGTAGCGGCGCAGATTATCCAGATCTGCGGCCATGCCGGAAAGGTTGCTGCGATAGGATTCGATGCGACTCTCAATCATATTGAGATCGGAAGTACCATGCTCCGAGACGATGCTGTAGGGCAGGTAGCCATCGATTATTTCGCGCGCTATTGATGGCCCCAACAAGCCGGAAAGATTTGCCTCCAGCCTGCCTCGCAGTGCACGGAGCGATGAGGGTCTTCGGTCTTCCAGATCAGTTCCCAGATCCTGTAGCGCAAGCTCGACTTCACGCTTGGCTGCTGCTTCACCGAGCGGTTTGCTCAGGCTGCGAATGAATTCGGCAGGTGATTTGGCAACCAGTCCGCTACGCTTTCTTCTCTTTATTGTATCCAGCGTGCAAATGTCGGCAGAGCTTCGCTCTTCGTCGGAGGAATGGCTGGAAAGCGAAACAATGACAAATATTGCGCTATTAATAATGAGCGAGAGTGCACCTATTTCACGCCAGTGAAGCGATGACAGTGACAGAGAGCTGCCTTCGAAGAGCAGGGGTAGCAATAGAAACGCAAACCAGATAGCGACACCGGCAGCCAGCCCACTAAGAAAGCCTCGCTTGTTACCAATCGGCCAGTAAAGTACTGCGACGATGCCGGGAAGAAATTGCAGGCACATGGAGAAAGCAACGGTTCCGATTACTTCAATACCGGGTTGTGTTTCGGGCAAGGAGTAAAACAGGAACCCGGCCCATATCAACATGGTGATCAGGATTCGCCGATGCCACAGGAGCCAGCGATAAATATCCTGATCAGCCTTCGGCTGATAAACCGGCAGTATCAGATGGTTGAGGCACATATTTGATAGTGCCAGGGTAATCACAATGATCAGCCCGCTAGCTGCAGACAAGCCACCGAGGTAGGCAAGAAGAGAGAGCAGGGGGACATCGTACGCTGCGCCAATGACTACCGGGAAATATTCTACCTGCACGGTACTGCCGCTCTGTATTC
>CAYTLI010000197.1:0-4968 GCA_964438455.1 uncultured Pseudohongiella sp.
CGTCTCGTCTTCGATCAGCTGGATAGCGTGCAGCAGCAAGGCACGCTGCAGAATCTCGCCACCCTGACCGGCTGTCTCAGGCGAGAAGACAATCAATGGTGTGATGGGCAAGGAAACCCGGTCGAACTTGCCAGCTATCTGGCAAGCCTGCAGAAGACCCTGCTGGACAACACATTGATTCGCAAGCTGGAACCAGCTTACTTCGAAGCCAATAGCATCCCGGTTCACCAACAGGCAGTCATCGGCAGTGCTGGCGATGATCCCCTGCGTTTCACCCTGCGCAAGAAACAGCTACCCGAACCGATACCCAGTGGCTGGCAACTGAGCGAGTCAGATGCATCCGATAGCGTCGTTGTCACGGTTACAGAACCTATGCAGGTAATGTTGCCAAGCACCAGGGAAAGCGAAGTGAAATGTGCGGGACAACTGCCCAGCGGTTTCGACCCGGCACAATGCTACAACTCACGCAATCACCCCAGGGCCCTGCAGATGACCGTGTTTGGCGCATCTGACGCAGTCCAGTCCCTGGGACTGGACTGGGAAGAGCTCAGGGACCGGGTTTCACCAGACCAGATCAGCGTGTATGCGGGAAGCTGCCTGAGTCAACTGGACTACAACGGCAACGGTGGTATGTTGCAGGCCCGATTGCTGGGCAAGAAGGTGACTTCCAAGCAATTGCCTCTGGGCCTGAACGAGATGCCGGCAGATTTTATCAATGCCTATCTTTTGGGAAATCTGGGCAGCACCGGGCACACCAATGGAGCCTGTGCAACATTCCTTTATAACCTGCGCCAGGGCATACGGGACATCCAATCGGGCAGCCATCGCATAGCCATCGTAGGCGCCAGTGAATCGAGCCTGGTACCGGAAGTATTCGACGCCTTTGCCACCATGGGCGCACTGGCCAGCGATGCGTCACTGCGTGACCTGGATGGCCTCGCTGCCGATGCCGAACCCGATTATCGTCGCGCCTGTCGCCCCTTCGCGCAAAACTCCGGATTCACCGTTGCCGAGTCGGCCCAGTTCATCGTGTTATTCGATGATGAACTGGCATTGGAAACCGGCGCCGCAATTCATGGTGCAGTCAATGACGTATTCGTGAACGCCGATGGCCACAAGAAATCTATTACCGGTCCGGGGCTCGGAAACTATCTCACCATGGCAAAGGCCGCCGCAGCCACGCGCAATATTATTGGTGCGAAAAGGCTGCAGGAAGCGAGCTTTGTGCAGGCTCACGGAACAGGCACACCACAGAACCGGGTTTCAGAGGCCGCCATCCTGAATCGAGTAGCGGAAGCGTTTGAGATCAGGCAATGGCCTGTTGCCGCCATCAAGAGTTATCTGGGACATTCCATCGCCGCTGCTGCCGGAGATCAGATCATGGCCACATTGGGTGTATGGCGCGATGGCATCATCCCGGGCATTCTTACCACACGAGCCATTGCCGATGACGTGGTAACTGAGCACCTGGAATTTCTCCTCACACACAAAGCTGTAGGTGCAGAGGCGATTGACGCGGCAATAATAAACTCAAAAGGTTTTGGCGGTAATAACGCCAGCGCCTCCCTGCTGGCACCACACATCGCCACGCAAATGCTGGAGAAGCGTCACGGCAAGAAAGCGATGGCAGAATACCAGGCGAAACAAACACCAGTTCTGGCCGCTATCGATGAATACAACGAAGCTGTCGGCCAGGGCGAGAACCGGACTATCTACAAGTTTGATTACAACGTACTCAGCGATGAGGCGCTGTCGATTGATAGCAGCAGCATCGCAATAGATAGCAGACAGAAGAAGGTTAGCCTCGACCTGGACAATCCCTACGCTGATATGTGTGAGTAGGGTACTGCTCAGTCTTTCGTGCTGACCGCTACTTCACTTCCAGTGCATGCTGCTCAGCGATCCGGGCTTTCCATTGTGCCGGACCAGTTTCGTGCACCGAGGTACCATTCACATCGACGGCCACAGTCACTGGCATCTCATCTACGGTGAATTCGTGGATTGCCTCCATGCCCAGGTCTTCGAAAGCAACGACTTTCGCCGCCCTGATAGCCTTGGATACAAGATAGGCAGCGCCGCCAACCGCCATTAGATACACTGCACGATGTTTCCTGATTGCTTCGATGCCGGCAGGACCGCGCTCAGCCTTGCCAATCATGCCGAGAAGACCTGTTTGTGCCAACAGCGGCCCGGTGAATTTATCCATCCGCGTCGCCGTCGTCGGGCCCGCTGGCCCAATTACTTCATCGCGCACCGGGTCTACCGGACCAACGTAATAGATGAACTTGTCTTTCAGATTGACAGGCAGACTTTCTCCAGCTTCAAGCATCGACAACAGGCGCTTGTGAGCCGCATCCCTGCCGGTCAACATGGTGCCGGAAAGCAGCAGGGTTTCTCCTGGTTGCCACTGGGAGATTTCTTCTGCGGTTACCGTATCCAGGTTGACCTTGCGTGCGCGAGGCCCCGCATCCCAACTTATTTCCGGCCACTCACTCAGTTTCGGTGGTACCAACTCTGCAACACCACTGCCATCGAGTGTGAAATGTGCATGCCGTGTAGCGGCACAATTCGGAATCATGGCGACCGGCAATGAAGCCGCATGGGTGGGATAGTCAAGAATCTTCACATCCAGCACCGTGGTCAATCCCCCCAGCCCCTGGGCGCCGATACCGAGAGCATTTGCCCGCTCCATGATCTCAAGGCGCAGCTCTTCAACCCGGTTGGCCGGCCCCCTGGCCTGCAGCTCGTGAATATCTATTGGATCCATCAGGGATTCCTTGGCCAGCACCGCGGCCTTCTCTGCTGTTCCGCCAATACCTATGCCGAGCATTCCAGGCGGGCACCAACCGGCTCCCATGCCCGGCAGAGTAGCCTCCACCCAATCCGCGATACTGTCGCTGGGATTAAGCATGGCCATCCTGGCCTTGTTTTCCGACCCACCACCTTTGGCAGCCAACTTCACTTCGATAGTATTGCCGGGTACTACATCGACGTGGATTACAGCCGGCGTGTTGTCACCAGTGTTCTTTCTCGCTCCTGCCGGATCATCGAGAATTGATGCGCGCAAAACATTGTCGGGCAACAAGTACGCTCGCCTTACACCCTCATTCACCATATCGTGCACCGATAGATCACCCTCCCATTGCACATCCATGCCAATCTTGAGAAATACTGTCACGATGCCCGTGTCCTGGCAGATTGGGCGTTTACCTTCGGCACAGAGCCGAGAGTTAAGCAGAATCTGGGCCATTGCATCTTTCGCCGCCGCAGATTCCTCCTTCTCATAGGCTTCGTGAAGGGCTTTGACGAAATCCAGCGGATGGTAATAGGAGATATATTGCAGGGCGTCGGCAACACTTTGAATCAAGTGTTCATTGCGGATCAGTGTCATGATTGGACCAGTTAGTAGCAGTTAAACTAATGAGCGTATTCTAGCATTTCAGGCGCGCAGTTGAGACACAAGCTTGTTCATTATCACTGCAACAGGAAATCCTTGGCGGTATTAATTTTCTTCGCCAGGTAGTCAGATCCACCGCGGTCGGGGTGGAGCTTTTGCATGAGCGCCCGATGGGCTTTGATAATTTCGTCTTCGCTGGCACCATCTTGCAAGCCCAGAATCTCCAGAGCCAATTGCCGGGTCATCTGCGATTCAGCACTACTACTGGAAGCCTGGTATTCCCTCGTCCTGTCACGCCAACTCTCCTGGGTTCTGTCCAGGTAGGCTTCCAGAACCTGAACCGAATCGGAATCTGCCAGACACTCTCCGTGCAATTCCATTAGATCATCGAGATTCAAAGCGGCTAACTTACGCCCTGCATATTTTCCCTGTAGAACTTCACCATTCATGTTGCCGCTATCGTGATCGAGCTCCATGAGCAAGAACGTCGTGCGGATAGTTGAAGTCTGGTTTGCCGACTTTGCCTGTCCCGCCGAGGTGTGCGTACGGAGCAAATGCCAGAATGGCAGTAAGCGCAGCAAGGCAGGTAGAAATCGTAAAAGAAAGGCACCTGCTGCCCCCAGGGGTGCAAGAATGAAATGTACAGGCAAGCGCCCCATGACTACCAACACGGCTACTACGAGTAGCGCGGCAACGATTGCAAACAGCACTTGCGACTGGCGGGAAGTCAGATTAAAGCGAGCCTGTGCCGATCTGACCATGTAATAGGCCATCACTGGCAGGAGTATTAGAAGAATGAGCCTGAATATCATCGCAAGACTTGCCGCTATCTGTCAGGACCGAAGTTGCTGTTCCAGCAGTTTGACTTTGGGGCCGGAAGTCTTGCTGAAGTCCTGCAATGCCTTTAAGCCACCTGCTGCGTAGATCGCAACTGCATTGAGTAACTCTGCCAGGTGCGCGGCACTGGCACTGTCGAATTGGGAGTAAGCTCCACCGGAGAGACGACAGATATCCTGAAACGATGCCCGCGCATTAGGATCTCCTCCCTCCTGGAAGATGAATACTGGCACATTTAACAATCCGAGTTTGCCAGCAAGTTGGGCGAGAATATCCCGACCCTCTTCCATCGCGTCACCGATGAATACCAGACCCTTGATCTTGTTGCGCTCGGTTTCCCGGATAGCGTGTTTGAGCAAGCGCTTGATCTGGGTAGCACCAGCCTCGCAATGAATGCGCGTCATTATTTGCAACAAGCTGTCACCGTTTGATTGCCAGTCACTGGCGAAGAACTCGCCAAAGCCGCGAAAATAGCAGAGTTGCAGATTGAGCCCACCAAGAGCCTGCGCGCTGCGAAACATCTCCGCCTGCAGCTGGCTGGCTACATCCCAGGTCGGTTGCCGGCTGGCCGTGGCATCAAGCGCAAACAGCAGCCTGGCCTCACCTCCCGATTGCGGAATGGTCGCGACCTTGTTGAGAAATGCAGCAACTTCTTTCTTCGAGGCAACAGGAAGCTTATCACCCTGCTCCGTCACTGAGGATGTCTTATTCTTGGGCTTGAAAAGATCCTTCAT
>CAYTLI010000198.1:0-4961 GCA_964438455.1 uncultured Pseudohongiella sp.
AGTCGTGGTTCTGGTCGGACACGAACCAAGCTATGACCAGACCCGAATCGAAAATGTCCCGGGCGATATCATGGGCTTCGACCTGCGCACTGGCGAGAGGTTGTGGAAGTTTCATGTCATTCCCCGGCCTGGAGAGTTCGGTCATGAGACCTGGGAGAATGACGCGTGGCAGTGGTCCGGTGACATGTCCACCTGGGCACCGGCATCGGCAGATCCTGAACTGGGACTCGTGTACCTGGTCACTAATGCCTCGACAGTTCAGTCATACACTGGACATCGTCCTGGACACAACCTGTTTGGTGGCAGCGTACTCGCGCTGGACGTGAATACCGGCGAGCGTGCCTGGCATTTCCAAATTCATCGCAGCGACCAGTGGAACTATGATATTCCAACGGCGCCGATTCTCATGGACCTGACTATCAACGGTGAAGAGGTGCCAGCTCTCATACAAAACACCAAGCAGGGACTGGTGTTTGCCTTCAATCGCGCAACCGGAGAACCAATCTGGCCAATCGAAGACCGGCCGGTGATGCAAACCCAGGTTCCGGGTAACTACACCGCAGCTACCCAGCCCTACCCCACCAGGCCTGAGCCACTGGATCCTATCGTCGTCGATGGCATCACTGAGGAATTCCTGCTTGATTACACACCGGAACTGAAGAGTCGCGCGCAGGCAATACTCGGAGAGTTCCGCGTCGGCGGACTCTACGTGCCGGCTCTGCCCGTCAATCATGACAACCCCTATCGCAACAACGTGGGCTGTGTTGGAGGACTCAACATTTATCATCCACCGATCGCCGACCCGACTACCGGCATTATGTACGCCTCCCATCGTCGCACCTGTTCTGCACCCCCGGTGATGCAGCCAACCAATGGTGTGGACGAGGAACGCGGCCTGCCTGGCATGTCGGCAGAGGCGTGGCGTGGACGGGAAAGGCACACGCCAACGACAGGAACGACAGTCGCCGCCTGGGCACCGGGACCCAACCGCGACTTCCTGCCCAACATCGACCGACTGCCGGTATACAAGCCACTGTTTATGGGCCTGGCTGCTTATGACATGAACACGGGCGAGAAGCTTTGGGATATCCCGGTTGGTGAGACACCCGAGTACATTCGCAACCACCCCTTGCTGGAGGGCATCGATGTACCGCCGACCGGCGGTACCGGACACTCCATTCAAATGGTCGTTGGTGATCTGCTGGTGCAAACCACCGAGGATCTCAGGGGCACCGCGGAGTCCAGCGAGAATGGCCTGGCTCTGTTGCACGCGCGAGACAAACGCAGTGGTGAGATTCTTGCCAGCGTTGAGCTACCGCGCCCCGGACAGTACGGCATGATGACTTACATGCATGATGGTGTGCAGTACCTGGTGCTGCAATCGGGGAGTGCGAGACGCGGGCAACCTGGCGCACTAATGGCACTGCGGCTACCGAACAGGGAGATCTAGACGATGAAGATGATGCAGCGATTCGCGATCGCGTTCTGCATTGGCAGTGCGGCGACATTTGCGCTTGCGCAGTCAGGCGCAATAAATGGCGAGTGGCCAACCTATGGCGGTGACCTCGGGAATACTCGCTACACGGCTCTGGATCAGATCAACGCCGAAAATTTCTCGGATCTTGAAGTTGCCTGGCGCTTCAAAACCGACAACCTGGGCCCGCGACCAGAGTATCGCTTGCAGTCCACACCGCTGATGATTGATGGAGTTATCTACAGCACGGCCGGCTCCCGTCGCAGCGTGGTGGCACTTGATGCCAGAACCGGCGAGCTATTGTGGGTACATCGCTTCGAAGAAGGGCAGCGAGCTGCAGAGGCTCCACGGCAACTATCTGGTCGCGGCCTGTCCTATTGGGCAGAGGGTGACGACAAACGCGTTATATATGTGACACCTGGCTACCAGATGATTGCGCTGGATGCCAACACCGGTCAGCCCATCGCTGCTTTCGGCGACAATGGTGTCGTCGATTTGAAACAGAATCTGGACCAGCAGGTTGACCTGGTCACCGGCGAAATTGGACTGCATGCCGCGCCAGTCATTGCCAAGGGCGTGGTAATCATTGGCGCTGCACATCGCACCGGCGGCAATCCACGTAGCAGGGAGAATGTGAAAGGCTACGTGCGTGGTTTCGACGTGCGCACCGGCGAGCGCCTGTGGATCTTTCATACCATTCCACTCCCCGGCGAATATGGTTTCGAATCATGGCAAGGTGACTCGGCTTCCTATACTGGTAATACCGGCGTGTGGGCACAGATTTCTATCGACCCGGAATTGAACACTGTCTATCTGCCCGTGGAAGCAGCGACTGGCGACTACTATGGTGCCTATAGACCGGGTGACAACCTGTTCGCCGATACCCTGCTGGCCGTTGACCTGCACACTGGCGAGCGCAAGTGGCACTATCAGTTGGTGCATCACGGCATCTGGGATCACGATATCCCCTGCGCGCCAATCCTGCTGGATATCGAAGTGGACGGCCGTGTCATCAAGGCTGTCGCCCAGCCGACCAAGCAGGCTTTCCTCTATGTGTTCGACAGGGAGACCGGAGAACCGGTCTGGCCGATTGAAGAACGCCCGGTGCCCCAGGGTGACGTGCCCGGAGAGTGGTACTCGCCGACCCAACCGTTCCCTACCAGGCCGCCCGCCTATGATCGTCAGGGTGTGACCGAAGATGACCTGATTGATTTCACGCCCGAGCTAAGAGCAAGAGCTCTGGAAATAGCCAGCTGGCACAAGATGGGTCCGATCTTTACCCCGCCAACAGTCAGCAATATAGATGGACCCCTGGGCACATTGATGGCACCCGCCCAGGGCGGCGGCACCAACTGGCCCGGAGGTTCATTCGATCCAGAGAACAATATCCTGTTCGTCCATTCCAGCAGCTCCCTCGCCAGCATGGGGCTGGTCGAGCCTTATCCCGGCCAGTCAGACATGGCTTATATTCAGGGCAATGCAGTCAGTGGCCCAAGAGTATCTGCCGGCGCCGGTTCTGCATCTTCTCTCGATCTGAGTGCCGCGGTTGCCAGTCGCGAGCAACCGCAATCAACTCGCGGCAATCCACCGCGCAGCCTGTTGGTGGATCGGCTGCCGATGCTGAAACCTCCTTATGGTGTTTTCACTGCTATCGACATGAACAGGGGAGAGATCCTGTGGAAGATTCCCCATGGGCGCACGCCAGACAGGGTAAGAGAGCATCCAGCCCTGCAAGGTCTGGATATACCGCGTACTGGCCAGAATGGTTATTCGGGCAGCCTGGTTACCAGCACCTTGTTAATAGCCGGCGAACCACAGATGACCAGCGACGATGACGGCAACCTGAGTGCCTACCTGCGTGCCTATGACAAGCTCACCGGTGAGGAACTCGGTGCAGTGCGCTTACCTGCTCCGCAGACGGGCTCGCCCATGAGCTATGAACTCGATGGCGTTCAATACGTAGTAGTTGCCGTGAGCGGGACTCGCTATTCAGGCGAATTGATAGCCTTCAGGCTGGATGAATAGAAACTTTGCCGGACTTACTAGAAGACGAAATTGTTACGAGGCAGATTCTGGATCGCAGATTCGATCAACTCTTTCAAGTGTAGTTCTTCGTCTTCCCTTATTTCCAGGAAATAGCAACGAATAAAGGAAATATCTTCCGCAGGATCATAGAAGAACCCGAGAACTTTCAGTCTTGCTCCCATCAGGCTGCCATCGGGCAGGCGCATTCGACAGTCGGTAACCATTCGCGAATCATTGAACTGGTAAGACAGGTTGCCCTGGAAGCGAATCTTGACGCCAGTAGTGGAGATATCCTGCACTTTGCCCTGCAGCTTCACTTCCTCAGTAAAAAGTGAAACCAGAATGTCGTCGATGCTGTTGCAGTCGATGCGCACGGCGTGGCGCAATTGATTGAAGCGCATACGTTCAGGATATCGAATCCGACACTCGGAAAACAGGCGACTGGAAAGTGAGTCATCACCACCGAGAAGGCTTGATTCGAATTCGAGACTGATGCCGCCACTCTGTGATCTGAAGTCGGTAGTAATGTTGGGTACCAGACCCGAGTATTTAACATCGCTGCTGAGGGTCAGTGTGCCTTTTTCAGGCTCCACTTTGAGTATCTCAGCAGTATGGGAGCTGGTCCTCTGTCCGCTGTAGACAGAATAGATAAGCGGCCAACGATGGGAATGGGCAACCCGCAGCACTTCACCAATCTCAGCCGGATTATCCAGCTCCTGATTTCTCTTAGATGGTGTATCCATTGTCCCTTGTTGAATCTTAAGCGTCATTTGGCGTTTCAATCCACAGCTACCAGGCCGGTTATGGCGATTTTTTAGTCAACACCACTATGCCTTGCTATGAATCACGTGGGTACTACCTTGCTCGTTTTTCTTACGCAATTGTGTGATCTTATTCACACATTTCAGTCCTGCAACAGTCAATTTTTGCCGCCTCAAGCCGACACCTCGCGCTGTGCCAGTGACTCCAGCACCGACTCCGCCAGCTTGTCCCGGGTATAGGGTTTGTGTACCAGAGGAGCATCCAGATAAGTACCAGATTTCTCCTGAATAGTCCCCGAGGGATATCCCGAGGCATAGAGGACGCAAAGCTCCGGACGTAATTCCCTTGCTTTCTCCACCAGTGCAACACCATTCATCCGAGGCATAACTACATCGGTCAGCAACAATTCCACGTCCCTGTTGTTTCCCAGAATCTCCAGGGCTTCGCTGCCGCCCTCCGCAGTGAGCACCTTGAATCCCAGATCTTCCAGATAGGCCTGGGCGATTTCCAGCAGGTCGATCTCATCGTCGACGACCAGCACCGTGTGCGCCTTCGCCGCCAGAAATGGCACAACGACCTTGCCCACCGGCTTGTGCTGCTCAGCATCGGTTTCTGTGCACGTGGGCAGATAGATATTGACCGAAGTGCCAACACCTTCTGTGCTGTTGAGTACAATGTATCCGCTGGACTGCTTCACAAA
>CAYTLI010000199.1:0-4932 GCA_964438455.1 uncultured Pseudohongiella sp.
TAATGAGCTGGATCTAAGAGCAGAGGCAGCAAACACTTCCCAGCTGCGAAAGAATTTTGCCGACTCAGTTGCTCTTTATGTACCGAAGATCTACTGGGACTACACGCGCAAGAATCTCCTGGTCATGGAGCGAATCCATGGCGCACCAGTCACCGATATCCAAAAAATCGAAGCCAGCGGCATCGACTTGAAACAGTTGGCGGAAAATGGCGTCAATATATTCTTCACCCAGGTCTTCGAGCACAATTTTTTTCATGCAGATATGCATCCAGGCAATATCTTTGTCGCAACTGACAAACCGGAACTGGCGCAATACATAGCTATTGATTGCGCCATCATTGGCTCCCTGAGCAAAGACGACCAGGAATATCTTGCAAAGAACCTGCTGGCAATTTTCAAACGAGACTATCGAAGAGTGGCAGAACTGCACGTGGAGTGTGGTTGGGTGCCGAGAGAAACCCAGGTTGCGGAATTTGAATCGGCCATGCGAGCAGTTTGCGAACCCATCTTCGAGAAACCACTCAGTGAAATTTCGTTTGGACAACTGCTGGTACAGCTCTTTCGTACTGCCGGCAGGTTTAACATGCAAGTACAACCATCTCTGGTACTGCTGCAGAAAACACTGCTAAACATAGAAGGACTGGGTAGACAGCTATATCCGGAACTGGATCTGTGGCAGACCGCACTTCCCTATCTGGAAAACTGGAATACCAAACGGCTTAATCCGTTTACTTTGCTGAGAAAGCTTAAAGAGAATGCTCCGGACTGGGTGGATCAACTGCCCGAATTGCCACAGCAGATCATTAATGCCGTTACGCAAGCTGAGCAATTAGAGCGAATAAACAATTCCCTGTTACTGCAACTACAGGAGAAAACCCAACAGAATCGAAACCGAAGGCGGCGAGCGAAGATTGGCGGCCTGTGCTTCGTCGGACTCGCTGCAGTCTCCTGGACAGCACCTGTCAGTGGATTGCTAACGGGATTACCAACAGTAACTATCGGTCTGGCTACGTTGGGCGTCTACCTTTTGTGTTTTAAAGAGTGAAGGCGCATACTTGATCAATGAGCAATTATCTCGACCAGGTTGCCTGGAACAATGATGGACTTGCACCAGTGATCACTCTGGAAGCAGAAACGGGTGAACTATTGATGCAAGCGTGGGTTAACAGGCAAGCATTGCTTACTGCGATCGATGAAGGTTGCGCCGTTTACTGGTCGCGCTCTCGTAACAAACTCTGGCGTAAGGGCGAGGAGTCCGGTAATACGCAAAAGCTTGTCGACGTGTTTCTCGATTGTGATGATGACTCGCTTTGCTATGTTGTCGAGCAAGCTGGTGGCATCGCCTGCCACACTGGCAGGAAGAGTTGCTTCCACAAACGGTTGCAATCCGGTGATTGGGTGTTGCAAGGCGATGTCGTCAAAGACCCGAATGAGATGTATAAGCCTAGCGAAAGTGATGCGAGTTAAGAGTCCTTGTGAATGATGTAATCCAACAATTGGCAAAAGTCCTGGAGGAGCGAAAATCTGCTTCTGCCAGTGATTCCTATGTGGCTAGCCTGCATGAGAAGGGCCTGAACAAGATTCTCGAGAAAATTGGCGAGGAGGCGAGCGAAACAATTCTCGCCGCGAAAGATTGCGATGGCAGCCCCAAAGCCAGTGCTGACGTGGTTTCCGAGACAGCTGACCTGTGGTTTCACACCATGGTGATGCTCAGCCATCTGGACCTGGGCCCCGAACAAGTGTTGGAGGAACTGCAAAAACGCTTTAACATATCCGGTTTGGAAGAGAAGGCATCTCGAAAGAGATAACGACAGAGGCGATAAGGGCTCTGTCGATTTTGGAGGTTTATTATGGGCGTAGGTGGTATAGGTATTTGGCAACTGCTGATCATCTTGTTGATCGTATTCATGTTGTTTGGCACCAAGAAACTGCGCAACCTTGGATCAGACCTTGGCGGCGCGCTCAAAGGTTTCAAGTCAGCAATGAAGGATGAGGATTCTGAAGATCAGGCGACTGAGCAGGAAGAAGAAGCATCCGAAGTCGCTGCTGAGAAAGTAGAATCTAAATAGATCGCATCATCCCGCCTGGGCGTTTGAAGCGCCCAGGCCAGTTCCTGGAATTTCCCAGGCATCCCCACAACTGCCATGTTTAATATTGGGTCATTTGAAATTCTGCTGATCTGCGTGATCGCCTTGCTGGTATTGGGGCCCGAGCGGCTGCCGACGGCTGTGCGCACTACTGGCCTGTGGATTGGCAGGTTTCGTCGCAGCTTCTATAAAGTAAAAGCAGAAATTGAGCGAGAGCTTAACGCGGACGAAATTCGGCGACAGTTGCACAACGAATCTGTCATGGCTGAAATCGAAGAAGCCAAGAACGAGGTCGAGGGCGTCGCCAAAGGAGCGGAAGAATCGGTCAACAAGATCGTCAACTCAGCAAATTTCGATCCAGGCGCTTCTCAGTACACCGATGAACAACTTGACGCCTCCAACCAGGAGAGCGAAGCGGTGCGTGAAAAATCTATCAAGGAAGAACTGGCCGAAGCCGGTGAACAGATAGACGAAGTAAAACAGTCTCTCTATGGTACTGGCAAGAATCCTAAACTGGCTGACGAGCAAGAACCTGCTGCCAAGCCGGATGAAGACTCCTCAAATCAGGCTGAACCATGAGCTCGGCGGAAGAAGAACAGGAACTTACCCTTATCGATCACCTGATCGAACTGCGTGACCGGATATTCAAGTGTCTTATCGCGATTTTGGTGTTATTCCTGGCGCTGTTTGCATTCGCCAACGACATCTACACCTACGTCGCTACACCGCTGCTGGATGCACTACCTGAAGGATCGACGATGATCGCCATCGACCCGACTTCTCCATTCTTTGCACCATTCAAATTGACCTTCTATGTTGCATTTGTGATTGCCGCACCCTACGTGCTCTATCAGATCTGGTCTTTCATCGCGCCGGGTTTGTACAAGAATGAAAAAGCGATTGCCATACCACTGTTTATTTCCAGCGTGCTGTTGTTTTACGCGGGCATCGCTTTTGCCCGGTACGTGCTGTTCGGCTTTGTATTCGCCTTCTTCGTTTCCGTTGCCCCAGAAGGTATTGCTGTCGCGCCTGATATCAATAGCTTCCTCAGCTTCGCTTTGACAATCTTCATGGCATTTGGCTTTGCATTTGAAGTGCCTATTGCGGTGTTCATACTGATTTGGGCCGGGATAGCGGAACCAGACTCGCTGGCGGAGAAGCGCCCCTACGTGGTCGTCGGTTGTTTCGTCGTCGGTATGCTGTTGACACCAGCCGATCCGTTTACCCAATCTATGCTGGCGATTCCAATGTGGTTACTGTTTGAGGCGGGCATTATTGCCGGCCGCATGATCAAGAAGAAACAGGAAAAGGAAGAAGAGGCCGAAGGCCAGGCCAGCTAAATCGCCTAAACCTTAAGCATGAAGGTCACCGGGCCATTATTCTCCAGTGCAATCTGCATATCCGCTGCAAAGACCCCGCTAACAACCCGAGCGTGCCTATGTTGCGCTGCCGTTACCAGCTGTTCGTAGATCACCCTGGCCTGGTCAGGAGGCATGGCTGAGGAGAAGCCAGGCCGCAAACCCTTATCGGTTGTAGCCGCGAGGGTAAACTGCGACACCAGCATCAATTCACCATCGATATCTTTCAAACCCAGATTCATCTTGCCCTCATCGTCTGCGAACACCCGGTAGGCAAGAATCTTGTCCGCCATCCTTTCTATGCTACTGGCGTCATCTTCTTTCTCTATACCAACCAGGGCCAGCAAACCCACGCCGATTTCTCCATGAACCGCACTATCGATGCTGAGCCGGGCATAGTTGACGCGTTGAATGAGTGCTAGCAAGGCAGACTCCGGGACGGGTGATTGCAGTAAGCGGCAGGACTATTCCGCAGATTCCAGACTCTTGCTGATGTCCCGGGCCGCGCGAATCAGTGCGTCCACGGTTCCGGGCTCAGATGCAGAATGGCCAGCATCACGAACAATATTCAGCTCTGATGCCGGCCAGTGTTCATGCAATACCAAAGCGTTCTCCAGGGGACATACAACATCGTATCTACCGTGCACGATGCAGCCGGGGATATCACTGATTTTATCCATGTTCTCCAGGATCTGGTTCTCGGTGATAAATCCATTGTTCATAAAATAATGGGTTTCAATGCGAGACAGGGCCAGCGCATTATGGGGCTTGGTAAATTTAGCCAGGGTCTCGGCGCTGGGGCGCAGCTTGGCACAGTTCCCCTCCCACGCAGCCCACGCTTTCGCCGCACCCATGCGAGCCAACTCATCCTCACCGGTCAATCGCTCATGGTAGGCGTGGACCAGATCTCCCCTTTCGCTGTCAGGAATGTGCTTGACGAACTCTTCCCAGTGATCCGGAAAGATGCGATTGGCTCCATCTTTATAGAGCCAGTCCATATCTTTCTGGCGGCAGAGAAAGATGCCGCGCAGGATCATCGCCGACACATGCTGGGGATACTGTTGCGCATAGAGCAGGCTCAGGGTTGATCCCCAGGATCCTCCGAACAACACAAACTGGTCCACATCCAGATGCTGACGAATGCGTTCAATATCCTCGACCAGGTCCTGGGTAGCGTTGTCTTTTAAGGAGCTATGGGGCGTGGAACGACCACAGCCCCGCTGGTCAAAAGTAATTATTCGGTAAACCGCCGGATCATAGAAACGCCGGGAACTGGCATCACAGGCAGCACCCGGTCCTCCGTGGACAAATAACAGCGGAATACCGTCGGCGTTTCCCGCCTCGTCCAGGTAGAGCTCATGCTCATCGCCGACTTTGAGCTGGTGACGTTTGTAAGGCTTTATTTCCGGAAACAGTACGAACATGGGGAATTGGTCTTGGTGGTTTTTGCTAATGTTAGGACACTGGAGCGCTTTATCCTAGCTTGG
>CAYTLI010000200.1:0-4907 GCA_964438455.1 uncultured Pseudohongiella sp.
CAAAGCTTGAATCCGCGGGCTTAGACCCCATATATCGGTGCATCCGGGCGATGCCCTTGAGCATCATCGAACTGCCCATTTAACTTATTGAAAAATATAAACAAATAGATTCCACCCAGCAGGAGAGGGCATGAGCAAGAAGTCTGAATCCGGGCCGGCTGAAGCCGCCGACCAGGCCCCGGAAACAAAACAGGAAGTTGAGATTGAGCAGGCAGAGGAATCCGGCACAGACACCGAGCTTGATGTCGAGCAATTGCTGGAGAAACTGGCCGAGGCAGAAGCCGCGGCCGCAAGGGCGAAAGACGACCTGCTGAGAGTGCAGGCGGAGATGCAAAACCTGCGTCGCCGCACGGAGCAGGACATTGAGAAGGCGCACAAGTACGGTCAGGAAAAATTCAGCGTCGAACTATTGTCTGTGCTGGACAACCTGGAGCGGGCACTGGCCGCAGCATCCGATCATGAAGATGAGACAGTGAAAGCGATCTACGAGGGCGTGGACCTGACCCTGAAAAGCTTCATCGACTGCTTTACCAAATTCAATATCGAAGCGGTGGATCCCATGGGCGAACCCTTCGATCCGGAACTGCACCAGGCCATGTCAATTCAGGAAAACCCTGATGTAGAGCCCAATACAGTGATTGCGGTGATGCAGAAAGGCTACACCCTCCACGGCAGGGTGATTAGACCCGCCATGGTCATGGTTTCGAAAGGCTAGGAAATTCGGCGTTGCACCCCGTAATCGCAATGTCACAAAGATACTGGAGCGAAGAGGATCGGGGGCAGATCAAATAACCCTAAAAAAATTCAGGAATTCACGCCCAAATCCTTGAAATCAGCAGGATCGGGCCAATATTTGAGGCATCGGCAGAAGCCCGGAATCATCAGGGCGAGCCAAAGTTTTACAAGCGGAGAAATTGAGAAATGGGAAAGATTATTGGTATCGATTTGGGAACAACCAACTCCTGCGTCGCAGTGATGGACGGTGGTGAGCCCAAAGTCATTGAGAACGCGGAAGGAGATCGTACCACTCCGTCTATTATTGCCTACACCAACGAGGGTGAAACTCTGGTCGGCCAGCCCGCGAAACGCCAAGCGGTAACGAATCCGAGCAATACCCTGTTCGCTATCAAGCGACTGATCGGTCGTCAGTTCAAGGACGATGTGGTGCAGAAGGACATCAAGATGGTGCCTTACCAGATCGTTGCGAACGACAACGGCGACGCGTGGGTAGAAGTCAATGGTGACAAGATGTCGCCACCGCAGATTTCCGCGCAAGTCCTCAAGAAGATGAAGAAGACTGCGGAAGATTACCTGGGTGAGGAAGTGAAGGAAGCCGTGGTAACGGTGCCTGCTTACTTCAATGATGCCCAGCGCCAGGCCACCAAGGATGCGGGCAAGATTGCCGGCCTGGATGTTAAGCGAATTATTAACGAGCCAACCGCGGCGGCTCTCGCCTACGGTATGGACAAGAAATCGGGCGACGCCACAATTGCGGTCTATGACCTTGGTGGTGGTACTTTCGACATCTCCATTATCGAGATTGCTGAAACCGATGGTGAGCACACTTTCGAAGTGCTCTCTACTAATGGTGACACCTTCCTCGGTGGTGAGGATTTTGACCTTCGCCTGATCGATTACCTGGCTGATGAGTTCAAGAAAGAATCCGGCATGGATCTGCACAGCGATCCTCTGGCATTGCAGCGACTGAAGGAAGCGGCAGAGAAAGCCAAGATTGAGCTTTCTTCATCTCAGCAGACAGAAGTGAATCTGCCTTACATCACCGCCGATGCCAGCGGTCCCAAGCACCTTGTGCAGAAGCTGACTCGTGCCAAGTTTGAATCACTGGTTGAAGACCTGGTGGAAAGGACGCTTGGTCCGGTCAAGACTGCTCTGCAGGATGCAGACCTCGATGCCGGCGGCATCAACGATGTGATTCTGGTAGGTGGCCAGACTCGTATGCCACTGGTACAGAAGAAAGTTGCCGAGTTCTTCGGCAAGGAAGCACGACGCGATGTAAATCCTGATGAAGCAGTTGCCATGGGTGCAGCGATTCAGGCCGCGGTACTTTCCGGTGACGTTAACGATGTACTGTTGCTGGACGTTACGCCGCTGACTCTGGGTATCGAAACCCTGGGTGGCGTGGCCAGTCCGCTGATCGACAAGAACACCACTATTCCGACCAAGAAGAGCCAGGTGTTCTCAACAGCAGACGACAACCAGACCGCAGTAACGATTCATGTGGTACAGGGTGAGCGTAAGCAGGCTTCGGAGAACAAGTCTCTGGGCCGATTCGACCTCAGTGATATTCCACCGGCGCCGCGCGGCATGCCACAGATTGAAGTGTCTTTCGACCTGGATGCCAACGGTATTCTCAACGTGTCTGCCAAGGACAAGGCAACCGGTAAGGAACAGTCCATCGTGATCAAGGCTTCGAGCGGTCTGTCCGATGACGAGATCGACAAGATGATCAAGGATGCGGAAGCTCACTCAGCCGACGACAAGAAGTTCGAAGAGCTGATCACGGCGCGCAACACGGCCGATGGCTTGATCCACGCCACGAAGAAGACTCTGGAAGAGGCCGGTGACAAGGCAACTGATGAAGAGAAAGACGCCATCAACAATGCCATCACCGCACTGGAAGAAGCCTTGAAGGGTGACAGCAAGGAAGAGATCGAGGCCAAGACCAAGGATTTGACCGATGCTTCCACCAACCTGGCGCAGAAGCTCTATGCCGAGCAGCAGGCGGCAGGTGCAGAAGCTGGCGCGGCGGCTGATGATGCAGCGGCTTCGGCCGACGGCGCGGACGAAGCGGTAGATGCAGAGTTCGAAGAAGTTAAGGAAGAAGACAAGTAATACTGGTCTTAAGGGGACACCCTCAACTTAACAACTTAAGCTGGTTCGGGTATTGATAAACACCGACACGGATTCTTAAGTTGTTAAGTTGAGGGTGTCCCCAATTTTTCAGAAGGGAAAAATGGACGCAATGTCGAAACGGGATTACTACGAGGTATTGGGTGTCGAACGAGGCGCCTCCGAAGCCGATATCAAGAAGGCTTATCGGCGCGTGGCGATGAAAAATCATCCCGACCGTAACCCCGACAATCCTGAAGCAGAGGAAACCTTCAAGGAAGCCAACGAAGCGTTCGAAGTGTTATCCGACAAGGAGAAGAAGGCACGCTACGACCAGTTTGGTCATGCTGGTGTAGAGGGCCAGACCCACGGTGGTTCCGCTGACTTCAGCGACATTTTCGGCGATATCTTTGGCGACATCTTTGGCGGTGGGCGCGGCGGTAGTCGCAGCCACGTGCGCAAGGGTGCCGACCTGCGTTACAACCTTGAGCTTTCTCTCGAAGATGCGGTCAAGGGTACTACCGTACAGATTCGGGTTCCCACAACTGTAACCTGTGACAACTGTGAGGGCAGTGGTGCCAAGCCTGGTACCGAACCCGTGGACTGTACAACCTGCGGCGGTCACGGCCAGGTGCGCATGCAACAGGGTTTCTTCTCGGTACAGCAGACCTGTCCGCGCTGCCAGGGCGCCGGCAAGCAGATCAAGGATCCCTGTCATGTCTGTCATGGCCGCGGAAATGTGGAAGAAACCAAGACACTCTCCGTTAAGGTTCCTGCTGGTGTGGACAACGGCGATCGCATTCGCCTCAGCGGTGAAGGCCAGGCCGGTTTCCATGGCGGTCCTTCTGGTGATCTCTATGTGGAGATGCACATCAAACCGCACGCTATCTTTGAGCGTGAGGGCAGTCACCTGCACTGTGAGATTCCGATCAGCTTTGTCGACGCGGCACTCGGTGGTGAGCTGGAAGTGCCTACCCTGGATGGCAAGGTTAAGTTGAAGATCCCTCCGGAAACGCAAACGGGCAAACTGTTTCGCCTGCGTGGTAAGGGTGTGACGCCAATTCGTGGTGGTTCACCCGGCGATCTGCTGTGCCGCGTTGTGCTCGAAACGCCGGTTAAGCTGACTGGACGCCAGAAAGAACTGCTGGAAGAGTTTCAGGAAATCAGCAAGAAGGAAGGCAGCCGCCAATCGCCGCGTGAAAAAACCTGGTTCGATGGCGTCAAAGACTTCGTTGATGGTCTTACAAGATAATGGGGTCGGAGAGATTATTTTTTAATCAAACTACGCCCAGTTGACTAAAAAATAATCTCTCCGACCCCATTCTTCATGACATGGACAAGAGTTTCTGATGGACCTTTGGGTCCAGTCTTGGACCGTACTGGGACACTACCGTTGCAGAAGCTACACTGGCGAGTGCGCCCGCTTCGCTGAAATTCAATCCATTGGTGATGCCGTAGAGAAACGCGCCAGAATACATGTCGCCAGCTCCGTTTGTGTCGACTACCGGCACTCGCCGCGGAGCAATCTCGTAGGTTTCAGTCCCATCGAAGAGCAATGAACCATCTCCGCCGCAGGTAACTGCCAATTGTCTGGCTTTGCCTTTCAAGGCAGTGAATGCATCGTTGAGAGAATCTGTTCTGGCCCAGAGCTTGGCCTCCTGCTGGTTGCAGAACAACAGATCGACGCCATCGCCCAGTACATCATTTACATCATCGAGGAAGTACTCGAGCATGGAGGGGTCAGAAAATGTCATCGCCGTCGGTATGCCATTCTTCTCTGCGAAGGCTTTCATCTCCATGATGGCTGCTTTCGCAGTAGGGGAGGTCACCAGGTAACCCTCGATGTACAGGATCTTTGATTGCAGTACTGCTTCGAAATCCATCTCTGAAATGGAAATATTGTCAGACACACCCAGGTAGGTATGCATGGTGCGCTCGGCGTCCGGAGTGATCATTACAATGCAACGTCCGCTGATGCCTTCCACGCGTTGGCTGTTCTTGTTGGTCTCGATGTTGTGGTGGCCGAGTTGCTCCATGAAGAAATCGCCAATCTCGTC
>CAYTLI010000201.1:0-4882 GCA_964438455.1 uncultured Pseudohongiella sp.
GATGCAGGAACCGATATTCCCCCATCTGCCGCCTTCTTGCTTTCCCTTTCGGCTTTTCTGCAGGGTTACGGTTACCTGTTTATCGTCTTCGCTGTGCTGCTGATCTGGTTTTGGCGCAGACTCGATCAGGATCCGGTTACCCGGTTGAAGAAACATAGTTTCCTCCTGTCCCTGCCATTGTTGGGCAACCTGATCCTGTATCGCGAGTGTGCCGTTTTTGCGCGGACTCTTGGGGCTCTTTTGGGGGCAGGTATCCCACTTATACGCGCTCTACGAGTGGCGCGGGAAGTTATCGGCAACGCCGTATTGAACAAGCACTTGCTGGATGTGGAAGATGATGTGCGTGGCGGTGCTGGTCTTGGAATTTCATTGGAGAAGACCAACCAGTTTCCCACTCTCTTGCATCAGTTAGTCAGCGTAGGCGAAGAATCAGGTCGTACTTCAGACATCCTGCTTAAAACCGCGGTTACCTTCGACAATTATGTCAGAAACCAGATGGCATCCCTGGTCTCCGCATTGCAGCCGGCATTGATCATATTCCTGGCCATCGCTGTCGGTGGCATCACCATTACCATGCTTTCCGCGGTATTCAGTATGAACGCGGTGGAGTTCTAGTTTGAAAGAATTGAAAAGTTTATTAGTGACAATCCTATGGAAAAAATTGTGAAGCAATCAGAATACAAGCCCACAGTGGTGCTCAGGAGAGCAATCGCGAGCAGCGTGTTGCTGCTCAGCCTCTCTTCCTGTGTTGCGCTGGACAACAACCAGAGTAGTGCAGAGACTTCAGCTTCAGGCTCAGGTGGCTCGCAGGTTTCAGTCAGCAGCAGTGCGGGCTCTGCCAACGCGGTAATTCCCGAACTCCCCGGCAACAACACGGAAGAGCAACAGGCTCTTATCAATGAGATAAATCGTGATGGTCGGGTAGTCAGCTTCGGCGGATTCCGGGAAGATGTTCCTGCACCTGAAGTATTGGAAGGCGAGGATGTTGTCGAGCTGAACTATGAGCAGGCAGAACTTCGCCTGGTGTTAGAGGAACTGGCCGAGGCGCTGGATATATCCCTGGTCATTGATCCCACCATCAACACCCAGGTGTCGATTCGCACATCACCAAACCGACCCTTGCAAAGAGACGACATCTGGCCGCTGATCCGATTGCTTGCACGGGATGCCGGCGTGGTGCTGGAACGGGCGGGCGATGTCTACAACGCGCGTCGAGTTGCTTCCAACCTCACCGCGGAAATAGTCACGCCAGAAACCCTGGGAGACGGCACCGCAGCCCAGGTCTTGCAAGTTACCCCGCTGGTTTATGTGTCATCAGATGCTGTTATCCAGGCGATCGAACCACTGTTGGCGCCCAATGGTGGAGTGAGCCGGCTGGGCAGCGGAAACCTGCTGGTGATCAGCGGTTCAGAGTATGAGCTGGAGCGGGTCAACCAGTTGCTGATGCTGATCGATGCAGATCCGTTCACCAACCAGGGCATCCATCTTTACCAGTTGAGTAACGCCAATGCCATGGAAATTGCTGAAGAGCTGTCTGCCATTCTGCTAATGATTGAAGGACCGGACCCGGCTTACCAGGTGAAGGGTATAGAAAGGATCAACGCATTGCTGGTCACCGCGCCGGCGACCAGGGGCTTCGAGGAGATCGATCGCTGGATTCGCATTCTCGATGCAGACAGCCAGGAACAAGTGGAACAGCTGTTCACCTACAAGGTTAAAAACCTGGTGGCGCTGGAGTTGGCGGAAACCCTGTCTGAAGTCTTTGAGGACGATGATGATACTCCCCTGGTGCCGGCTAATGACAACATCGCGGCTAACACACCACGCCTGTTTCCCAACGTGGGTGAAGACGACACAGCAGAATTGTCCGTAACACAGGTAGACGGGAATACAGATGCGACGACTACAGGTAGCGCTTCCAGCCAGCAGGCTGTTTCCGCCAATCTCTCGGTCAAGATCGTAGCCGATGAGGCAACCAACAGTTTGTTGATTCGCAGTACTGCCCGGGACTATCGCCAGCTGCTGACCACTATCAGCCAGCTTGATGCAGTACCGCTGCAGGTCATGGTCAATGCAGTGATTGCACAGATCACCCTGAATGACGACACGCGCTTCGGTGTGGACTGGAGCCGGATTGCAGCAGATGCGACGCTGGATCCCATTTCTACGGCAACTTCGACGAGTTTTACACCCAACCTGGGAGGCCTGATGTTTACCAAGGGCTTTCTCGATGGCTCCGCGAGAGTGGAAGCCACCCTGGAAGCAATTGCTTCAAACAATGAGGTGCGGTTGTTGGCTCGACCTTCATTGACGGTGAGCAACAACCAGGAGGGCGAAATCCAGATCGGTGCCGAGGTGCCCGTAGAGGCCGGTCAAACGATTGGCACCGGTGGGGTTTCACAATCCAATATCCAGTATCGACCAACAGGTATTGAGCTCTATATCACGCCACAGATCAACGACGACGGCGTGGTGAACCTGATTATTCGCCAGGTGCTTTCGTCAGTGGATAGTTCAACACCGGGTGTCAACAATAACCCGGTATTCAACAACCAGGAGATCAGCACTACGGTGGTTGTGCGCAACGGTGAGAATGTCGTTCTCGGTGGACTGATTCAGAATGATGAGGAGTCACTGAATACCGGTGTTCCCGGGCTAAATCGAATTCCTGTGGTTGGTAACCTGTTCTCGTTTCAACAGCGAAACCAGGAACGGCGAGAACTGTTTATTGTGCTGCGTCCTGAAATTATCAATCTCAATCAACAGGCGGGTGTACAATACGCCGACATATTGGATCGATTCGAACTGGCGTCGGATCTATTCGAAGATCTGAATGTTCAATAGACACCGAGAGCAATGCAACACAGGTAACAAACGATGAGCAAAGCTGCAGAATCTAACAATGAAATCAAACAGCGCGGGTTTACCCTGATCGAAATTCTTGTGGTCATGGCGATTATCGGCATGCTGGCAATCATGGTGGCACCAAATATTTTCAATCAGCAGGCGGGTGCGCAACGGGATGCGGCGCTCTCGCAAATCTCTTCACTGGAAGCAGCACTCGATGCTTACCGGCTGGACGTGGGCGAGTATCCGGACAGCCTCGATGGCCTGATGGAGAATGACTCCGGGCGAGCAGCCTGGAATGGACCCTACCTGCGCCGAGAAGTACCGCAGGATCCCTGGGGTAACGACTACATGTATGAATCCAGTGGTCGTAGCTTCACTCTTTATTCCTATGGGCCAGATGGCCAGCGAGGCGGCGAAGGTGATGACGCCGATATCGGCCTCCAATAGTCATGCTTCCGCAATGGGTGGCTTCACCCTGCTGGAGTTGTTGCTGGTTCTGACCCTGATCGGCATGGCCAGCCTGTTGATCTTTCCCAACGTTGGCAATCTCGATGGTCGCACTTTCAGTATCCAGGTGCGCCAGGCCAATTCTCTATTGAACCATGCTCGTCGTGATGCCGTGGTGAGGGGCCAGCCAAGCACCATTCGTCTCTATGCAAGACAAGGCATGGAACAGGAAGGTGAAACGATCAATCCAAACATCGTGGGTAGCTGGCAAAGCGAAGGCATCGAAATTATGTTCCGCGACAGCACAGATCAGGACTGGGAGATAGATGAGAGCCTCGACATCACCTTCTTTCCTGAAGGTGGCAGCACTGGCGGAACGATTTTGCTCGCCCAGGGTGAGCAACAGGCACGCATAGCCATCGATCCGTTCACCGGGCGCATCGACAACGACCCTGAAGATGACTAACTCAAAACCGAAAGCAAGTTCTGGCTTCACCCTGCTGGAGGTGATCGTCGCGCTGGCGATTACCGGCTTCGTGCTGGGCAGCCTGTTTTCTCTTGTTGCTGGAAGCAAGCAACTGACCTGGCGTTCTCAGGACAGCCTGTTGCGGGCAACGGAATTGCGCGCAGCAACCAATTTCGCACTCCTGCAGAACGAGTATCAGGATGTGGATCCGATTCTGCAAAACAACAACTACGCCATCATCGGCGGTGAAGAGCTGGAAACGCCAGAGCGAAAAACCCAGCCTACAGTCTATGCTTTGCAAAGCTATGAGATCCGTGATGACGAGAGGGACGAAACCGTCATCGGTACTCGCTGGATAAGGTTGGAACTGCCCAGGTAATTTGATGAAGATTGATTCGACCAGGCAACTCACAAGCGGTTTCACCCTGATCGAGGTGATGCTAGCCCTGGCATTGACTGCCATGTTGCTGGGCTTGTTGAGCACAGGCGTATTCATCGTTGCCGAAGACTGGAACCGAAATACCGACGTGCTGGATGAGACCCTGGACGATGCCCTGGGTATCCTGCAGATTGATCGAGCACTGCATGGCGCGTTTCCCCATAGCTACACTGACAGGGAGAGTCTGGGCCGGGAGATCTACTTCACAGGTGAACGCGACTATCTGAGCTGGGTGAGTACGGTTTCACCACAGCGAAGCGCAGGGCTTACCGTCTGGGAGCTATTCTCCGTCGACGATGAGGGCGTCTACCTGACTCTCGTCCCCGCTTTCAGTGACGACCCTAGCGAGCGACTGGAACGGGCAGACCCGCAGCTCATTTTTCCCGGTTACGACGTGGAATTCAGCTATCTCTATGAAGAACTCGATGAAAACCTGGAATGGACTCAGGAATGGGAGGGGTCCGAACGATTGAGCCTGCCCCTGGCAATCTACGCTCATTTTATTCCCTTTGATGCACAGAGCGCCAATATCACCAGCAAGGAGATCCTGGCCCCAGTGCGGAATAATATCCATCGCAGTATCCGGCCCAACCTTTTGAACCAGGCGGGACTTTAGACCATGAGAATCAGACAAAAGGGGTCAGTTCTCATTATTGTGCTTTGGACAGCGGTATTACTCA
>CAYTLI010000202.1:0-4811 GCA_964438455.1 uncultured Pseudohongiella sp.
TAGCACCAGGATTCCAACGTGGGTTTCGATAACATCTTCCTCGGCAACACCGATACGACTTTTATTGGTCTCGACGTTTCCATTCCCTTGTATGCAGGTGGTACCAATCGCGCACGAGTTTCCGAAGCACGTTCGCAACGCAGCATTGCAGAGCATGAACTGCGCGAGGTAGAACTGGAAGCGAATCAGCAAGTTCGCTCAGCCTATCTGCAGGCGCAGTCCAGCGCCCTGTTGGTCGAAGCGGCTGAACGCCTGGTTGAATCAACCCGGCTGTCATCTGAAGCGATGCAGCAGGGTTTCGAATTGGGTACGGTTACTACCGTCGATGTACTGAATGCGATTCGTGATCAGTTCCGTGCCGAGCGTGACCTGCAACAGGCCCGCTATGAACAGATCATTTACCAGTTATATCTGAAAAGGGAAGCCGGGGTGCTGACCGCCGAAGATATGATCGAAGTCGGCAACTGGATGATCGAACCCGCCAGTCTCTAAAGCACTTAGCCTCTCCGCCTACTGATACAGATCGATAATGCGATGGGTCACTTCTCGCAAGGGCTGTGACAAGTCCTGCTCAGTGAACCGGTAAAATCCTTCTGCGTACTCCACCTGTTCAGGCAGGGAAAGGGTTCGACCCTTGTCTAATGAAATAACCAGCTCAGGATAATTGTTCTCGCTGTTCTGGCTGGCATACACATCCATCACCGCTTCCTTCTCAATCTTCTCGGCAGTGATATCGA
This sequence comes from uncultured Pseudohongiella sp., assembly GCA_964438455.1. GTDB lineage: Bacteria > Pseudomonadota > Gammaproteobacteria > Pseudomonadales > Pseudohongiellaceae > UBA9145. The sequence goes on from CAYTLI010000202.1 coordinate 738, forward strand.
TGAAGAAATTCACCGGATTCTGTACACCAATCTCATAAGCGATGATCTGTGGCTTAAGATCTTTGGCATATACTCGTTGCAGCGCCTCCCAGACGATGAAAGCAGCAGCCCGATGATCCGGGTGAATCTCCAGTGGCGCCGGAAAGAACACACTTGCTGGCTTAAGCGTTTCAATTGCCGCAACCGATTTGTCAGCGGCACCGGTACTCTGTTCAAGTCCGCGATCAGGTTCGGTCCAGCACTGCAGGCTGCTGAGTCCAAGCAACTTTCCGGCAGCTTCCACTTCCCGCTGTCTGACGGCTACCAGATCTTCCCTGTCACCACCCAGCGCTCCGTCAGTAAACACAACCAGGTGGGTTTCCACCTGCTCCTTCTTCGCCCGCAGCAGAGTCCCTCCCATGCCATAGGTCTCATCATCGGCATGGGGTGCAAATACCAGCCATGGACCCGGCGGGAGAGGCGAGGTATCGAAGGGAATAAGTATGTGTTCTGGATTCAGCATGCTGGTGCGCCGGGCGCTTACAGACAGGAGCGCAGAGTATAAAGGCTGTTCAGGCCAAAATTAAGGTATTACTGAAAACGGAAAAGTGAATGTCTACTCGATGTAGAAAAATGTGCAGATGAGGGCCAGGGGCAGGTAGTGTACTGAGTGACCGTGCGCGGCAGGGGCAGAAAATTGCTCCTGCATTTTCTGCATTCCCGCCATCCCTGGCGGTCATGCCGCGGAGCCCCCAGGGGTGAGACCGAGCGTATTGCAGGCGCCAGCCTGCAGCGAGTATCGAACGCCACCGATCTAAGATCGGTGGCTGGGCCGGGTTCACGGCGTGTCACGATGTGCACTGCCTGCCCCTGGCCCTCTACTCGCTCTATTTATATGAATAGCAGCAATGTTCAGTTTCGCTTTTTGGCTGCTATTCTGGTTAAATCCCCAGCCCTGTAACATGGCTCAATTAGCCACAGGACAAGCAACCCAGAGCGACCAGGCCAGTCGATGTTTCTAACACTGCTAAGAGAATGGGCGCTGACCCCCGTCAGCAACTACCGGCTGTTTCATAATTTCGCCCGGCAGGACTTCTTCGCCCAGTTCACCGCCTCGATAGGTGGATTCCTCTGGCTGTTCCTCACACCCATCGTCCACATCATCATCTACTCTTTCGTGTTTGCCTATATCTTCCAGATACGGGCGCCAGCGGAGTTCGGCGAGACGCGCTTCGTGATCTTCATGATGATTGGATATCTGCCCTGGTTTGCATTCGCCGATGCCATCGGCAAATCCACAGGCCTGTTGCTGGAAAAGGCGCCACTGATTACGAAGGTCATGTTTCCGGTGCAGATACTCCCCGTGGTTGGCACCGTGATTCCATACCTTACGCACGGCATCGGTTTCGGCGTGCTGCTGATCTATCTCGCATTCCAGGGTCTGATATCGGTGACCTGGTTGTTGATTCCTGTCGTCTTTGTGTTTCAGTTTCTCTTTACTATGGGTCTGGTTGCCATCCTGTCGGCACTGTGTGTTTTTTTACGGGACTTGCAGCAACTGGTTTCTCTTGGGGTGACCATCTGGTTTTTCCTGACACCGATTATCTATCCAATCACCATGATCCAGGATCAGACTGTGCGCGATCTGTTCTTGTTGAATCCGATGCACAGTTTTATCAATCTGTACCGGGAGATCATCCTGCTCGGTGAGATTTCCCTGGTTCATCTTTACATCATCATCCCGGTGTCGTTGCTGACTTACGTGGTCGGTGGCTGGTTATTCATGCGTATACGTCTCGCTTTTGGCGATGTGCTGTAGGACAAGTATATGAGTCACCAGGCGCCACGTATCACAGTAAATAATCTGAACAAGGATTTTAAGATCTATGAGCGGCCCCAGGATCGTCTCTGGGAAATCCTGACCAGGAAGCCGCGTCACAATCTTTATCATGTGCTCAGCGATATCTCCTTCGCCCTGCCTGATGGCGAGAGCCTGGGTATCATTGGTGTCAACGGCGCTGGGAAATCGACGCTGCTGAAATTGTTGGTGGGCACTCTGCAACCGACCAGTGGTGAGTTACATGTCGAAGGCCAGGTTGCCGCATTGCTCGAGCTGGGAGCCGGGTTTCATCCGGAGTTCACCGGGCGCAAGAACATCTATCTCAACGCTTCACTGCTCGGTGTTCCAGACGAAAATATTGCCGAGCTGGAAAATGACATCATCGCGTTTTCCGAGCTGGATTATTTCATAGACAGACCGGTCAAGACTTACTCCTCAGGTATGTTCGTTCGCCTGGCTTTCTCAATCGCGACCATGGTGCGACCTGACATCCTGGTGATCGACGAGGCGCTTTCGGTTGGTGACATGGCTTTCCAGCGCAAATGCGTGGAGCGTATGAACCAGTTCCGTGCGGAGAAGAAGACCATGGTGTTCTGCAGCCACTCCATGTTTCACATCCAGGAACTCTGTGACACCGCGATCTGGATCGACAAGGGCAGGATCAGGGAAATTGGCGATAGCGATAAAGTCGTCGGGCACTATGAAGATTTTTGCAACAGCAAGAAAACCTACAACAGCATCCGTGAAGATTTGCCGGACGAACTGGAAAAAGGAGAATCAGCCGAACAGTCTGCTGATGAACCAGAGGTTCAGGACTGTCGGATCAATTCCCTCACCGTGAAGGATATCGATGGCAATCCGGTCGATCAGCTGGAGCCGCTCTCATCCGTGGTGATGGAGATGGAAGTCGAGGTTCTGAAAGATGGCATCGAAGGTAATTTCGGCTTCGCATTCATGAAGTCTTCGGAGGAGCCTCACGCTTCCTTTCTCACCACAGAAGTTGATGATGTGGAGAAGGGACCCTTCAACAAGGGCGATCGGTTCACCGTTTCACTCACAGTCAATCACTTTGCCATGCGGGTAGGTGAGTACTATGTGCTCGGCGGGCTGGCAGACAAGAGCGGCCTGCTCTGGTACGAAACCAAGTTCAGCAAACAGCTTAGCATCAAGCCGACCAAGGGCGTCGGCCCGATCATCATGGACTCCAGCTGGACCGTGCGTCGGCTGTAAGCTCTCCAGCTAATACGGGAACAGATAGTCTTCCGGATGCACTCGCGCCGTGGCATGGTCGGGCAGCAGCGCGTAGGGGTCGATCTTGTAGACGCGAACCGGATTGTTATAGCTGCGGACTTCGATGATCTCCATGTAGGCCTGTGTCACCGGATCGGGATTCACAAACTCCTGGACTTCCTCCAACCTCGCCATTGTTCCCTCATCAAGGTCATTTCGGGGATAGACGTAAACCGAATAAACCTGGGACGTATTATTGCCGATCCAGGCCGACAACTCTTGCAGGTTCTCAAACGGAATGATCTCCGCGATTTCGGCGCGATTGCTGATGTCTTCCAGCTGCCGATAAGCGATGATGTTTTCAATCAGCTCTTCATCCAGACCCGGCAACAGTTCCATTGCCTCACGAGTTGCCAGGTTTAGATTGACGGTACGGTCGTTGCCGTAGATGGTAAATGCAGCTTCAAGATTGACGCCTTCGAATAGCTCGGCGAAACCCCGAATATGCAACAGCTCATCGACGCTATCCAGTTCCGGATTGTTTCTCGGTGAGAAGGGTTGTTGCAGGGACTGGTAGTACTCCTCCTCAGCTCCATTGAGACCTTCCAGATCATTGAGATCAGTCCAGTCGGTCCAGGCGGAGAGCAGGTCCTGTACTTCTTCCGGGTCAGCATCCAGTCCACCCAGGCGCTTTTCAATCAACATCTGCATGTTGCGGCGAGGGATACGATTGAGATTAATCTTGCCACTGTGGTCATAGATGCGAACTACAACATCTTCAGACACCGGATAGTGCAATTCGATTGCCTGACCATTGAAACGATACTCCTCACGCCTGGCTTCCCCCTGCTCAGTGAGTTCTGGCTGAAAATCCACCGGTTGTGCCATGAGGCGCAGCATGGTTTCCATTTCCGCATGATTTACCGCGCCCATAAGTTCTGCCCAACCTACACTGGCTTCCTGGTTGTGCATGACCGTCTGCGCAGAGAGTCGAACTTTACCGGCCATAGCAGTAACGAGGACAG
>CAYTLI010000203.1:0-4802 GCA_964438455.1 uncultured Pseudohongiella sp.
CTGGAGATGTTCTATGAGAACAATACCTTTAAGGTTAAGAAAGGCAAAGAGCCTCATATCGCGCTGGAGCTGGTACCAACACGTCTGCGTGGTGAAGTTCTCACATTCCCTGTTAATGACAAGAAGGGCAAGCTCATAGTCGAAGAAGGGCGGCGTATTACTTCTCGCCATATTCGCCAGATGGAGACAGCAAAGCTGACCGAACTGGTTGTGAACAACGAGTTCCTCGTTGGTGCTTCGCTGGCACAGGATATTATCAATGAGGAAACCGGTGAGGTGATGTTTGCCTGCAACACGGAAATCACCGACGAGCTCATCGCGCAATTTCACGAGCAGGAAATTGGCTCATTCCAGACAATTTATACGAATGATTTAGACTGTGGCCCATTCGTCTCCCACACGCTGCGAATTGACTCTACGACTTCCAAACTGGAAGCCATGGTAGAAATTTATCGCATGATGCGTCCTGGCGAGCCGCCCACAAAAGAGTCTGCTGAAAATCTATTCTCTAACCTGTTCTTCTCACCAGAGCGCTATGACCTTTCTGCGGTAGGTCGCATGAAGTTCAATCGTCGCCTGGGACGTCCTGAATCTACTGGCGCCCCGGTGCTGGATAACAGCGACATTGTTGAAGTACTAAAGACCCTGGTCGGGATTCGCAACGGTTTCGGTTCCGTTGACGACATCGATCACCTGGGTAATCGCCGTATCCGCTCAGTGGGTGAGATGGCAGAAAATCAGTTTCGCGTTGGCCTCGTAAGGGTGGAGCGTGCTGTGAAAGAGCGTCTGAGTATGGCGGACTCTGAAGGTCTGATGCCTCAGGATATGATTAACGCCAAGCCAGTTGCTGCGGCAATCAAGGAATTCTTTGGTTCCAGCCAGCTGTCCCAGTTTATGGATCAGAACAATCCTCTGTCGGAGGTCACGCACAAGCGTCGTGTTTCCGCGCTTGGGCCGGGTGGTCTGACCCGAGAGCGAGCCGGCTTTGAAGTCCGTGACGTGCACCCGACTCACTATGGCCGTGTGTGCCCGATTGAGACGCCGGAAGGTCCAAATATTGGATTAATCAATTCACTGGCAACGTATGCGCGCACCAACGACTACGGATTCCTTGAGAGCCCGTATCGAAAGGTCGTGAATAACAAGGTAACGGACGAAATCGATTACCTCTCTGCCATCGATGAAAGTGATTTTGTGATCGCTCAGGCCAGTGCCGAGCTGAATAACAAGCGTGGCTTTGTCGACCAACTCGTCACCGTGCGCTACAAGGGTGAGACTACCCTGAAGCCACGTGAAGAAGTTGATTACATGGACGTAGCACCACAGCAGATGGTATCGGTTGCCGCGGCACTGATTCCATTCCTGGAGCACGACGATGCTAACCGAGCCCTGATGGGTTCCAATATGCAACGCCAGGCTGTCCCTACATTGAAGACAGAGAAGCCGCTAGTCGGCACCGGCATGGAGCGCAATGTTGCGCGAGACTCCGGTGTTTGTGTAGTGGCGTTCCGCGGTGGTGTTATCGAAAGCGTTGATGCTGGCCGAATTATCGTTCGCGTTAATGACGATGAGACTGATGCCGGTGAGGCGGGTGTAGATATCTACAACTTGACCAAATACACGCGTTCTAACCAGAACACCTGTATTTCACAGAAGCCATTGGTGAAGGATGGAGACTCGGTGGCCCGTGGCGACATTCTTGCTGACGGACCCTCGATCGATATTGGCGAACTGGCTCTGGGCCAAAATATGCGTATCGCCTTTATGCCTTGGAATGGCTACAACTTCGAAGATTCGATCCTGATTTCTGAGAGAGTTGTGAAAGAAGATCGTTTTACCAGTATCCACATCCAGGAACTGACTTGTGTCGCTCGCGATACCAAGCTGGGCTCAGAGGAAATCACCGCCGATATTCCTAACGTTGGTGAGGGTGCCCTGAGTAAGCTGGATGAGTCCGGTATTGTTTATATCGGAGCGGAAGTAACCGCTGGCGATATCCTGGTGGGCAAGGTGACACCTAAGGGTGAAACCCAGCTTACCCCTGAAGAAAAACTGCTGCGCGCAATCTTCGGTGAGAAAGCGTCTGATGTGAAAGATACGTCATTGCGTGTTCCTTCAAGCGTGAAGGGAACCGTAATCGATGTGCAGGTTTTTACCCGCGACGGTCTGGAAAAAGATCAGCGTGCAATGGAAATCGAAGAGATGCAGCTCGCCCAGGTGCGCAAAGACATCAATGATGAATACCGCATCGTTGAGGAGGCCACTTACGAGCGTCTGCAGCAAGCGCTGGTAGGAAAGGTAGTAGCCGGCGGTCCAAAGCTGAAGAAAGGACAGAAGGTCACCGCAGACTATCTGAATAATCTTCCGCGCGAAGACTGGTTCAAACTGCGTATGTCTAACGAAGCCATGAATCAGCAGCTGGAGCGTGCCGAAGCCCAATTGGCTGAGCGCCGTGTTGAACTTGATGAGCGTTTCGAAGACAAGAAGAGAAAGCTCACGCAGGGCGACGACTTGGCGCCGGGCGTACTGAAGATTGTGAAGGTGTACCTGGCAATCAAGCGTACCATCCAGCCGGGTGACAAGATGGCGGGTCGTCACGGTAATAAGGGTGTTATCTCAGTAGTTATGCCCGAAGAAGATATGCCTTATGACGAGAAGGGCCAACCAGTGGATATCGTGTTGAATCCTCTGGGTGTGCCGTCTCGCATGAACGTGGGTCAGATTCTCGAAACCCACCTGGGCGCTGCGGCAGTGGGCCTGGGAGCGAAGATAGGTAAGTTGCTGGACGCGCAGGCCAAGGTAACTGAGCTTCGCAAGCTGATCACCGACGTGTACAACAAGATTGGCTTGCGCAAGGAAGACGTTAAGTCTCTCGATGAGGCAGAGCTGCGCGAGCTGGCTTCCAATCTGCGTGCTGGCGTGCCGATGGCTACGCCGGTGTTTGACGGTGCGGCTGAGACCGAGATCAAGGAAATGCTGTCACTGGCTGACATGGACGACAGTGGTCAGGTCACACTTTTTGATGGTCGTACGGGTGAAGCCTTCGATCGACCAGTTACAGTCGGCATTATGTACATGCTCAAGCTCAATCACCTTGTGGATGACAAGATGCATGCCCGTTCTACTGGCTCTTACAGTCTGGTTACTCAGCAGCCGCTGGGTGGTAAGGCGCAATTCGGTGGTCAGCGCTTCGGGGAAATGGAAGTGTGGGCACTGGAAGCATATGGCGCCGCATACACCTTGCAGGAAATGCTTACCGTGAAATCGGACGATGTTGCTGGACGCACCAAGATGTACAAGAACATCGTGGATGGTGATCATCGAATGGAACCAGGAATGCCGGAATCCTTTAACGTATTGGTCAAGGAGATTCGTTCCTTGGCAATCGATATGGAGCTGGATGTCAGCGAGTAATATCGACACTTTACGTAGAAGTGTTCCATAAAACTAGGCAGTAACGAATTTTTGATTAGTGAAGCCTGCGTCTCTAGAGGGCGTAGGTGGAGGAAATAGAATGAAAGACCTATTAGGGTTGCTGAAATCTCAATCACAGTCAGATGAGTTTGATTCCATTCGCATCGGTCTGGCATCGCCAGAGATGATTAGAGCGTGGTCTTTTGGTGAAGTTAAGAAGCCTGAGACCATTAACTACCGAACATTCAAGCCTGAGCGTGACGGTCTGTTCTGCGCCAAAATTTTTGGCCCAGTTAAAGACTACGAATGTTTGTGCGGTAAGTACAAGCGCCTCAAGCATCGCGGTGTGATCTGCGAGAAATGTGGTGTGGAAGTGGCCTTGTCCAAGGTGCGTCGTGAGCGCATGGGCCATATCGAACTGGCGAGCCCGGTTGCTCACATCTGGTTCCTTAAGTCACTGCCTTCGCGCATTGGTTTGCTGCTGGATATGACTCTGCGTGATATTGAGCGCATCCTGTATTTCGAATCCTTTGTGGTTACCGATCCGGGCATGACCACGTTGGAAAAAGGCCAGCTGCTTAATGATGAGCAGTACTACGAGGCCATGGAAGAATTCAGCGATGAATTCGACGCCAAGATGGGTGCGGAAGCGGTCCAGGCCTTGATGAAAGACATGGACGTGGATGGCGAAGTAGCTCGTCTGCGCGAAGAAATTCCTGCGACCAATTCAGAAACCAAATTAAAGAAATTATCCAAGCGGCTAAAACTGCTGGAAGCCTTCGTCGATTCCGGCAACAAGCCAGAGTGGATGGTGATGAACGTCCTGCCGGTGTTGCCGCCAGATCTGCGTCCATTGGTGCCTCTGGATGGTGGTCGCTTCGCAACGTCTGACCTCAATGATTTATATCGTCGCGTCATCAATAGAAACAACCGACTCAAGCGTCTGCTGGATCTCAATGCGCCAGACATCATTGTTCGTAACGAAAAGCGCATGCTTCAGGAAGCTGTTGATGCACTGTTGGATAACGGTCGTCGCGGTCGCGCAATTACCGGATCTAACAAGCGTCCACTGAAATCTCTGGCCGACATGATCAAGGGCAAGCAGGGGCGTTTTCGCCAAAACCTGCTGGGTAAGCGAGTGGACTACTCTGGCCGATCCGTAATCGTGGTTGGTCCGACCCTGAAACTGCATCAATGTGGTCTGCCCAAGAAAATGGCGCTGGAGCTGTTCAAGCCATTTATTTTCGGCAAGCTGGAGCGTCGCGGACTCGCGACTACTATCAAGGCTGCGAAGAAGATGGTGGAGCGCGAGACTGCAGAAGTCTGGGATATCCTGGCTGAAGTGATTCGTGAGCATCCGGTTCTCTTGAACCGCGCGCCAACCCTGC
>CAYTLI010000204.1:0-4795 GCA_964438455.1 uncultured Pseudohongiella sp.
ACCTGGTCGTTGGCCCACAGCTCAAACAGGTTTGCATACAGGGGATGGTCTGGATCGCCCACCTGACCGGGCGTGTTCATACCCAGGGTGTTATCCCAGTCCCGCGTGTCGACAAAGATGCGGAATGAAGCGCCCGAGGTCTGGTTGTCGCCGCTACCGGTATTGCCCAGGGTAAAGCCATTGCCGCCTCGTGGTAGTGGACCCACATCGAGTCGGGCCCTGGTCTGTTCATCGACAGCCGAACTCAGTGGATGGCGAATCAGGGCATGCTTGTAGTCAGCCTGGCCATAGACCCAATTCTGCATGTTGGGTCCCAGTTTCTCGCGCAAGTCCGCGACACCCTGGGCCAGGGTCTGCAACAGGAATTCATTGCGCCCATTTATCGGGTCACTGCCAAAATCCCCGTCGGGCGCCAGCAGCATATCGATGGTCGTCTTCATGCCAACACCCAGGTAGGGCTGTGCTGACTCCGGCACTTTAAGCAGCTCGATGTTATCCAGCAGGCGCCGCTCGAAGGCCACATAGATACCCGCTTCGATTGAATCCCTGTCCAGCACGAAATCCCAGTTCAGCAACATTTGCCTGGCTTGCTCTACCTGTTCGTCCTGAGCGCGCAAGTCCCTGAAGAATGGCACCAGGCTGCGTGCCGGTATGGAAAGATAGTCATGCTGCAGTGCAATCATGTCTGTCATATTGAATTTGCGACCGGATCCCAGCACTTCACTTCCCCGCGCCCAGCGATAAGGGTCTGTCCAGGTAAAACCAATCGCATCGAGGTATTCGTAATCCGGCGCCGTATAGTTGCTGTTGGAAGTTTCAATAAAGCCGCGCGCGGGGTTGTATTCGTTTGGCTTCGCCTTGATCGGCAAGTAGCCATCCCATTCATAACGTCCGTCACCGGGTACCGGCACCATGCCACTGAAGTTTCTGCGGATTGGAGCAATGCCGACTGCCTGCCAACCGATATTGCCCTTGCGATCAGCCCAGATCATATTTTCGCCGGGGATGTTGCTGTAATTGGAAGCCTCGCGAAACTCTTCCCAGGTCTTTGCCTGATCCATGCGCAGGGAGGCGAGGTACGGTGCACCACCAAACTCCATCCACGCTGGACGTACTGCGTAGGCCAGGTTCTTGTCTTCATCTTCGAAGGCCACAGGTCCGTGCCGTGTATATTTCAGCTCAACTGTAACCGGGCTCTGCCCTTTAACGTTGATTGTTTCCTCGATGATGGACATGGGCTCCCAGCGACCGTTGTAACGATATTCATTGGGATTGTCAGGATTGGTCTCATAGACATAGAGGTCTTCACCGTCTGTATTGAATACAGTCAGGCCCCAGGCGCCGTATTCATTGTGACCGATAGAGATGCCCGGAATTGTAGGTTCGCCACCTCCCAGCACATTCCAGCCGGGACCTACCAGATGCGACCAGTAGCGCAGGGAAGGAACCGATTGCGCACGATGGGGATCATTGATCATCAACGGCCACCCGTCCTGGGTAAGATCACCACTCACCACCCAGTTGTTGCTGCCGATATTGTCCAGATCGTGCTTTTGAAGATCGGCTTGCTCAGTATCCAGAACCGCTGCCAATTGCTGAAACGCAGACTCATCGTTGCGCGCATCTGCGAGAACAATATCCGAAGGCTCAAAACGCAGGGTGCCACGATAGGCGTTATATAAGTGCAGGATGTCGTTTTCTATCAGCGACTCGCAGTCGATCAGAGGATCGAGTTCGAGATCGGGCTCATGGGGATGGTAGTACTGCAATTCTTTTACCGCTTCCGCACCTATCTCACAGACTGCACGACCAGTGCGCAACTCAAGCCCGATATTACCTAGCAGACCCTGGTGACGGGAGATCACCACTTCTTCTGACCAGTGTTTGGGCAGGATGCCAAGCAGCTGAAATGGCAGCGGCAGCTCTTCGGGATTGTCCAGCGCCTCATCGATATAGGCATTCACGCCATGCACGAATGCGCCAATGATGTCGACGCCGCGAGGATGATAGTAATTGAGCTCTTCCGCCATGGCGCCACGAAACTTGAACAGACGCGTGCCGTGATCCCTGTCGATGGCGCGAGGACCAAGAATTTCCGCCGTGGTGCCAGTAGCCTGGGCACGCCAGATTTCAAACTGGAATAAGCGATCCCTGGCCGCGCTATAGCCCTGGGCAAAGAACAGGTCGTGTTCTGTCTCTGCATAGATATGGGAGATTCCCCAGCGGTCTTTGAGTATTTCGACGCTGGAGTCCAGGCCTTCAACCTGGAGACGCTGGGTTCCCTGCGCGAACAACATGGCCGGCCACAGGCACAGCGCAATAATTGCAGGAATCAGATACTGGTGGCGAGTTTGCATGGACAGCCTCGTACTTGTTTTGAAGTTGTTATTGAATCAGGCGTAAAACCACTATAACCCAGCCCGGCTGGAGACAGAATCGATTCTGCGTCGAATTGGGGCCTCAGCCGCTCAACTCGTTGAGTAGCTGTAAGGCCTGCTCCGCCTTGTCGGCAGGCACAAAGACATGATCGTGATAGTGGGCGGCAATTACGTTGGCGGGAATGCCCTGAGCCGCCAGCCTGCCAGCGACAGCGGCAGTCAGGCCCACGGCTTCAAGACTCGAATGCACCGACAGGGTGATGCCCCTGAGCACAGAAGAGTAGTTCAGGCCGGCATCTTCAGCCTGGGACTTCTCCACCAGCATGCTCATGCCCTCCTCTTCCTTGAACGTTGCCAGCGGTTTAAGGCTGCTTACCTGAGAACCAGAGCCTTCCGGCATAGTGCAGAATACATACTCGCCCTCCAGCAGCCTGGGCTGCGGGTGGGCGAGCAATGTTTCAAGGTCGGTAACTCCAGTCATGGCTCATTCCATTTGCATGAGCGGGAGGAGACTTGAGTAGAGAATAGAGTAGCAACTAGAGTTCAGCAGCAACCTCTGCGTAGAAGCCAGGAATGCTGCGTTGCATGAACAGTCCGTTTTCAGCCTGCGTCCAGCTCAACGATGAATCCTGAATCGCATCTGCCGCATCGTCCGCGCTCAAGCCACCACGAATCAGGTCGGCCATGCGCTGGCGAACAGCTTCCATCTGGTTACGAAAGCCGAGCACAAAGCGACGATCACTCACAGGTCCGTGCCCGGGTATCGCCGTATCGAAGTCCAGCTTGAGCATGTTGTTTATGGTGCTGACCCAGCCACGACTGCTGCCACCGTTGCCATAATCGATAAAGGGTGCAGTGGTGTGCAGAAGATCGCCACCGTGGATGGTCTTCAGATCGGGGAAGTAAACCACCGTGTCGCCATTGGTATGACCGGTGCCCATGTAGAAGGCCTGTACCTCAACACCACCAAGAAATACTGCCGTCTCGTCTACGTAAATGATGCGCGGAGCTCCGTCCTGGTTGTTACGAATGATGTTGTCGCGTGCGTTCTTGTGGGCGATCACCTCGGCGAATTCGAGAAAGCCGGCATTGCTGCCACTATGGTCGCCGTGGTGGTGGGTATTGATCACATACTTCACTGGCAAGTCGCTTACCGTGGCCACCAGGGACTGAATCTCTTCGAAGTCCTGGGGAAACTTGTCGTCGATGAGGATCACACCATCATCGGTGAGGCGAACACCAATATTGCCTCCGGGCCCGGTGATGACGTGAAGTCCGTCTTTGACTTCCTCTATCGCGAGCCGATTCTGCGCGAACACCGTCAGCGGCAAGGAGACCAGAAGACCGACCAATAACACAAAAGATTTTCTCAAGAACAGTAGACTGTATTTCATTGCTGCGACCCCTGTAATGTCGAATCGAGTAGATTGGCCCAATAACAGGCCTTTTTCTTATTTACACTGCTAATAAGTACACTATTTATCAGCGCTCCGCCAGTGCGCGGGTGGTGATGCCAGCAAGCTATCCCGCTGCTTCCATGCGCTCCTGATTGAGTTGCTGCATGCGAATCAGGGCTGGTCGAGCCTGCAGGACTTCTGCATAGGACTCGAATATTTCGCGTTTTTCCATAGTCCCGAACAGCAAGCCCCAATACACATGTGAACCGAGATAAACGTCCGCCGCGGTGAACTGTTCCCCGCAAATATATGGCCCACCCTGCAAGGCGAGTTCCAATGTATTCAGGGTGTCTTCGTAAGTGCCAAATCCCAGCGTGCGACTGCTGTCCTCCTCGGTCTCCAGTTTCAGCGAACGATAGGATATCGCCTGCTCCAGCGGACCGGCGGCGAAGAATAACCAGCGATAGTAGTCTGCCAGTGCGGGATCATCGCCTGCAGGCATCAGGTTCTTTTGCGGAAATGCTGCTGCCAGGTATGCGCATATGGCAGGACACTCAGTGATAACCTTGCCCTTGTGCTTGAGCGCAGGAACCTTGCCCATGGGATTGATGGCGAGATACTCATCTGCCTTCATCTGCTCCCCGTAATCAATCCACTGGGTTTCGTAGGGCTCGCCCAGCTCCTCCAACATCCAATGGGCTATCTGACCCCGGGATTGGGGATTGGTGTACAACACCAGATCACTCATGTCTCACCTCTTTATCACTTCACGCCATCACTTCACGCCGGCAAACCAGTATAGAGAACTATGGCGATGCTAAAAAGCGCTGTGCCAGATCCAGCACGTCCTGCGGGTCCCAGAGTCGCCACCCCTGCTCGCCGAAACGGTCCAGGTCTTCCTCACTTGGGAAGCTGTAGTAGTTGCCTTCCCCCTGTTGCGGACTCGCCGGCAACCCCTGTTGTTGGCTGATGGCTTTGGCAGCCCGGATCATTTGCTCACAACCATCGCTGTACAGGGAG
>CAYTLI010000205.1:0-4772 GCA_964438455.1 uncultured Pseudohongiella sp.
TGCGATCCTTGATGGCATCGATCCATTCCTGGTAGATACCTGGCGAACGCGGCAGCGTTTTCGCCGGCGCTGTTGTAGCCAGATGCCTGGACTCTGGGATCAATTGTGGATCGCGACCATAGACCCCGTGCATCAGGGTATTCTTCGAACCAACGATCAACACCCCGCCGTCGTTGTCACCCATCTGGCGACCATTCTCCAACTGCTCAGGTCGTTCCGGTAGCAGCCCGCCGTCATACCAGGTCATCTTCACCGGTGGTCGACCATTCTTCGCGGCAAATTCGAAATGAATCTTGGAGGCAATGGGGAAAGTTTCCATTTCCCTGCCAAATCGGGAAGAACTTGCTGAGACTCTCACCGGCAGATCCAGGTCGAGCGCCCAGTATGGGTGATCAATGATGTGGGCACCCATATCTCCAACCACTCCGGTGCCAAAGTCCAGCCAGCCACGCCAGTTAAAGGGGTGGTAGGCACGTTCCACGTAGGGGCGATAAGGCGCGGCACCCAACCACAAATCCCAGCCGACGGTATCGGGAATCAACATCTCTCCCTCAGGGCGAGCAATACCCTGGGGCCAGACCGGACGATTGGTCCAGCAATGAACTTCTTCGATGCTGCCCAATTCACCGGACGCCACCCACTCATTGATCAGTCGTGCCCCTTCTTCCGCGTGGCCCTGGTTGCCCATCTGGGTAACCACGTTGTACTCCCTGGCGGCGTCTGCCAACACCCGGCACTCGGCGACCGTGTGGCACAGGGGTTTCTGTACATAAACATGTTTGCCCATGCGCATGGCGTGCATGGCTATTGGCGCATGCATGTGATCCGGCGTGCTGATCAACAGCGCATCGATCTCGGGATTGGACTCGAGCATTTCGCGGTAATCGCGGTAGGTTTTTGCTTTCTCTCGAAAAGGCGCGGCGAATTCCTGGCTCAGGGTGTCGGCGAGGCGGTTGTCATCGATGTCGCAGATGGCATAGATATTTTCGTGAGCCACGCTCTCGATATCGGAGCGGCCCTTGCCGCCCGCACCGACAGCGGCAATATTGAGGCGATCACTGGGCGCGATGTAGTTCTCTCCACCGAGTACTGCCCGGGGCACGATCATGATGCCGGACAGGGCGCCAGCCTTCTTCATAAAATCGCGGCGACTGTTTGTGGAGGTGCTGTCTTCCTGAACGCTTGCGTGTTGGGTATTTTTCTTCTTCATCGGCTCGCTCCCACAAGGCAAAGGCTTGCAGCTATGTTAACTGCGGTTCTCGGGAATTACCATGCGGGTTGGACACACGCCGTATTGCTTGACCCCCCTGCCGCCCCATTGCTAGACTGACGCCAGTTTAATGAAGCCCTCGCCTTCTTCTCATCAATCCATGAGCAGAGCGCGAGGGCTTTTTATTTTCTCTTCACCGAGACACAAAAATGAGGAGAACTCAAAATGGCAGATCTATTTTCCAGCACTGTAGTAGTTAAATCTGAATTCGAAGGCGAAGTAGTTGCGGAACAACCACTCCCCAACGCCGATTGCTGCTTCGACATTTACTACCCGGCAGAAACCAGCACGCCTCCACCAGTGGTGTTGATAGTGATTGGCTTTCCCGACTTCGGCCGGAAACAGGAAAACGGCAAGGGATTGAAGGACCTGCCGCCCTATATTAGCTGGGGCAAGCTGCTGGCCAGCAATGGTATGGCAACAGTCATAGCCAGTTGCAGCGATCCGGCAGCAAATCTGCTGGCATTGACCAAACACCTTTCAGCAAAGCAGCAAGATTTACCACTGGACATGCAACGTCTCGCCATCTGGACCTGTTCAGGCAACGGACCTACTGCCATCGATCTGCTGGCTAAGCTGCCAGCTGTCAAAGCGGGAGTATTCCTGTACAGCTTCATGGCTGACCTCGGGTCACACGATGTGGTCGCCAGAACCGCTGAGCAGTTCAGGTTTTGCAATCCGGAAGAGAACAAGGACCGGATACTGGATGCGACACCACTATTTATTGTGCGCGCAGGCCAGGACGAGTTCGATGGACTGAATGAGACTCTGGATCGCTATGTGGAGGCCGTGAAGAAAAAGAACCCCGATGTGGAATTCATCAACTATGAACAAGGCGTACACGGATTTGACCTTATAGACTCTTCTGTCGAATCGAAACAGATAATCAACAGACTGTTGGATTACCTGCGGGATAAGTTGTGCCAACCCCAGGCAGCCAGCAAGAAGTTAAGGTGAACCAGTAAGGCGATGTTCCATTCGAAGGCGTCTTCGTAGTCATCGTAGTTGGGCAATAACACATCAAGGAAAAGGGTGAGCACACCAATGCCAAGGATGAGCAGGCTCAAGCTTAGCTGCCAGGCTTGGCTCACCTCTTTTTGCCCAAGAGTGCGCAAACGATAAACCACCAGTAGTTGGCACAGGTAAGTCAGGGTGAAGTAGAAAATGATGCCGATGCGGCGGATGAGTTGAAAAGTATCTCCAATCGCTCCGAGTGCGAGTGTATACAGAACGAGGGCGGCAACGGCGAAGAATCCCAGGTTACGAATGGTATTGCGCTCGTAGCCAAAGCCACGTAACCGTCTTGCACATTGATTCCAGTAGTAGAGATAGAGCAGCGACAAGGGCAGCATGGTTGCCTTGAAAAAGAAAAATGCAGTTCCCTGCCGGCCGGTAGCACTGATCGATGTGCAGCTATCCCAATAAGGATTGCACCAGGGCACGAAACCCTCGCTAGCCGCAATCAGGTAGTTCACGTTGATCACCAGGGACGGCAGCAGGAACAGGAGCAGGCCTGCAACAGTGATCGTGATGTTGGTTTGCTGAAAATTTTGATTCATGTTCAGACTGAAGCAGATGCCTTGTGCTAATTTAGGGCGTATTAAGCTGTAATTTTTGCGCTTCGCCCTGCGTCAGTTTGCACCCGGTGATAGCGCTCGAACAAGACCAAATGCCACGCATATTATCACTAGCACAGTGGGCGCTCGTCTCCAGCCTGTATGCAACGCAGGCCCTGGGGCAGTCGAACCTGTCAGAGCAAATCGCTTGCATCGATGAGCCCCGGCTTGCGGATGAGACTTATCCTTTTCTGCGGCAACTACCCCTGACCGAATCGCCGGACTCGCAAGTGGTAGTGGACTCTATTGAATTTTCTCAGCTGC
The DNA here is from genome assembly GCA_964438455.1 of uncultured Pseudohongiella sp. Taxonomy (GTDB): domain Bacteria; phylum Pseudomonadota; class Gammaproteobacteria; order Pseudomonadales; family Pseudohongiellaceae; genus UBA9145. The sequence continues at coordinate 3,151 of CAYTLI010000205.1, forward strand.
GCATATTCGATGAGAACAACCCCGATGAGAATAATGCCCTGTTTCGCTGGGCAAACCGGTTTCACGCTCTTACCCGTTCGAGCACAGTAGAGCAACTGCTGTTGTTTGAGGAAGGCGACAAGGTTGCCGGTCGCACCCTGGAAGAAACGGCACGGATTCTCCGTAACCAGAGTTATTTCTTCGATGCTGACCTGAGATTACTCAGCAATTGCGCCGATCGGGTGAAGGTGGAAGTTATCACCAAGGATACCTGGTCTCTCACTCCTAACCTGGGCTTTGACCGTTCTGGCGGAGAGAACACTTATACAATCGGCCTTCGAGACAGCAACCTGCTGGGGCTGGGTAAGTTGCTCGCCATTGAGAGCAGTGAAGATCTGGACAGAAGATCGAACGAGATTGCCTACACCGATCCTAATGTATTGGGCACCTGGGTCCGCAATCGAACCGTATTTACCGATAGCGATGACGGATCAAGACAGCAATTCGAACTCGCGCTGCCTTTCTACGCACTGGACAGCAGAAAGAGCTGGGGATTCAGCGTGCAGAATGAAAGCAGGATCGACACCCAGTATTTTCTGGGTGAAGAGGTTTCTGAAGTGGACCACGACATCGAAACTGCGGAACTGCACTATGGCTGGTCCAGAGGCCTGATTGATGAACACTATATTCGCTGGTCCACAGGAATCAGGTACCGCCGTGATAAATATGCTTCCGGGCGCGATCTGCCCTCGCCGCTGATTCTGCCTACTGACAGGGAACTGCTCTATCCATTTCTGCAGGTGGAAGCTGGCGAAGATCGCTTCGTCACCGCATTCAACTTCAACGAGATTCTTCGCACCGAGGATCTTTATCTGGGGCATCGGCTGTTCGCGCGCATAGGCTATGCCGCCAAAGGTTTTGGCTCTGATCGATCGCGTGTGGTGCTCGAGGGGGAATATCTAGACACACTCTTCTACGACAGCCGCCAGCTCTGGCAGTATGACCTTTCCTGGAACGCACTGCTCAATCAGGACAACGGACATTCCGAAGACGTCATCTTCAGTTTCAATACCCGGTATTTCTTCCGGCAGTCCGATCGGTGGTCATTCTTTGCTCGCCTGAATGGCAGCTATTCCCACAACCTCAGTCGAGAGCGCCAACTCTTTATGGGCGGCGAGTCAGGCGTGCGCGCATTCGACAACAGGCTACAGGTAGGAGATCGCAATCTGGTGCTGACACTGGAAGAGCGCATCTATACCGACCTGCACCTGTTCAACCTGATTCGGGTTGGCGGCGCGCTGTTCGTCGATATGGGGCGCGCCTGGACGCCGGGCACCGTGAGCGGCCTGGAAGATCCATGGCTGGCCAATGTGGGTTTCGGATTGAGACTGATGTCCAGCAAGGCCGCATCGAGCAGGATAGCCCACCTGGATTTTGCCTTTCCCGTGAGCAATAGAAACAACCCGGTAGTCGATAAAGTCCAGATTGCTTTCAACATCAAAAGTCGCTTCTAGAAACAGACCGCTCGCGAGTCCAGAATCAGAGCTTTTCGTGCAACAGCATCTGCAATAGCTTCTCGAAGTCTGCCACTTTAAAAGGCTTGCCCATGCTGCCCTTGATATCGAGATTTAATTCCTTGCCAA
>CAYTLI010000206.1:0-4751 GCA_964438455.1 uncultured Pseudohongiella sp.
GGGCCAAAGAAAATCACCAAAGCGGCGTGACGCCAGCAACGCCGCAACTGTGATCATGATGTAACCAGTCATCAGCAGCCAATCCGGTGTGCCCTCTGTCACCAGCATCAGCACGATGATTGCGATCATCTGGAACGTGGTCTTGAGCTTGCCGGAGAATGCTACCGCCACCGCCTCCCGGTGGCCGCGACTGGCCATCCATTCACGCAGGGCCGAAATGAGAACCTCCCGGGCAATGATGACGATAGTTGGTAACAGTAGCGCATTGATTTCCCCCACCAGCAGAATCAGCACCGTGACCACCAGGAGTTTGTCCGCCACCGGATCGAGAAAGGCGCCAAAATCGGAAGTCAGTTCCAGTTTGCGGGCCAGGTAGCCATCGAGCCAGTCGCTCAGGCTGGCCAGAGTAAACAACAGGGCCGCGATGACGTGACTGTGATCCAGTTCCGAGTAATAACTCACTACAACAAGCGGGATGAGAAGGAGTCTGAGGTAGGTAACCAGGTTTGCCCAGTTCATGGCCAGCCTTGAAAAAAAATTATGCCGGAAAACAGACCCATATATTCTAAAAGCGATCGTGAATAAACGCTAACACCCGTATTCTGACGGGCCAGGGTTAAACTGTGAACCAGTTCACGAAGCGATATTGTGCAAGTGCGCATATATGTTTTCGGCCAGTTTCTTACTTATGCCAGTCACCCGTGCGATTTCCGCCTCGCTCGCCTTGCGGATCTCCTGTTGGCCACCAAAATGCTGTAACAGCGCCCTGCGCCGCTTCGGGCCCAATCCGGGTATCTGCTCCAGGGTGGACTGCTTACGTGCCTTGCCGCGCCGCTGGCGGTGCCCGGTGATGGCGAAGCGATGGGCCTCGTCCCTGACCTGCTGTAGCAACAGTAGTGCCGGTGAGTCAGTGGTCAGCGCGATCTCTCGATACCTGTCTTCGTTGCTGAGGAACAGGGTTTCCTGGCCCGCACGCCGGGAGATGCCCTTGGCAATGCCCAGCAACTGGATCTCCGGCAGGGCGAACTTCTCCAGGACTCCACGTGCCTGGGTCAGTTGCCCCTTGCCGCCGTCAATGAGCAGGATGTCGGGAATCTTGCCCTCGCCCTTGCTCAGGCGGGTAAATCGGCGGTCCAGGGCCTGTTCCATCGCCGCATAGTCGTCGCCGGGAGTGATATCCTTGATATTGAAGCGGCGATAGTCGCTTTTGACCGCGCCATTACTGTCGAATACCACACAGGAGGCAACGGTGCCCTCGCCGCCCGTGTGGCTGATATCAAAGCATTCAATGCGCTCAGGTTGAGATTCCAGCTTCAATACATCTTGTAATTCATTGAAACGACTAACTATATTTTTCTTGTTATTGACGAAAAGCTGTAAGGATTCTGTCGCGGTTGTGGTCGCCAGCTTGACCCATTTGGCGCGGTGTCCCCGCACCCGCATGGCCAGTTTGACCTTGCGTCCTGCCACGTAGCTCAGCGCCTGTTCGATCTCATCACTGCCTTCCAGGGGCGCAGGCACGATGATTTCAGCGGGAATGGTCGCCGATTTATCATCACCCAGGTACATCTGGCTGATGAAAGCCTCCAACACCTCGGCGGTAGAAGTCGCCAATCGGGCCCTGGGATAGAAGCTCTTGCTGCCAATCACCCTGCCTGCGCGCACGTAGATGGCATGGATGCATACCGTGGAACCCTGCATCGCAGCCGCCAATACATCCGCATCTCCACCCTGGTTACTCACGTGCTGCTCAGATTGAATCTTACGCAAATCAATGATTTGGTCTCGAATCATGGCAGCTCGCTCAAAGTTCTGTTCCGTCGAGGCCCGTTCCATGCTGGAGTTCAGTTCGCGAATCAGCAGATCGCTCTTGCCCTGCAGGAACAGGGTGGAATAGCGCACATCTGCGGCATAGTCCTCAGCACTGATTAAACCCACGCAAGGAGCGGTACAGCGCTTGATCTGGTACTGCAGACAGGGTCTGCTCCGATTACGAAAATATGTGTCTTGACATTGTCTTACGCGAAATACTTTCTGCAAAATCTGAAGAGTCTCGCGGGTCGCATGGGCACTCGGATAGGGGCCGAAATAACTGCCTTTCCCCTTGCGGCTGCCACGATAGAAACTGAGCCTCGGGTACTCATCCTGGTCACTCAGGCGAATGTAGGGATAGGACTTATCGTCGCGCAGCACGATGTTGTAAGGCGGGCGCAGGCTCTTGATCAGGTTCTGCTCCAGCAGCAGCGCCTCTGTGTCCCCGCTGGTCACGGTAATGGCGATATCCTGGATCTTTTCCACCATCGCCATGGTCTTGGAAGCCAGACCTGACGCGCGGAAGTAGCTGCCGACCCGATTCTTCAGGTTGCGTGCCTTACCCACATAGAGCACTTCACCTTCCCCATCCAGCATCTGGTAAACGCCGGGTCGACTGGTGAGTGTGGCCAGAAAGCTTTTGTGATCGAACTTGGAGGGAGCGTCAGCGGCCATTGCATCCTGCCCCAGCGCGTTGCTCAGGGTCTGCCAGAACTTTAAAGCCTCGCAGGGTAAGGGATAGCGCTTAAGCGCTCAAGGGCCGTCAGAGGGGTTTGAGGGCCTCTCAGCTGGCGATACGGCCAGCAGCAGAGGGATAGGCGTCCAATTCGCGGGTATCGTCGGTCAGGCCGTGCTTCACAGCGAGGATAGTGAGCTCCACATCACTGGAAATACCCAGCTTCTCGAAGATACGGTAGCGATAGCTGTAGACTGTCTTCGGGCTTAGCTCCAGGTGACTGGAAATCTGGCTCACCTTCTTGCCATCGGTGAGCAATTGGGCGATTTGCAGCTCCCGGCGCGAAAGTCGGTCGAAAATCGACGATCCATCGTGGTTGAAAGGATCCAGCGCCAGGTGGGTCGCCACCTCGGTAGACACGTAGCGGTGGCCGTCAGCGACTGCACGGATTGCCTTGAGCAGCTCCACAACTTCCACGTTCTTGGTAATGAAGCCCTGGGCGCCGGCACGCAGCATCTGCGAGGGAATCACACCGCTGGCTACCGATGACAGGGCCAGCAGGCGCAGTTTGGGTGATAATTCCAGCAAAGCACGGCATGACTCGATGCCGCCGATGCCCGGCAGGCGTGCATCCATGATCACAACGTCCGGTGTTTCATGATTTAAATTTTGAACAAAATCAATAGCTTCTTCACCAGAGCTAACCTGCCCTATTATCTTCATGTCAGCAATATCGGCAATCAGGCGGGCAATACCCGACCGCACCAGGATCTGTTCATCGACGAGAAGGATAGTCAGGGTGCGGGCGTCCGTTGTGGTTTCCATCATGAGCGGCCTACCGTTTCAGTTTGATGTGCAATTTATGGAAAGCAGTCGCAGTGTAGCGGATTCGATCCGAGCTCGCTGATACTTCGCAACGGCTTCCCACAAATTTGAAGGATAAGTCAGATAAGTACCACGTCTAACCTATGTCGACAAACTGGGGGGAGAAAAACGGGAACTGGTTCACACTTTTTGCAGGAGCAAAAATCGAACTTCTCGCAAGCCATTGAAATTGCGCATAAAAAAGAAATGGCCGATTCTGGCGAGAACAGTGCCGATTGGAAGCACAACAACAGCGTTAGAGGATGGTGACTTCTGGCTGCAAAGCAATGCCGAAGCGTGACAGCACGGCGCTGCTCATTTCCTGGGCCAGCAGGTAAATATCCTCACCGCTGGCAGTACCCGGGTTCACTAGTACCAGGGCATGCTGGTCATGGACCGCTGCGGCGCCCCGCTGCCTGCCTTTCCAGCCCAGTGTGTCCAGCAGCCACGCCGCAGGCAGCTTCACCAGTTCAGGATCTTCTGTCGGATAACTGGGTATATCTGAGAACTCTTCTTTTAAAATCTTATACTTATCTATGGAAATTACAGGGTTTTTGAAGAAACTGCCGGCATTGCCCAGGTTGGCAGGGTCCGGCAGCTTACTGCGCCGGATCGCGCAAACGGTGTCGAATACCTGTTGTGGGGCTGGCGAATCTGAGCTGAGCTGGTCTCGCAGCGCCGGATAATCCAGTACTGGTTCCCAATCTCGGCTTAATTGCAGGGTCACGCCAGTGATAACCAGGCCTTGCCCCGCTTCCTGCTTGAACAGGCTGTCCCGATAGCTGAACTCGCAGTCTTCGCGATCCAGAACACGAAAGCATTTCTGGCCACGATCATAGACGCTGACCTGATCCACGTAACTGGCCAATTCAACCCCATAGGCACCGATATTCTGCACCGGTGCCGCGCCTACAGAACCAGGTATTAGTGCAAGATTTTCAATACCATAGAATGATTTTTCAATGCATCTTGTTACCAGATGATGCCAGCCCTCCCCGGCTGCCACCTGGACCCGGGTATTGGCCTCATCAAACTCCATACCTTTGTTCGCCATGTGAATGACGAGTCCGGGGAAGTCATTGACCCAGAGCAGATTACTACCGCCACCGAGCAGGAAAACCGGCAGGTAGCTGCTCTCTGCGTAGTCGAACAGCATGGGAAGCTGCGCTGGATCGGTAACCTCGGCAAATTCCGCGGCGATGGCCGAGACAGCAAAGCTGTTGAAGGACTTGAGATCTACCTGCTGCTGGATTTCCATGCCTGTTCCTCAGCCTGCCTGGGTGCCAAGATCGTGCTCATGGACGATGCTGCGTAACAGCTCCTCACAGGCCTCTTCAACCAGGTCCAGCACCAGCTCAAAGCCATCGGCGCCGCTGTAGTAGGGATCGGGCACGGCATC
>CAYTLI010000207.1:0-4714 GCA_964438455.1 uncultured Pseudohongiella sp.
AATTCTTTTTCTGACTGTCTGCAATGCGGAAGTGGAGAATATATGAATAGTGGTTGCTAGTTCAATTTTGAGTTCTTTGATGGCGGGTTTGCGGGCGCAGAGGTAATACGCCGCTCCGTGGGCCATCCCTGGCCCTCCCGCGCCCCCTTCCCTGGGCGCTAGTCGCGGCGTGTTACCTCTGCGCCCGCACTCCAGACGAAGAAATCAGAGCATCTTTCTCCTCCATTACTCAATGCGTGCAAGGACGAATTCCGCGGTTCTGGTAGGGAGGGGTGGCCGAGTTGCCTGGGGCAACTCGGTGCTGTCGCGAGATATTGAAAGATGCACGGGCCCTATCGGTTGGCACTGTGGCAGGAGGATTGAGCGGGGAGTATTGATGGCGAAGCGACTAGCGGCAGGGATAGCCGCGGGACAGGGCCAGGGATGGCCCGTCGGAGCGAGAAAGCAATACTCCCCGGTCGATTCTCCGGTTTAAGTGCAACTAGATAGTCAGCTCGTTTGAATTGGGTTTTTCAGGCAGCTATGCTGCTCACTCAATTTTTGAGGGTAAGACAATGATCAGTGCCGCAGAACATCCGAAGAAGTTTGTTGAAGTAAACGGCAAGAAAATGGCCTATGTGGAAATGGGAGAGGGTGATCCCATTGTCTTTCAGCATGGTAATCCGACTTCTTCGTACCTGTGGCGCAACATCATGCCCCATCTGCAAGACCAGGGACGGTGCATCGCCATCGACCTGATCGGCATGGGTGACTCAGACAAGCTGGATGATTCCGGCCCGAATCGCTACACGTTTGCCGAACATCGTCAGTATCTGGATGCTGCCCTGAGCGCTCTGGGTGTGACCAACAAGGTGACCTGGGTGATCCACGACTGGGGTTCGGCATTGGGATTCGACTGGGCCAATCGCCACCGTGATGCGGTGACGGGTATCGCTTACATGGAAGGTATCGTCCGGCCGGTGACCTGGGACGACTGGCCGGAAGCGGCGCGCGGGGTGTTTCAGGGATTTCGCTCGCCCGCCGGTGAAGAGATGGTGTTGGAGAAAAATGCATTCGTTGAGCGGGTATTACCCGGGTCCATCTTGCGGGAATTGAGCGAAGCAGAAATGGCGATCTATCGTCGACCATTTTTAAATCCGGGTGAAGACCGACGCCCGACACTGACCTGGCCGCGCCAGATTCCCATTGACGGTGAACCCGCTGAGGTGGTTGAAATCGTTCAATCTTATGCGGATTGGTTGTCGGTGAGTGACCTGCCGAAGTTATTCATCAATGCCGAACCCGGTGCAATTCTTATTGGTCCGCAACGTGAATTCTGCCGCAGCTGGCCAAACCAGCAGGAAGTCACGGTGAAGGGAAATCATTTTCTGCAGGAAGATTCACCTGACGAGATAGGTGTTGCCATTGCCGAGTGGCACAAAGGAATTTAGTGAGCAGTTCAATGACTCAGCTGAAATTCCGTAAGTAGCATTCTGCCGATCTGATGCAAGTCACCGAAATCAATCACCGGCAGCTGGAGGGGAACCTGCGTCGCTTTCAGCTGTTTCGTTTGCTCTATACGGCGCGTTTTTACTATCCCATCTTCACCATCCTGTTCCTGGACTACGGCCTGACCCTGGAGCAATTTGCTGTGCTCAACATCGTCTGGGCTATCAGCATAGTGGTGGCCGAGGTTCCCTCTGGTGCATTGGCTGATATTGTCGGCAGGAAGCAACTGCTGGTTTATGCCGCTGCCGTGATGGTGATCGAGATGGCATTGATCGTATTTGCGCCTGTCGGTTCTTCCAATCTTCTGTTCCTGATGTTCCTCGGCAACCGGATCTGTTCGGGGCTCTCCGAGGCTGCAGCCAGTGGCGCCGACGAGGCACTAGCCTATGATTCTCTGAAGGCGCTGGGGAGGGAAGATGACTGGGCCAAACTGTTGGAGCGTACAACGTTCATTGTCTCCATCGGCTTTTTCATCACCATGATCCTCGGTGCCTTCGCCTATGATCCAAACGCCGTAAATCGCCTGCTGGGGGTGTTCAACCCCGACTGGAGCCTGGATTCCGGGCTGGTCATCCGATTGCCTGTAATCCTCACACTGCTGACGGCCTGTTGTGCGCTGGTGACCACGCTGGGCATGGTTGAGCTCGATGATGAGTCTGAAACAGATAGCAGCAAGACTTCTCTGCTGGAACCATTCCGACAGATTCTCGCTGCCGGCAAGTGGACTGTGAACCATCGCTTCGTATTATTTGTGATCCTGGCTGCTTTGGCGCTGGATTCGGTAGGCCGGCAATTTGCGGTACTGGCGAGTGAGTACTACCGCATCATCGATATACCAGTGTCGTGGTTCGGTTTCGTTGGTGCGGGTATGTCGCTGATGGGAATCGTCAATGCGAAGTTCTCCAGGTACCTGGTCAGCACCCATTCTCCCCTGTTCAATTTTGCCGTGTTGTCGACGATTCTGATGATTGGCTTGATTGGCATCAGCTATGCCATTCCCTTGCTAGGCGTTGTGTTTGCGGTAGGCGCGTTTGCCATGATGGGCATGGTGCAGTTTCAGGCCAGTTACTATATCAATCGTGAGGTTGACAGCTCCATTCGTGCAACGGTGCTGAGCTTCAAGGGCCTTGCCCTGAATCTCGGCCTGGGAGCAGCCAGTCTCTTCTATACTGCTCTCGTTGCCTATCAACGCGAACAACGTTCGGTTGAGTTCGGCGGAGATGAATTGAATGAGGTGGTATTCGTCGACGCGCTATCAGTGTTCCCGCTGTACTATGCGGCATTATTCGTTTTACTGGTTATTGCGGCCCGCTTGAGTATTCGACAGTGTGAGGTATTTTTCAGGCGACCCTGATAAGCTGGCACTGCTCACGGTTATAATGCTCACTATGAATTTGTCTCTGAGAAAAAGTTTTGTACAACGGTGCTACTGGCACTGCGCCGCGCTTCTGTTTCTGCTCTCTGCGCAATCGGGCTTTGGCCAGAACGCGGAATTTGCCAGTGCGCTAGTCGGGCGCTGGGTAATCAATGATGAGCTCAGCGATAACACTGACGATCAGGTAGAAGAGGCCATCGAGGAAGGTGGCGGCAAGGGCGGTCGATCTATATTCAATCGCCGTGAAGACTTCTATCGTGGTGGCCCGCCTGAACACGAGTTGTACGATCGCATCTCCTACGATGACGTACTGACTATTGAGTTTACCGAGCCGGAATTTCGTTTTACTTACGAAGATGGCTACGTGCGCGTATTTCATACCGATGGCAGGCGGCGCAGGGTGTCGGCGAATTCCTTCTATACCGAAGGTGGTGAAGACTGGTCTTCGGGGCTATTTGAAGAAAGTGGCCTGACTGTCGAGGCGAGGCCGAGAGATGGTGGATTCACCATCGAGACTTACACGGTAGAAGAAAACGGCGCCCGGCTGCGAATCGAGATGATCATCCAGCCTGATTCATTCAATGTCCCGATCGAATTGACTCGAATCTTCGATCGGGATGAATAGGTTTCACATCAGGCTCTAGTTTGCTGGCTTGATAAACTTCAGGGTCATGCGATCACTCTCGCCGATAGCCGTGAATCTGTCACGATCCACGTCTCCCATCTGATAGGTTGGCGGCAACGACCACACGCCTTCTGGATAATCAGTGGAATCTTTCGGGTTGGCATTGATCTCGGACGAGGAAACAAACTCAAATCCAGCGGCGGCCGCCACTTCCTTCACGTAAGCTTCTGTTACATAGCCGCTTGTTTCCATCACTTCCATGCTGGAGCCGGGCCGCGCACGATGCTCGACTACGCCGAGAATACCGCCCGGTTTTAATGCCGCAAAGAATGATGCAAAAAATTCGTGCTCCTGGCCGGCCATGATCCAGTTGTGAACATTGCGAAAGGTCAAGGCCATGTCCGCCGATTCGGGCGGCGCGATGACGACTTCATGAGGAGGATTGAGGTGCCTCACAGTTACTTTGCCGTATAGCTCTGGTTCGCTGGTGATCTTTTCTTCAAACATTCCCAGGATGCGCGGCATATAGGCGGCCGTGGCATTAGGTGAAAAATGAGCGGCGTAGTATTTGCCATGATCGCGCAGGTAAGGCGCGATGATCTCTGCGTACCAGCCAGTGGATGGCAGAATCTCTATCACGGTCATGTCAGGTTCCAGGCCAAAGAATTCCAGCGTCTCAATGGGGTGGCGGGATTCATTGCGGGCGATGTTGGCCGTGCTGCGATGATCCCCGCTTATAATCTTTTCCAGACTTAACATTTCGCCGTTACCGTGGTGATCGGCAAAGCTCAGGGATGTGCTGAACAGGAAAATAGCTGGCAGGGCGCCACGCAGCAGGAAATGCAAAGTTCTCATGTTTCTCTCGCAGGTTAGTAAGTTTAAAGAGTTGGGAATTCTGGCATAAAAGCCTGTAGTTGCTCCAGCCTAGGCTGTCTGGTCAGGGTAGGGCAAACACAAACAGGGTGTGTCCTACGTTACTGACACCGGTAGCAGCGCCGAGGCCAAGTTGTCCAGCATGCTGGGCGGCAGCCTGGGTGCCGCTCGGAGACAGCACAGCGATGTACTGTTTGCCGGCGACAGCGAAACTTATTGGCGCCATATCGCTGGCGCCGTTGAGGATGGTTTGCCAGAGCGTCTCGCCGGTCCACTGATCCAGGGCGTAGAAACGACGATTGGTATCTGCGGCGAAGAGTAGTTCGCCGCCGGTAGTCAGCATGCCGTAGAGA
>CAYTLI010000208.1:0-4688 GCA_964438455.1 uncultured Pseudohongiella sp.
GAGGCTATTGGTCTATCGGGCCTGGTTGAGATTGTTTCACTCAATCCGCTGGATTACCTGCCGGGTGAATCAGAGAACAGCTGGTTGCCGCTGGATATCGATGGGCAGGCGGAATTTGAAGCACAGGATCTCGATGCCAATCCCCGGGTAACTGCTGATCTTCGCAACCTGCATATGCTGGCCCGCGACAACGAGATTCTTGGTTCCGGACAAATCGACTGGTCCGATGCTGGCTTGTTCGTTAGAGGCTTGCAACTCGATAGTGATACCACTCATGTCACCCTCGACGGCACGGTGGGTGCAAACAATGCTCTGGACTGGCAACTGGAGATCGAAGACATAGGGCAGTTTGTCGCCGATGCCACGGGTTCTGTTCGCGGCAGTGGACAGTTGAGCGGCAGCCAGCAGGCGCCATTTGGCACCGGATCACTAGCCATTGATGCCTTGTCGCTCGGGCCTTTGCAGGTCAATTCGTTTACTGCCCTGGTAGAGGGTTCGCCAGAGCAATACCAGGCTGAATTACGGCTGCAGGAGTTCGTGTTCGAGACGCCGGCAATAACCGAGACTATTACTGCAAGCGAACTTCAGATAACCGGCAACGACACGCAGTTCACTCTGGCCCTGGAAACCTTGTCAGAGCACGGAGCCATTTCATTGCATCTCGATGGCGGGCCGCTGCGACAGAATCCAGTGCAGTGGCAGGGAAACATAGCGCGAGCTCGATTGACTGCAGGTCGTGACTGGATTCTCAGCGCGCCAGTGCCAGTGAATATCTCGGCAGAACAAGTCACTCTGGGCAACACCTGTCTCAATAGTGATGGCAGCTTATTGTGCTTTGAACTCGACTCTATACTGGAAGCAGAGACAGGGGATTTTGCTGTTAGCCTGAGCAACTTTCCCTTGCAGGAACTCGCGTCAGTAAATCAGTCTTTGCCGTTTCTCACCCTGCAGGCATTGCCTGCCTTCGACCCTCCTGACGGGGTCAGTTTTTCGGGCCAATTGGACGGCTCCCTGGCCGGGGGTTTCGCTCCGGACGAACCTCCAGAGCTGACGCTATCCTTGTCTTCCGCCGCGCCGGTGATGTCGATGCAACAGCAGAACGACCTGGATAATGCAGACATGGATCAGACCACATCGGCGATGAGCAGCAGAGACTACCGATGGCGAGACATCAGCCTGAATGGTCAGTTCCAGGATGCCGCGTGGAATTTGCTGGCAAGGGGTGCCTTGCTCGAGCAATCCATCGATGGGGTTGTCACTCCCCTGCAGGGAAATGTCGATCTTACTCTGGCGATCGCTGCGGACCAGACAATTAATGGTAGCTCCAATGCCGAGTTTGATGACCTCAGCTGGCTGGAAGTCTACGTGCCGGACATGTCCAATATTCGCGGTGAGCTGCACAGTGATTTCGAAGTGAGTGGAGACCTGCAACAACCGCAGCTTAGCGGTTTTTTCTCCGTGGAAGATGCCGGATTTTCACTCGACCGATGGGGCGTCAGGATCGAACAGTTTTCCGGTGAGCTCACCGCGTCAGACACGGGGGTCATCTCGCTGCTTGCCAGGGCAGAAACAGACACCGGGGAACTCAGTCTCAATGGTACGGCCACGAACCTGTTAGCTGGCGATGCAAGCCTGGAGATGAACTTGCTTGGAAGCGAATTCCAATTACTGGAATCCGAGCAACTCAGCCTGCGCGTGTCACCGAATCTTTCCCTGCGTGCCAATCAGGAGCGGATCGACGTTTCCGGGTCCATCCTCTTGCCCGAGCTGCTAATTGCCATGGAGAGCATTCCTGAATCTGCCATCAACGTCTCCAGTGATGTGGTGATCGTTAACTATTCTCCCGAGGAGACCGGCGTGGTGAATTCACTCGCTGCGGAAAATTCGCGCTTCCTCAATATTCCAATCACGGCAGAACTGGATATCGTGCTGGGCGAGAGTGTCCGTTTCGAAGGCTTTGGTCTGACCACTGCGCTGGTCGGTGAACTGGAAACGGAAGTGCTGGAAAATGGCAGCAACCGCACGTTCGGAGAACTCACTATCACCGAGGGAAGCTACTCGCTTTACGGTCAGTCATTGCAGATTGACGAAGGCAAGCTTCTCTTCATCGGGCCTTACGATAATCCGGGACTCGAGATCGTTGCAACGCGTCGAATTGACGATCAGATGGTAGGGGTACAGATGAATGGCACCCTGCGCAATCTGCAGAGTGATTTGATCTCGACACCGAATCTACCCGATGCAGAGGTGATTGCGCTCATCGCCACGGGTCGTCCGTTCTCCGAGTTGGGTAATACTGATGAAGACGCGCTGCTTGGCAGCATCGCGCGACTGGGTCTCGAGCGGGGCAGGGGAATCTCGGAGCGGGTGCGCACTGGCCTGGGACTGGATACGCTGGCTATCACCAATACCGGCAACATTAATAACAGCCTGCTGACTGTTGGCAAATATCTAACCCCTTCCTTGTTTGTCAGATACGGCCTGGGGCTGTTTGACAGTCAGTCCAAGGTGGCTGTGGACTATGATCTCACCAGCACCCTGAAACTGCAGGCTGAATCGGGCGAGCACCAGAGCCTGGACCTGACCTACTCGATTGAACGCTAGTTGTGATTAGCCATTGATTAGCATTTTTATTTAGTGCATTTTTATTCAACCGGCCTTACACTCCCGCGCCATTTTTGTTGCTATCTGGGGTGAATTGGATCGCCCCATCGGAGAGTTTGATGAAGTTATTCAATCCACTTGTCGTGCTACTACTCGTTTCGGTAATGCAGCCTGCAACAGCGCAGTTCGATGCTGGGCGAGCAGATCTGTCGGTGATTGTTAACAATGAAATTTACCCCTACCGGGAATTTGCTACCTACGTATTACCGGCAGAGCATCTGGACATTTGCATAATTTCCGGTGAAGCCGAAGCCATGACTGTATCCGCGAATAGTGGAACTCTGGATCGGGTGGATGATTGCCGCTGGATATGGACTGCCCCTGATGAACCAGGCCTTACGCAGCTCAGCATCATGGAAGGCACCACGCGGCACATGACACTCAATGTGTTTGTCATGGTTCCGGCCAGTCGAATGGTCAATGGCAGACTCGACGGCGTCTTGATCGGCGAATACCCGGAAGCAGTTGAGTTCAGTCCTATCTATCTGCCGCCGGATGGATTTATCCGCGTCACCGAAGAGATGTTATCCGTCAACGTGTCTCCCAATTTCAAACTTGGCCAGTTCGTCGAGCAAACAAACACCAGTTTCCCAAAGTATATCGTGCTAAGAGAAAGATTATTGTTGAAGCTCGAGGTGTTACTGGGGCATCTCAATGATGAGGGATATGCAGCGGAGTCGCTAAGTATCGTGAGAGGCTATATCACTCCTCAGAGAAACCGGGAACTGGGTAACTCTTCAGGCGGTCGCCATATCTACGGTGGAGCTGCCACATTCATAGTTGATGCAGACGGCGACGGGCGTATGGATGATCTGGATGGCAATGGCACGGTTGGCAGAGGGGATGGTGCCCTTTTATTTGAAATAGTCGATGAGTTGTTCTCACAGACAGGCAAGGAATATTTGCAAGGCGGACTCTATCTGTATGACGATACTACGCTCAGAACACCGCTGTTAATGATGGATGCTCGCGGCTTCCGCAAGCGCTGGGAAAACGACAGTGACCTTCCCGAGTTGCCAGAAAATTTGCGACCGAAGCACAAACGTCAGTTCGAATAAGGTAATATCTACTCCATGTCTGAAGATGCGAAATTACAATGTCCCAAATGCAAAGGTGAATTCGACACCAGGACAGTTGCTGAGGATATCTCGGTCCAGCAATGCAATAACTGCCATGGGCTCTTCGTGCCTCCCGGCACCACCAAAAAGCTCAAGGATATATGGGGGCCAGATACCAACGTGGACACCGGCTCGGAAAAGGTCGGGCAGAGGTATGATGGTATTGATGACATAGAGTGCCCCAAATGCCATATCAAAATGGACAAGATTGAGGATCTGGATCAGCCCCACATCTGGATTGAAAACTGCGCCATGTGCGGTTCAACTTTTTATGATGCCGGAGAGCTTACCGATCTGAAGGAAAAGACCTTGTCAGATTTCTTCAAGCGTTTTCGTAAAGGCAGCCGAGACGCCTGATCCATTGATCTATCCCCTTGTTTGAATCCCTGTTCAACAGTAGCATGCGCTTCTGTATAGCTAACCAGTAACAACGATATTCTCATGCCAAGAAGAGAGAGCAATGCCGCAGAAATCACGGAGCAGATCATCAAGATTCTGCGTGATAAAGACATTCTGCTCGCGGATCTAGACAGTAATAAAGCCGAACAAGTGCACGAAGGCATCAGCAATTTGCTGGTGCGCAAGGGTTTTCCCGAGTCTGAGGTGCGCAATAAGACAGTTACCATCTTGCTCTCCGATATTCGCGGATTTTCAGATATCGCCAATTCCCATCCTGCCGCCGATGTAGTGGCACTTCTCAATCGTTACTTCTCGCGAATGGGAGATATCATCGCGAAATACGAAGGGCGCATCGATAAGTTGATGGGAGACTCCATCCTGGTGGTATTTGGCTTGCCTGAAGCGAGGGAGGATGATGCTGAACGCGCCCTGGCCTGTGCAGTTGAAATGCAGCAGGCCATGTCCGACCTGAATGACTACAACCAGAGCATTGGCATGCCTGACCTT
>CAYTLI010000209.1:0-4688 GCA_964438455.1 uncultured Pseudohongiella sp.
CCTGGCAAAACTCACAGTCTGGTCGGTACAAATGCGCTCCGCTGCGTCTATAGCCCAGTTCGCTTAGCTTGCTGTTCAATGATTTATCAATGACCAGATCGGGGTCGACGAACACAGTTGCCGCCTGCTCATCTGTTTTGTAACTACAACGGTGTGAGGCTGTGCGAAACAGGCGAACAGAATTAAGGGCCTTGGAATTAGATTGCATGACTGTCCTGGATTATGTCCGGATCAAATTCCCATCGCTGAGGTTTCACTGGTTTACAGTTTTGTTGCAGCATCGCGACGAAGGATTCCCGTGTTACTTCTTCAGCGCCCATTGATAACAGGTGCTCACTGCTGACCTGGCAATCGATTACCGCAAATTGCCAACGCTTCAATTGTTGCGCGAGGGCAACAAGGGCTAACTTTGAAGCGTTGGATGCCAAGCTGAACATCGATTCGCCGAAGAATACCTTACCCAGAGCTATACCATAGAGTCCACCGACTAATTCACTTTCATCCCAGATTTCCACCGAGTGAGCGTGTCCCAGTTCGTGCATATGGATGTAAGCATATTCCATATCAGCGGTAATCCAGGTTTGCTGCCCGTCTTGTCTGGCCCGACCACAGCGTCTTATCACCTCGGGAAAAACCGTATCCATGGTCACAGAGTAAACTTGTTTCCTGAGCTGCTTGCGCAGACTCCTGGAGATACGAACACGGTCGGGGAACAGGACGAGACGTGGATCTGGCGACCACCAGAGAATTGGTTGTCCATCCTCAAACCACGGGAAGATACCGTGACTATAGGCATGTAAAAGCCACTGCTCGTCAAGACTGCCGCCGGCAGCGAGCAGACCGTTGGGATCCGTCAGCGCTTGCTCAAGCGGTGGAAACCCGATTATTTGCGGCTCAAGCCAGGGCAGGGGCATTTCGCCAGGCTCTCATCACTCGTCCAGAAACTTCTCCGCATCCAGGGCTGCCATGCAACCAAAGCCGGCACTGGTTACTGCCTGGCGGTAGACCTGGTCGGCAATGTCGCCGGCGGCGAATACACCCGGCACACTGGTCTCGGTAGCATTGCCGCCTATGCCGCTATTGATCACAACGTATCCGTTCTTCATCTCCAGTTGTCCCTGGAAGATTTCTGAATTCGGCACATGGCCGATAGCAATGAACACGCCATCCACGTCCAGTTTTTGTACTTCGCCACTCTGGGCATGCCTGATATTGATTCCAGTGACGCCGCTATCATCACCGAGCACTTCATCGAGCACATGATCCCAGGCAATACTGACGACACCTTCTTCCACCTTGTCGAATAGCTTCTTCTGCAGGATTTTTTCTGCCCGCAAACTGTCCCTGCGGTGCACAAGGGTGACGTGGGAACAAATATTGGCGAGGTAGAGCGCTTCCTCTACCGCGGTATTGCCACCTCCGATGACGGCGACTGGTTTGTTGCGATAGAAGAATCCATCGCAAGTGGCACAGGCGCTGACTCCTTTGCCCATGAATGCAGTTTCTGAGTCCAGGCCCAGGTATTGCGCCGAGGCACCGGTGGCAATTATCAGCGCATCACATGAATAAGTGGCGGAATCACCCTGTAATTTGAAGGGTCGATTAGCCAAATCAACCTGGTTGATATGGTCGAAAATCACTTCCGTATCGAAGCGCTCCGCATGATTCTTCATGCGCTCCATCAGGGCAGGTCCCTGGAGGCCCTCAACGTCTCCCGGCCAGTTGTCCACATCAGTGGTGGTAGTGAGTTGTCCACCCGCCTGCATACCGGTGATAACTACCGGATCCAGGTTCGCCCTGGCTGCATAGACGGCGGCTGTGTAGCCGGCTGGCCCTGATCCCAGGATGATTAATCGATGATGCTGTACTTCTGACATTTCCGGTTTCCTTACTGGCGATTTCTGAGGGGTTCACATGATGTGATGGCGCAGAAGGGATTTTAAAGACCGCGGGGGCAAAATAGTACTTTCCATTAGCCCGGATGTGCTTTCCGGCCTTAATAGTCCGGGCGTTTGCCCGATAACCAAAGGATAAGCCGGAGAAATCCAGGGAGCTGGTTTCGCCTCGCGAAACACCCCGCATGACCGGCGCCTGGCAGGGCGTAGGTTTTTTCTCGAATCAAGTGTATAAAGTACTCGCAGGTGTTTGAATAAATTGAGAAACGCAGTGGCAAACAAACCGGATCCGAAAGCCGATGTGGATAATGTAGTGCAGCGACTGCTGCGCGAAGGCAGCCTGATTGTCTATTTTCTGCTCGCACTGTTCCTGCTGATCGCCCTGGCGAGCTATTCGCCTAATGATCCGGGCTTTACCACGACAGGCAGTGGCGCCGAAATCGATAATGCGGTGGGCAGTTATGGCGCCTGGCTCGCAGACGTGCTGTTGCACCTGTTTGGTTATCTGGCCTATGCATTTCCAGCCATGCTCGCCTATAAGGTATACAGCTCGTTTCACGAGGCTGAACTGGAAGCAGATTTTTCCTGGCCCCTGTTCGGGATCAAGGTCGCGGGCTTCATCCTGTTACTGCTGGCAGCCTGTGGACTCGCAACCCTGCATTTCGAGGTGGCCAGTGACGCGCCTTATATAGCCGGGGGTGTGCTTGGCTCTATTGTTGTCGACCTTACGGTACCCTTGCTTGCCACTTTAGGAAGCACATTACTTTTCCTCGCTATCTTTTTGTTCGGCCTCACTATCACTATCGCCATTTCCTGGCTCGATGTGGTCGATAGAATCGGGCTGGCCAGCATGCAGTTAAGCGCCATGCTGGTTTCCAGGACCAGAAAGTGGATCGAGGACAAGAAACAGGATATTGCCGCCAGGGAACGGCTTGAGTCGCGCAAGCGGGTACTGGATATCCACATCGAGAAGGAAAAGAAACGCACGCCACCCACGATCCAGGCACCACCTCCGAAGAAGGTGGTGAAGAGCACAAGGGTCGAGAAAGAGCGGCAGGGCACACTGTTCGAGGCGGCTTCGGTGAAGGAGCTGCCCGCCATTGGCTTGCTGGATGCCTGGCAGGAGACTAATGATTCCGGATTCTCCAAGGAATCATTGGAGGCAATGTCCAAGCTGCTGGAGCTCAAACTCAAGGACTTCGGCATCGATATTGAGGTAACCGCGGTGAATCCCGGGCCAGTAATCACCCGTTTTGAAGTTCAGCCGGCCCCGGGCATCAAGGTCAGCCGTATAACCAACCTGGCCAAGGACCTGGCTCGTTCGCTGGCAGTGGTTTCAGTGCGCGTGGTCGAGGTGATCCCCGGCAAGACCGTGATCGGGATCGAAATTCCCAACGAGAAACGCGAAATTATCCAACTCAGCCAGGTTCTCTCCTCAGCTGAATTTGATCGTGCCGGTTCGACCCTCAGTATGGCGCTGGGTCACGATATTGTGGGCAAACCGGTTATCGTTGATCTGGCAAAGATGCCACACCTGCTAGTAGCGGGTACCACCGGTTCTGGTAAGTCGGTAGGTATCAACGCCATGATTCTCAGCCTGTTGTTCAAATCGACGCCAGAGCAGGTCAGGGTAATCATGATCGACCCGAAGATGCTCGAGTTATCTGTCTATGACGGCATTCCTCACTTGCTGACTCCGGTCATTACTGACATGAAGGATGCGGCAAACGGTCTGCGCTGGTGTGTTGCCGAGATGGAGCGCCGCTATAAGCTGATGTCTGCCCTTGGGGTGCGTAACCTGGCGGGCTACAACAAGAAAGTCCGTGATGCCAAGAAGGCTGGCAAGCCCATCATGGATCCCACCTGGCAACCTGACCCGATGTTGCTCGAAGAAGAGCAATCCACGCCGGAACTGGAACCCTTGCCCTGCATAGTCGTCATTGTCGATGAACTCGCAGACATGATGATGGTGGTAGGCAAGAAGGTTGAGGAGTTAATCGCGCGCATCGCACAAAAGGCACGCGCTGCCGGTATTCACCTGATACTGGCTACCCAGAGACCATCGGTCGATGTGCTCACCGGCCTGATCAAGGCAAATGTACCTACCAGGCTTTCATTCATGGTGCAGTCCAAGGTCGATTCAAGGACCATTCTGGGAGAAGGGGGTGCAGAACAATTGCTCGGTCACGGGGATATGCTGTTCCTGCCTCCGGGTGGCGGCGTGCCGACTCGTGTACACGGCGCCTTTGTCAGCGATGAAGAAGTACATCGTGTGGTGGCTGACTGGAAGAAACGAGGTGAACCTGTCTACATCGACGCCGTTACCCGCAGCAGCGATGAGGGCGATTTTGGCGCCGGTGGCGGCATGGGTGGTGATGACGACGAAGAGAGCGATGCGCTCTATGACGAGGCCGTTCGCTTCGTCACCGAATCACGCAAGGCGTCTATTTCAGCTGTACAGCGCAAGTTGCGCATCGGGTATAACCGCGCCGCGCGTATGATTGAATCAATGGAAGCCGCTGGGGTAGTATCAGAAATGAACAGCAATGGTTCCCGTGAAGTCATTGCTCCTCCACCACCTCGCGACTAAATCTCACCGCAATGAGTAGAATCCGCAAACCAGTTTTCGCTCTGGCAGTGGCCGTAATGGGCATTCTCTGCAGTGCATCTATCAATGCCCAGCCCAGCGCAGGGGATGAACTCGATGCGCTTCTTGTGGACGTCAGCACCCTGAGTGCGGAGGTTCTGCAGCTTATCGTTGAATCAGACGGCGGTGTCCTTGAGGAGAGTGAC
>CAYTLI010000210.1:0-4664 GCA_964438455.1 uncultured Pseudohongiella sp.
CGGCCGTAATTCCGTTTCTGGCACCTACGGTTACTTCAAAGAAGTGGCGCTGTGTGATGGCGATTTCAAAAGCAACGTGAATGAACAGCCGGGTTCAGCATCTGTGGTTCAGTCTGTTGGCACATCGATCAATAGCATTGGTTATTCAGGAATTGGTTATCGAACATCGAGTGTAAGAGCAGTTCCGCTCGCCGCAGATGCGGATGAAGAATATGTGGAAGCAACAGCGGAAAATTCAGTTGCTGGAAGGTATCCGCTGGCGAGATTTCTCTACGTCTATGTGAATAAGGCGCCGAATACACCACTGCCACCACTGGAAAGAGAATTCCTTAAACTGGTCCTTTCCAAGGCAGGCCAGGAAGTCGTGCTGAAAGATGGCTACATTCCATTGCCGGGCCGAGTGGTTCAACGCATGCTAGATAACCTTGGCCTATAGAGAATATCAGGCTCTTATGTAAACTGAGTTTTTGTAAAAAGGTTCGGCCAATGGACATTGCTGAACCTTTTTTATTGAACACCCAAGAAATATGTCAAATTTGCAATCTTGCTGTAACAAACAATCTGATTTCTACACACCTGCATGAATACTTCTAACTCCTCAGAATCAGAGCAGCAAGAACCCGTTACTGCAGAGAATCTGCCTGAGAAAAAATCTGTACTGCAGCAAGCTGCTAGCAGGCTGACCCTAAGACGCAAGATCAGGCACTTTTATGATCGCCTCGCTCGCGGGCTGATCTCCTTTGGTGGAATCAGTGTAATCATCACAATCCTGCTCATCTTCCTCTATCTGTTCTATGAGGTTGTGCCGCTATTCGAATCTGCCGAGCTCAATCAGATTGAGCAATACAGCCTGACGAATGGTGCTGATTCGAATACTTTGTACACAGCTATAGAGGAGCAAGCCGAGATCGCCATGCGGCTGGATGACTCCGGAGTGGTGACATTTTTTGGTTTTGACAGTGGTGAATTAGTTTCCCAGTCTCGGATTTCGCTACCGGCCGAAGCCGAAATCACCAGCTTTGCCATCGACACCGAAGCAAGTGGCGTCATGGCGCTTGGGCTTTCAAGTGGTCAGGTTCAGATATTCGCCCATGAATATGAGACCAGCTTTGTCCCACCCGATAACAGGCGAGTGATTACGCCTCAGATTAGCTATCCGTTTGGCGAGGACCCATATCAACTATTCGCAGGCGAGGAGGTTTCCGATCTTGCTCTTAGGACCCGTGGAGAAGAGCTGACACTCGCTGCGCTGGATCCGGCAGGCAACATTCAACTCGTGGATGTAAGTGAGCAGTCCAGCTTGTTCGCCGCATTCGACGGGGATGGCGGGGGTAGTTTCGATGTCGAATTCGCACCCGCGGCTATAACTGCTCCTGAGACTACAAGCTTGATGATAGACGGTGATAGGCGTTGGCTCTTCGCTATTGCTGACAACGGCCTGGTCAGGGCGGCAGATCTGCGCAACATAAGGGAAGGCGATTTCACAAATTTCGACATCGAAACTTTTGTGACAGAGAACGGAATAAGTCCAGTTAGTGTCACATTCCTTCTCGGTGGTGTCTCCATGCTCGTGGCTGACGAATCTGGTGCTATCAGCCAGTGGTTTGTCAGTCGGCAAGAGGGGCTAACCGAGCTGAGTCTGATCCGGAAGTTCCACCCTTCATCGCAATTGGTGAACGCGGTAACAGTTGAGCAGCGGCGTAAAAACTTCATCACTGCAGATACGAGTGGATTGGTCTCTATCTATAACACGACAGCGAATCGTGCAGTCTTCAGCGACCAGTTGCTGGCAGATCCGATAGCTGGTCTGGCCTTGTCGCCACGCGGCGATGCCTTATTGCTCGAGAGTCAGGACGGCACATTTTCGGCATGGGAAGTTCATAACGAGCACCCGGAAGTGTCCTGGTCGGCGCTCTGGGACAAGGTCTGGTATGAAGGGTATTCTGAGCCTGAATATATCTGGCAATCCTCGGCGGCAACGAATGAGTTCGAGCCCAAATATTCCCTGGTACCGCTATCTTTTGGCACCCTCAAAGCCGCCTTCTATGCGATGTTGATTGCGGCACCTCTTGCCATATGCGGTGCCATTTTTACTGGCTATTTCATGGCGCCAGCCATGCGCAGCAAGGTGAAGCCTTTAATTGAGCTGATGGAAGCGCTGCCAACAGTAGTGTTGGGTTTCCTCGCCGGCTTGTGGCTGGCACCTTTCGTTGAGCAGAACCTGCTCGGCATATTCAGCATCCTGATCATATTGCCCTTGAGTATGTTATTAGCCAGCTTTGCCTGGATGTTTCTTCCAAAACGTATTCGGCACGTTGTGCCTGATGGCTGGGAAGCGGCGATTCTGATTCCGGTTATTATTCTGTTTGGTTTCCTGTCCTTTCTAATCGCCACGCCGCTCGAAATTTTACTGTTCAATGGCGACATTCGTTTCTGGATTACCAACGATCTAGGCATAGCATACGACCAGCGCAATGCGATGGTGGTTGGATTTGCCATGGGTTTTGCTGTGATTCCCACAGTTTTTTCCATAGCCGAAGATGCCATCTTTACGGTTCCGCGACATCTCTCTTATGGGTCACTGGCGCTCGGGGCAACGCCTTGGCAGAGCCTTGTCCGCGTAGTGTTGCCGACTGCAAGCCCCGGCATCTTCAGCGGTCTGATGATTGGATTGGGTAGAGCCGTTGGTGAAACGATGATAGTGCTCATGGCAACCGGCAACACGCCAATCATGGATATCAATATATTTGAAGGGATGCGCACACTCGCGGCGAACATTGCCGTGGAAATACCAGAATCTGAAGTGGACAGTACCCATTATCGAATCCTGTTCCTGGCGGCGCTGGTGTTATTCATGTTCACCTTTGTCATAAATACCGCTGCAGAAATCGTCAGGCAGAGACTGCGAAGTAAATACAGCACCATATGAGAAAGAAGTTTAACAAGTGGCTAAACAAGGGCACCCCGTGGATCTGGCTTAACGCGGGTGCTGTTGCAATTAGCATCGTGATGGTTCTTGGCTTGCTGACTGTTCTAACAGTCAGAGGGATGAGCCATTTCTGGCCGCGGGACGTGATTCAGGCGAATTACAATCCTCCAGTGGCGTTTGGTGAGCAGCAAGCGACGGAACTGATCGGTGAGTACATCGAAGCTGAACAGGTCAGTGCCATTCAGCTTGAATCATCAGGCATTCCCGTCGACACCGGGCAAGAATTCTATCGGCGTCAACTAATGAAGTTCGGTAACCGGGATCTTAACGGTGCTGATTTTGGCTGGGTTCTTACTGATTATCTGGCCGAAGTTTCTTTTCCTGAGGAGATCGTTGCCCTGGAGCGCAGGGAATGGGGTAACTTTTATGGTTATCTAACCGGGTTGGCGGAAAACGGCACGGAGCTATCAATTGTAGACGCCGAACTGTGGACCGAGTTTAATTCACGCCTGGTGAGGGCGCTGTCAATCTACGAAGAAATCTACGAGATCGAGAAGCAGGATATCGGTGATATCAATTACCAGGTCGAGAGACTGCGCTTGCGCGAGCGCAGGCTGCAGCTTGACGGTGAGGACACTACAGAACGACTTGCGGAGATAGCTGCATCACGCGATGCCCTTGATCAATCTTACCAGGCACTGCAGGCACAGTTGACAGGATTGTATGAAGAGTTCAATCGCGATTCGGCTTTATTTGTTGCTGCCAATGAACAGCAAACCCAGATACAACTTTCGGAGATTGTAAGGGCATACAAACCCAATTCAATGAGTGTGATCGGCAAGATAGGAGCCTATTTCAGCAAGCTGGCAGAGTTTTTGACCGCAGAGCCGCGCGAGGCGAATACTGAAGGCGGCATCTACCCGGCAATATTCGGCACCGTGGTGATGGTGATGTTGATGTCCGTTTTTGTAACACCGCTTGGCGTTATCGCTGCCGTTTACTTACGTGAATATGCCCAGCAGGGTATCGTGACACAGACCATTCGGGTTGCAGTAAACAATCTTGCGGGTGTCCCATCGATTGTCTACGGCGTCTTTGGGCTTGGATTCTTTATTTATATTATTGGTGGAGAAATAGATCAGCGCCTCTATCCCGAAGCGTTGCCTGCACCGACGTTCGGAACGCCGGGTTTGCTATGGGCTTCTCTCACTCTGGCGCTGCTAACGGTGCCTGTAGTAATAGTGGCTACTGAAGAGGGGCTGGCGAGAATTCCACGCAGCGTGAGAGAGGGAAGCCTGGCGCTTGGTGCGACCAAGTTTGAAACAATCTGGCGGGTGGTATTGCCGATGGCAAGTCCGGCGATGATGACTGGCCTTATCCTGGCCATTGCCAGGGCTGCCGGAGAAGTTGCACCGCTGATGCTGGTAGGCGTGGTAAAATTAGCGCCCTCGCTGCCAGTTGATGGGAATTACCCCTATGTGCATCTTGAACAAAAGTTCATGCATCTCGGGTTTCATATCTATGATGTGGGTTTCCAGAGCCCAAATGTTGAGGCAGCCAGACCACTGGTTTTTGCGACTGCACTGCTGCTGGTGATAGTGATCGCCCTGCTTAACTTCAGTGCGGTGATGTTGCGCAACCATTTACGTGAAAAGTATAAAGAGTTGGATGCTTAGGAAATTGAGCAAGGCTACAGATAATGTAGGAAGATGAAGTGAATAAAGAAAAGACAATA
>CAYTLI010000211.1:0-4663 GCA_964438455.1 uncultured Pseudohongiella sp.
GCGCTCGGTCTCACCCCTGGGGGCTCGTGCTCGGCGTCCCTGCCTCGCACGGCTTGTCGCCCTACTAGCAGCCTGTGCCTGTTCCAACATCGAGAATTCTTCAAGCTGAGATACAACAAAAAGGGCGTCCCACCAAAATGAGACGCCCTTTGTTTGTGCTGCAGGAGTGGTGGATACCACTCCCTGAATAATTACTGTGTTACGAATTCCGGATAGGCTTCCATACCACACTCTGCCAGGTCCACACCTTCGGCCTCTTCCTCTTCAGAGACTCGAATACCCATGATGGCTTTGAGAGCTACCCAGACGATCAGGCTGGTTACGAATACCCATATGAAGATTGTTAGCATGCCGACCAGCTGACCTCCGAAGGTTGCATCGGAATCGGACAGCAGTACTGCAAAGATACCGAAGATACCTACAGTACCGTGTACAGAGATTGCACCCACAGGATCGTCGATCTTCAGCTTGTCCAGAGTGATGATGCTGAACACTACGATGATGCCACCGATACCGCCGATGATAGTCGACAACAGGGGTGTTGGATCAGCAGGCTCAGCAGTAATTGCAACCAGTCCCGCCAGCGCACCGTTGAGTGCCATAGTGAGGTCAGCCTTGCCGAACAGGATGCGAGCAGTGATCAAAGCTGCGATCAGGCCGCCGGCTGCTGCCGCGTTGGTATTAAGAAATACGTTCGCCACTTCGTTGGCGACGCCGATACCACCCAGCTTCAGGGTTGAGCCGCCGTTAAAACCGAACCAGCCCATCCACAGAATGAAAGTTCCCAGTGTGGCCAGTGGCAGGTTTGCACCTGGAATTGGCTGCACCGCGCCAGTGGTTGGGTTGTACTTGCCCTTTCTTGGCCCAAGCATGATCACACCAGCAAGTGCTGCTGCCGCGCCTGCCAGGTGCACGATACCGGAGCCAGCATAGTCTGAGTAGCTAAGCTCGAACATACCGAATACTGACTTGCCGCCCCAGGTCCAGCCACCCTCGATTGGGTAGATGATTCCTGTCATGACTACTGCGAAGCCAAGGAATGCCCACAACTTCATGCGCTCGGCAACTGCGCCGGATACGATCGACATGGCAGTTGCAACAAACACTACCTGGAAGAAGAAGTCTGATGCACCGGCATATTCACCCATGTCACCGAAACCAGCTTCGTTTGATGCATCCAGTACTGCCTGTACCGCCGCATCATCCATACCTGCAACAGTAGTGACGCCAGACAAGAAGAAGCCGCCGTCGTACATGAACTGATATCCACAGATCAGATACATGGTGCAGGCAACTGCGAACAGTGCCACGTTCTTGGTCAGAATCTCTGTGGTGTTCTTGGTTCGAACGAGGCCAGCTTCCAGCATTGCAAAGCCGGCAGCCATCCACATAACCAGTGCGCCACAGATAAGAAAATAGAACGTATCCATTGCGTACTGTAGTTCAAAAATTTGGTCTTGCACGTTTACCTCCAGCGTGGCCCTTGATTGCGACCACAATTTTTCAATTGCTCTTTGATTGCCAGCTTAGACAGCTTCGTCCCCAGTCTCGCCCGTTCGAATACGGATGATCTGTGCCAGTTCTGTTACGAAAATTTTGCCGTCTCCAATCTTGCCGGTGTTGGCAGCCTTGGTGATGGCCTCCAGAGTCTGGTCAAGCAATCCCTCGCCAATCGCAATCTCAAGCTTCACCTTCGGTAGAAAGTCCACTACGTATTCCGCGCCGCGATACAGCTCGGTGTGGCCCTTCTGTCGCCCAAAGCCTTTCACTTCTGTGACGGTAATTCCTTGCACCCCAATTTCGGACAATGCCTCGCGTACATCATCCAGTTTGAATGGCTTGATAATAGCCGTGACTAACTTCATCGTTTTGCTCCTCGATATTTGGCCAGTTATCCATCCACTACTGACAACTTGCCTGTAACACGGGCAGGGCTATGCATGTGCCGTGCCAGTTGTCGCCGTTTTGTAGGAAGTAGCGAATTTCGGGCGCTGTGGGCTTGCCATGACAAGATGCCAGGGATCACAGGGAATAAGGATGGAGGATTCTGTGCTGTCGGGGTGCGTGTTATCCCGGCTTGCACCAGGAGAGTGCGTGCAGCGATACGGGACCGTTCTCGGGCATCGCCCAGGCAATGGTAATATGGAGCCTTGGTTAATCGATGTTGAGCAAACTATGCCAGACAATAGCTTCTTAAGAGAATTGAGCGAACGAATCGCACAATTGCTACCCGCCGCCGAGAACCTGGGCGGCGAAATGCGCACCAAAATCGAGCAAACACTGCAGAATGCGCTGGGTGAACTCAATGTATTGACCCAGGAAGAGTTCGAAGCCCAGAGTCAATCGCTGCAACGCGCAGAGCAACGCATCACCGAGCTGGAGACGCTGGTAGGAGAATTGGAAACCCGCCTCAAGGAGGTAGAGGGCTCACTCTAGACCATGCCGAGACGCCTGAGACCCGGACTGCGTCGATAGGCGATGGCTTCCAGCAAGTGCTCTTCGCCTATGCTATTGGCTTCCTCATAGTCCGCGATCGTAAGTGCAAGCTTGATGATCCTGTGTACGGCACGAGCGGAGAGTGCAAGCTCTTCCATTGCCCCGGCAAGAAGCCTGCGCAGGTCACCGTTCAGCTCAGCATAGCGATCGAGATCACTGCCCTGTAGTGCACTGTTCAGTTGCCCCGCCCTTGATAACTGTCGCGCAACGCATTGACGAACCCGCGCCCGCGCCTGCTGCCACTGGGCTTGTGGATCACCGCAAGCACCGGTTTCCTGTTGCAGCAGTTCTGCGTGACTGAGACTGCTCATCTCCACAACCAGGTCGATGCGATCCAGCAGCGGCCCCGACACCTTGCTTAAATAACGGCTCACCTTGTCGGGGGAACAGCGGCACTCCCGCTTCGGGTCCGATGCAAATCCACAGGGGCAAGGATTCATCGCGGCTATGAGTTGGAAACTGGCCGGATAACTGACTCGATAATTGGCTCTGCTGATAGTCACCTCACCGGTCTCCAGGGACTCGCGCAAAGCATCGAGTGCAGAAGGTTTGAATTCACTGAATTCATCGAGGAACAGGATGCCCCGATGGGCCAGGGTGACCTCTCCGGGATTTGCCCGACTCCCGCCACCGACCAGGGCAACATGAGTGGCCGAATGATGTGGTGCTCGCAACGGGCGTTCCAAGGCATGTTGCAGATTTATCTTCGATTGACTGATAGAGCGAATGGCAGCCACTTCCATTGCCTCGTCCTGTGAAAGTGGCGGCAACAGTTTTTTCAGGTTTTGGGCCAACATGGTCTTACCGCAGCCTGGAGGCCCGATCATCAACAGGTTGTGGCATCCCGCGGCGGCTATCTGTACTGCTCGTTGCGCCATCAGTTGACCCTTGATGGGGAGAAATGCAGGAGGAGTGTTTGCCTCTAGCGGCTTGCCGATAGAGTCGACGCCTGGCAATGGTTTGCCCGAGTGCAGGTGATCAACGCATTCCAGCAGCGTGCCGCTACAACGCCCCCTGGCATAGTTCACCAGCTGGAGTTCAGCGAGGTTCTCGCTCGGCAAGATCAAGTCTCGCGCAGACTGCCGTGCTGCAACAAGCGCAGGTACCGCTCCGCTTATCCTTCTCAGTGTGCCATTAAGCGCCAATTCTCCCATTATTTCCACGTCGCCCAGCTCCGCTCCGGGTACCTGCCCGGAGGCAAGCAAAATGCTAATGGCGATGGCGAAATCGAATTGGCCGCCCGCCTTGGGCAGGTCTGCCGGCGCAAGATTGACGGTGATTCTGCGTTCAGGAAAATCCAGCCCACTATTAAGAATTGCCGATCGAACCCTTTCCTTGCTCTCGCGTACTGCGGTCTCGGGCAAACCGACGATGTTGAATCCGGGCAAGCCATTTGAGAGATGGGTTTCTACTGTAACCGGTAAGGCCTCAATACCAATGACAGCACGGGAGGCCACAGTAGCCAGGGACATGGATACTCTCTCCATCAGGGTTCAATGCGTAGACCCTGATAGAGATAGAACAAATAGATGGAATTGAGAAACTACGGGCAAAAAAAATGGGCTCCAAAGAGCCCATTTCTCGCGAACTATGGCGGGGACAGCACTAACTCATCCCCGTCCTTCCTTTATTCACTTGAGGCAATCATATACTCAACGATTGCGCGCAGGTCTGCGTCAGTGCAGTCAAAGCACAGGCCTTTTGGCGGCATAGTGTTCAGTCCATTGATAGCATTGGCAACAACTGCATCCAGGCCTTTCTCCAGGCGTGGTGTCCACTCACCAGAATTACCAGGGCCAACTTTTGGCGCGCCGGCTGCACCAGTGCTGTGACAGGCAAAGCAGGAAGCCATGTACTTGGCTTCAACATCAAAACCTTCACTCACCTGTGCCAATTGCAGGCCCTGGGTGTCATCGGCAACGCTTGCCATGGCGACCAGGGCAGTTGATGCAACTGCAACCATCTTAATCATCTTGTTTAACACGTTCTTGCTCCTCTGATTTAAAAGGGAGACAGGCTAAAGACTGTCCCCATACGAAACTTACTGGGCCACCATGTAATCAACGACTGCGCGCAGATCTTCATCGCTGCAAGTCATGCAGATGCCTCTTGCTGGCATGGCATTGAATCCATTGATGACATTCTGCATCACCGCATCCATGCCCTT
>CAYTLI010000212.1:0-4658 GCA_964438455.1 uncultured Pseudohongiella sp.
TGTAAGATTTTGTTACAGCTTGAAAAGGGTTGCTTGCAGCAATTGCTGCAGACCATTATCCTGCCCCGCTGCTATTATATTAAGTCACTGTAATTTAAAGAAAAATAAACATAATGAAGATGCATTTCCAGGATTCTCTGCTGATCAAATACATTGCCGCGGCACGTTTATGGATTCTCCTTGCCGGGCTGTTCTTGCTGCCTCTTTCGGTGCAGGCTCATGACATTCCTTCCCGTGTCACTGTATATGCATTCGTCAAACCGGAAGGAAACCAGCTAACAGCACTGCTGCGGGTTCCAATGGAGGCGTTTGGAGAAATTGTCTTTCCCTTGCGCGGCCCCGGTTACCTGGTGTTTTCTGAAGCGGAGTTTGAGTTGCAGGATGCGGCCCGGGTTTACATCACCGAATCGCTTCACTTCTATGAAAACGGCGAAGAGCTGACTGACAAGGAACTGGTAACTACCAGGGTCTCGCTGCCTTCAAATCGTTCTTTTACCGATTATGAGTCGGCGCTGGAAAACATCATGAGTCCTCCGCTCGATGACAGCGTGGACCTGTTCTACCGGCAGGGAGTGCTGGATGTGCTGGTGACCTATCCAATCCGGTCCGAAGACTCCAATTTTTCAGTCAATCCAGAACTCGGCACCTTGTCAGAGCAAACCACTACAGTTTTGCGCTTCCTTGTACCTACTGGCGCAGAACGGGTTTTCAATTACATCGGTAACCCCGGTGTCGTTGTGCTGGACCCCCGCTGGCACCAGGCTGCATTTCGTTTCATCGAGATGGGCTTTCTGCACATTCTCGAGGGCATCGACCATTTGCTGTTTCTGTTCTGCCTGGTAATTCCACTGCGCAGTATCCGCGGACTGATCCCGGTAGTTACTTCATTCACTATCGCGCACTCGATCACCCTGATAAGCGCGGCTTTTGGGATGGCGCCCAATGTGCTCTGGTTTCCGCCTTTGATAGAGACGCTGATTGCGCTCTCTATCGTCTACATGGCCTTCGAGAACATCGTCGGGGCGAGACTCGAACATCGCTGGATTGTGACTTTTGGCTTTGGCCTGGTGCATGGTTTTGGATTCTCATTCCTGTTCAGTGATACCTTGCAGTTCGCTGGTGGGCATTTGTTCTCCTCGCTGTTAGCGTTCAACATTGGTGTCGAATTGGGTCAATTACTGATTCTTGTGTTAGTGATTCCTCTTCTTAATGTGTTGTTCAAGTATTTCGTGCGGGAAAGAATCGGCAGCATATTGCTTTCTGCTCTGCTCGCACACAGCGCCTGGCACTGGATGCTGGACAGAGGGGGCCAGTTGTCACAGTTTCAGTATCAATGGCCGATTTTCGATGCCCTGTTCTTTGCTGCACTCATGCGCTGGGCAATGTTGCTCATTGTCATCGGCGCAGTGCTCTGGGGCATGTATGAGTTGTTCCGCCGGTTCGCATTGATCGAGAGCTTTTCAAGCTACGGAGTTGGTCAGCGCATCCGCGCCGAAAATCAGACGGAATCAGGCTTCTAAGCGATATTCGAAACTGCTTTTGACACTGTATTGCGCTACTATTTATCGTTACTGGTAACCCTGCTTTTGGAGAAACTCATGAAGAGAGCTCTATCCCTGATTATTTCAATTTGCGCCCTGTCTGTCGGTTCGGCATACGCCCTGCCTGACCGGGCTGGTGATTTCGCCTTGCTGGACACCGATGGTGAATTCCATCAGTTGAGCAGATACCGTCACATGGAAGCGGTCGTGCTGATGGCGTTCGATGCCAGTTGCGACTCCATGGACACGGCAGTGCAACAGTTGGCAGCGGCACAGTCTCAATGGGCTGAAAACCAGGTGGCTTTCGCCCTGATTAACGCATCGACAGATCAGGATCTGATGAACCTGCGCGCTGCGCGATCGGGCCTGGCTGCGGATTTGCCCCTGCTGATCGATAGCGGGCAATTGGTTTCAGAGACTCTCGATTTTGCCAATGCGGGCGAAGTTACCGTGCTGGATCCCCAGCGTCTCAACCTGCTGTATCGAGGACCGATGCAGGATGCTGTCAACGATGTGCTGGAGAGCGAACTAGCTGGCAACGCAGACGAGACCGTAGTGATGCCAGCGCAAGGTTGTGCGCTTGAGTATCCTCAGAAGCAGCAGCATGCATCCGCGGTGCCAGACTATGCAACAGAAGTTGCGCCCATCATTGCGGAACAATGCGCTTCTTGTCATCGGGAAGGGGGCATCGGTCCCTTTGCCATGGACAGCCACCTGATGCTGCAGGGCTGGTCGCCGATGGTGCGCGAAGTGTTGCTCACCAAGCGCATGCCACCGACCCAGGTTGACCCATACATCGGTCATTTTGACAATGCACGTTATATCTCCGATGCGGAAATGCAGACCCTGGTTCACTGGATTGATGCGGGCGCGCCGAGAGGTGCGAGCCCCGGAGATCCCCTGGCCGAGCTCAGCTTTCCCGATCGACGCGAATGGCAGATGGGCGAGCCTGACTACATTATCAAGGCTCCCAAGCATGAAGTTCCTGCGACAGGCGTGCTGGACTACATCAATGTCGACGTGGAACTGCCGTTTGATGAAGACAAGTGGGTAAGAGGTGTGCAGTACATCGCCGGTGATGAATCCGTGCTTCACCACTTGCTGACTTATGTTACTGCTCCTATGGAAGTGGCAGAAGGTGAGGCGGCTCAGGGCAGTGTTGCGACACGATTCCTGGAAGGTTACGCACCCGGAAAAGTGGACGCCATGATGTTTCCCGAAGATACAGGCGTCTACATTCCTGCCGGTCACAAGTTGTCTATGCAGTTTCACTACACTACCAATGGCAGAGCCACCGTAGATGAAACCCTGCTGGGCCTATATATGTACGATGAGCCACCGACTTATGAGAATTTCACCCGCTCGGTTGCCGGCATGTTTCGCATTCCTCCCTATGCTCGTGACCACAAGGCACAGGCCCAGTACGTATTCTCCGAAGATGTGGTGGTGACCGGTCTGCGTGCACACATGCATTTCCGCGGCAAGGATATGAAATTTACCGTGGAATACCCTGATGGCACGAGAAAGGATCTGCTTAGTGTTCCTGCCTACAGTTATGCCTGGCAACCGACTTATCAATTGAGCGAACCAGCGTTTCTGCCAGCGGGTACCAAGGCGCATGTAACAGGCACATTTGATAACTCTGAATACAATCCGGCGAACCCGGATCCCAGCGCCGAACTGACTTTCGGATTGCAGAGCTGGGATGAGATGTTCATTGGTTACTGGACTTACCACGCCGCTGATTCATCCGACTAGCTAGCCCCAGTATCAGGTCCGGAACAGAACCCGATCGTGGTGACACGGTCGGGTTTTTTTGTGCCGAAAACGTGCCGAATCCGTTGAATTTACTGGGCATTCAGGCCGATATATGAGATTGGCTCGCTGGCTTTTACTTGCTATGATGCGGAGCCTCAAAATTCATAATAATTGAAAGCTGTAGTTACCTTGGACGGGTGCGGGAGAGCGCTTGCCGAGACAGCTTCAAGCCGGGAGACTGCAACATGTCATCAATCTTCATCGTGCTTTTCGGTCTGGTTGGGTTCACTTTCGGATGGTTCGTCTATTCGAAATTTATCGCTGAAAAAATCTATCAGTTAGACCCCAATTTCGAGACCCCTGCCCATAAATTCAACGACGGTGTGGATTATGTTCCCACCAACAAGTTTGTCCTGTGGGGTTCGCACTTCACCGCAGTCGCGGGCGCAGCGCCAATTGCCGGACCGGCACTGGCAGTTTACTGGGGTTGGGCTCCGGCACTGCTGTGGATAACCTTCGGTTCAATTTTCTTTGCCGGTGTGCATGATTTTGGCGCCTTGTGGGCGAGTAATCGACACGATGCGAAATCAATCGGCGCCCTGTCCGAGAGCGTAATCGGCAAGCGCACGCGCTCCCTGTTCATGGTAGTGATTTTCCTGTTGCTGATGCTGGTAAACGCTGTATTCAGCACCATCATCGCCACCGATATGGTGATCTTCCCGACTTCGGTATTCCCCGCATGGGCTGCAATCCCTGTTGCTATTTGTGTTGGCGTATTGATTCGCAAGAAGGTGAACCTGTTGGCGGTATCGATAATTGGTGTGGTGATTTTGTACTTCACCATTTGGGTGGGCAGTGTCATGCCTCTTTATCTGCCCGGCACTGACAATCCGGATTTCCTGCTGGGTCCGAACGGCAACTGGATCATCATTCTGTTTATCTACGCAGGCATAGCTTCCATGCTGCCTGTCTGGCTGCTCTTGCAACCTCGCGACTATATCAACGGTGCTCAGCTGGTCATCGGATTGATCGTCATGTACTCCGCGGTACTGTTTGCAATGCCAGAGGTTACAGCGCCGGCTTTCAATCCAAATCTTGCAGAAGGAACACCACCGCTGTTCCCGATTCTTTTTGTCACCATTGCTTGTGGTGCCTTGTCAGGATTTCACGGCATCGTGTCTTCCGGTACCAGCTCCAAGCAATTGAACAATGAGAAGGACGCACGCTTCGTCGGTTACCTTGGTGCTCTGGGCGAAGGTTCGCTGGCGTTGATTACCATTGTCGCCGTAACGGGTTCTCTCTATGCAGCCAGTGGTGCTGAGTGGGGAGCAATCTATACCAGTTTCTCAACGGGCCCCG
>CAYTLI010000213.1:0-4629 GCA_964438455.1 uncultured Pseudohongiella sp.
TACAATCTTCTGCGTAACAAGGTATTCACCCAGCAAACGTGACCGTTCTTCCTGCTGATCCTGCAATGCGGTGTCAAGAACTTCCTGGGAGATGGCCTTCTCTTCCACCAGCATCTCACCTATCTGGCCACCAATGATGTGATTCTCAACGGCTGCGTGTGCAACGAACAGATGGGTACAGTAGCGCCACTTGCGACCCACCTTGGTTTGTTCATACAGATGAATACCGTTCTTGTCGGTTCGCGTGCCGAAGGTATTACCGGAGAGTTCAGACTGGTCTTTGAAGAAGACCTCGAAGGATCGGGCATCCGTATCCATGTTGATGCCACCTGGATTACTGGAACCGGCCTGCTTGAGCAGCTGATAGGGCTTCTCCAAGCGCATATATTTGACTGAAGACATCTCCAGATCAGTAGGTGTCACCGCATTGGCTTCCATGATGGAAATGGTTTCTGAGGCAGCATTGAACTGGACCAGTGTTCCCTTCAGGCGATGGGAATTAGTCAGCTCGACAGTGACTGCCGACTTATCGTATTCGGGGCCGTCGTGAACCTCGGCAAATGGCGGGGGTTGCAGATCAATCTGATTGGAAGCCGGGGCTTCAATCTCGGATTCTTCATCCTCTGCTTCGATGGCGATTGCGGTTTCTGCTTGCATGTCTACTGTTCTGCGCTCAAGAAGATCTGATCAATCACACTGCCAGCAACGATGATATCAATGGGCATCGCAGCCGTGGGTTCTGCATCAGGCGGAGCGAAGTTGACACTGTTCACCCTCGGTCGCCACACGCAGGAACCGTATTTACTTTAGCAGGTATTGCAGACCTAAACAATTTGGTAACAATGCTAGGCCACTGATTTAACGCAAGATTTCCGATGAAATTCCCGGATTCTCCTACTCAGATCGGCCTTTCTTCCCAAGCCAGGGCAGGCGACCCGTAGTCATGCCCACACCTAACAGCACCAGCATACAACCAAACACGGTAAATAATGTGATGGTCTCCGCAAGAAAAAGGTTTCCCCAGAAGATGCTGAATATCGGTACCAGATAGGTAGTCATGATTGCCTGGCTGGAGCCAATGCGGGAAATTAGCCGATAGAACATTAAATAGGCCAGGCCCGTGCAGACGATGCCGAGGGCGAGTACGCTGAACCACACTTCAATGCCGGGTACCTGATCAGGCATGTGTGTAAGCGCAACAGGTATCAGCACAATGGCCGAGACAATCAGGCTGCCTGTGGTAATTGTGACACCTGAAACGGTTTGCAGCTTGTAGGCGACCAGGTTTAATGCCAGGCCATAGAGCGAGCAGGCAAACAAGGCAGCAGGCACTGCCCACATGGAACCACTGCCGAGTGCATCCGGATCTACTGCCAGCACCACGACGCCGACAAACCCCACGGCCATACCGGCGACACTGAGCCAGGGCAGACGCTGACTAAACACCAAAAAGCCGATGAGTGCGGTGAAAAATGGCACCGTGGCATTGATGATAGAGAGTAGTCCCGCACCTGCGCTCAAGGCAGCGAAGGCAAAGAAACAGAACGGCACAGCCATGTTGGTGAGTCCGACTATACAAACCATCTTCCAGTGGGTAACGAACTCACCCCACTTTCCAGACAACAATAGTAGCGGCAGCATAACCAGCAAGGCGCTCGCGACGCGCATCTCGACCAGAAATATGGGACCGAGCACAGGCGACGCTATACGCAAAAACAGAAACGAGAAACCCCAGATTGCAGACAGCAACAGGAGCTCCGCATAGTCTCTTAACGATGCATTGGACATTGATGTTCCTGATGCACAAGGACAGCTTGTGCAGATTTCGGATCAGCACTGGCGACCCGGAAAGATTATCGATTTCTCTATGGTGAAGAGTAAACTGCCTGGGCCGCAGCAACCGCTTCCGCCGGACTACAGTCGAGCCCCATTGCGCTCAGCACATTGCCGAGGGCAGACAGGCACAGATTTACGTTGGTTGAGTTGCTGGAGAATCCCATCAGACCGATTCGCCATACTTTACCCGCCAGCGCACCGAGGCCAGCACCGATTTCCAGGCCATAGTCATTGAGCAGCGCGGTCCTCACCGCAGCGTCATCCACAGACTCCGGAAATGCAACCGCATTCAGTTGAGGCAAGCGGTATTCAGCATCCACAACAAAGCTGAGCCCCAACGCTTCGATACCAGCTGCAAATGCAGCATGATTGTGAGCGTGTCTCTGCCAGGCATTTTCCAGGCCTTCCTCTTGCAGGATTGTCAGCGCCTCGTGCAGCGCATAGAGAGAATTCACTGGTGCCGTGTGATGATAGGCTCGTTTGGCGTCACCACCCCAGTAGCCCATGACCAGATTAGTATCGAGAAACCAGCTTTGTACCCTGGTCTTTCGACTCTGGATCTTTTCCACGGCCCGCGGCGAGAAGCTAACCGGCGACAGTCCCGGCACACATGACAAACACTTCTGCGTACCGGAATAGATAGCATCGATTCCCCAGCCGTCCACATCGACCTCGATGCCACCAAGAGAGGTGACGGTATCCACGATACTGAGGCAATCGTGCTGACGAGCCAGTTCACAGAGAGCTTCGGCATCGCTGCGGGCCCCGGTTGAAGTTTCAGCATGAACGAATGCCAGGGCCACGGCGTCTGGATTCGCCTGCAACGCCGCTTGCACCTTATTCACATCGACCGGTGCGCCCCACTCATCCTCAACCATGATGGCCTCGCCACCACAGCGTTCGACATTTTCTTTCATGCGGCCACCAAAGACGCCATTCTGACAAACCACCACCTTCTCGCCACGCTCCAGCAGATTGGTGAATACTGTCTCCATACCAGCGGAACCGGGAGCAGAGACCGGAATTGTCAGTTCGTTCCTGGTCTGGAATGCAAACTGCAACAGTACTTTAAGCTCATCCATCATCTGGATGAATGCGGGATCCAGGTGGCCGATTGTTGGTCGCGACAATGCCTCGAGGATTCGAGGGTTGACGTCGGAAGGACCTGGTCCCATGAGGGTACGAACTGGCGGATGAAATGAACCGGGCATGTGATTTCCTTGTTAAAACAGATAAGCAATAAAAAACCCGATCGGCGATTCTGGTGGACTATGAATCAGCGGATCGGGTTTTTAGTGTTACACGAAGCTTGTTATTCCTCTTCGGCAGTCTCCACCGCATCTTCGTAGTCGTCGGCATCGTGCTTGGGACGATCGACCAACTCTACATAGGCCATCGGCGCCTTATCGCCAGCGCGCTCACCACATTTGAGAATGCGGATATAACCACCGGGACGATTTGCATAGCGGGGACCCAACTCATTGAACAGCTTGCCAACAGTCGCCTTGTTGCGCGTGCGGCTGAATGCCAGACGGCGATTGGCAACACTGTCGCTCTTGGCCAATGTGATCAGGGGTTCGGCCACAGTTCGCAATTCCTTCGCCTTCACCAGAGTCGTCTTGATGATCTCGTGCTCTACCAGTGAAGTAGTCATGTTGCGGAACATGGCTGTACGGTGCGAACTATTTCGATTCAGTTGGCGACCGCTGTGTCGATGACGCATAACTCTCTACCTTCCTTATTAAGTCTGCCTTATGCAGCCCGGTCATCAGACTTGAGACTGGATGGCGGCCAGTTTTCCAGGCGCAGACCCAGTGAAAGTCCGCGGGTGGCCAGCACGTCCTTGATCTCAGTCAGAGACTTCTTACCCAGGTTTGGCGTCTTCAGCAGCTCAACTTCCGTGCGCTGAATCAGATCACCGATGTAGTAAATATCTTCCGCCTTGAGGCAGTTGGCAGAACGCACAGTCAGCTCAAGGTCATCAACCGGACGCAGCAGAATTGGATCAATCTCATCTTCATGCTCTTCCGGCTCAGCAATAATTTCGCTCTGCAGATCTACGAACACGCTCAATTGATGCTGCAGGATCGTAGCGGCACGACGAATGGCTTCTTCCGGCTCGATTGTTCCGTCAGTTTCCAGGTCGATAATCAGCTTGTCCAGGTCGGTGCGCTGCTCTACACGTGCGTTCTCTACTGAGTAGGAAACGCGAATCACCGGGCTGTAAGAAGCATCCAGAAGCAACTTGCCAACCGCACGGGTTTCTTCTTCATCACCACTGCGGGCGTCAGCAGGCGAGTAGCCGCGACCCTTGCGGACAGTGATGCGCATGTTCAACTCACCATTGCTGTTGAGGTTCGCGATCACGTGCTCGGGATTAACAATCTCAACGTCGTGATCGAGTTCGATATCGCCAGCAGTGACTGTGCCGGAACCCTTCTTGGACAGATTCAGCACTGCTTCTTCACGGTTATTCAGCACAACCGCGACACCTTTGAGATTCAAAAGAATCTCAATAACATCTTCTCGCACTCCTTCGATGGTGCTGTAC
Organism: uncultured Pseudohongiella sp.; assembly: GCA_964438455.1. Taxonomy (GTDB): domain Bacteria; phylum Pseudomonadota; class Gammaproteobacteria; order Pseudomonadales; family Pseudohongiellaceae; genus UBA9145. Next base: position 4,388 of record CAYTLI010000213.1, read on the forward strand.
TCGTGTACCACACCATCAATCTCTACTTCCTCGATAGCGCTTCCAGGCATAGAGGACAGCAGAATACGGCGCAAGGCATTGCCAAGCGTGTGTCCGAATCCGCGCTCAAGCGGTTCCAGAACAACCTTGGAATGACACTTGTTGAATTCATCAACCTGTATCACTTGCGGCGTAAGGAAATCAGATAAAGAAATTTGCATGTAAATTCACCCTTTGCGTGGTTATCACTACTTGGAATAAAG
>CAYTLI010000214.1:0-4604 GCA_964438455.1 uncultured Pseudohongiella sp.
GTGTGGGCATTTGGTAGAATGCCGGCCCCTTTTCCGGAACACCAGCTAAAACGCCAGCCAGAACAGCAGAATGAAACAGTTAGCAAGCAACAAACAAATCAGAGAAGCCCTGCAGCAGCGCATCCTTTTACTGGATGGGGCTATGGGCACCATGATCCAGTCACACAAACTGACCGAAGCAGACTTCCGTGGTGAAAGGTTTGCGGATTTCCCCTGCCAGCTTGCTGGTAATAGCGATTTGTTGTCCCTCACCCAACCCGCAATCATCAAGGATATTCACAAGGCCTATCTGCAGGCTGGTGCTGATATCGTCGAGACAAATACTTTTACCTCAACCAAGGCAGCCCAGTCGGACTATCAACTGGAAGATATCACTTACGAGTTGAATCTTGAGGCCACACGACTCGCGCGGGCAGCCTGTGATGAGCATCTGGAGCTTGATAATTCCAGGCCAAGATTTGTCGCCGGCGTTCTTGGCCCTACTAATCGAAGCGCATCGATCTCACCGGATGTTAACGACCCGGCCTTCAGGAACACCACCTTCGACGATCTGGTTGAAGATTATTCGATCTCAACTAACGGCCTGATTGATGGCGGTGCCGACATCATCCTGATCGAAACCTCATTCGATACACTAAACGCGAAGGCGGCGATATTTGCTGTACATCGCTGCTTTGAAGCACACGATCTTGAGCTACCGCTGATCATCTCCGGCACCATTACCGATGCCAGTGGCCGCACCCTGTCTGGTCAGACTGTGGCTGCATTCTGTAACTCAGTGGCACACGCCAACGCACTCGCCACCGGATTTAATTGCGCACTGGGTGCGGAACAACTACGCCCGCACATCGAAGAGATGTCGAGCATCGTACCTACCCTGGTCTCGACCCACCCAAATGCCGGCCTGCCCAACGAGTTTGGCGAATATGACCAGACGCCGGAGCAGATGGCTGACCTGGTCGGTGAGTTCGCACGCAGAGGTTTCGTCAATATCATCGGCGGCTGTTGCGGCACTACCCCGGCGCATATCGAAGCCCTGGCAAGAGCCGTGGAGGGTGTGCCCCCGCGTAAAATTCCGACACCTCCTCCAGCCTGCCGACTCAGCGGACTCGAAGCATTCAACATTGATGAGAATTCCTTGTTCGTCAATGTGGGTGAACGCACCAATGTCACGGGTTCAGCTCGCTTCGCTCGCCTGATCAGGGAAGAGAATTATGACGAAGCACTGGAAGTAGCAAGGGAACAGGTCGAAGCCGGCGCCCAGATCATAGATATCAATATGGACGAAGGCATGCTGGATTCAGAAGGCGCCATGGTGAAGTTTCTTCGCCTGCTGGCTGCCGAACCTGACATCGCTCGCGTGCCAATCATGATCGACTCTTCCAAATGGGAGATCATCGAAGCTGGTTTGAAGTGCATTCAGGGCAAGCCTGTCGTTAACAGCATCAGCCTGAAGGAAGGCGAGGAAGATTTCCTCGCCAAAGCCAGCTTGTGCCAACAATACGGCGCCGCAATTATCGTCATGGCCTTTGATGAACAGGGTCAGGCTGATTCGCTCGCTCGCAAGAATGAAATCTGTAAACGCAGCTATGAACTGCTGCGAGAGAAACTGGATTTCAGTGCCAGTGATATCATCTTCGACCCCAATGTGTTCGCCATAGCCACCGGCATAGAAGAGCACAACAATTATGCGGTCGACTTTATTGAGTGCTGCAAGTACATCAAGAGCAATCTTCCTGGCGCACTGATCTCAGGCGGCATTTCCAATGTGTCGTTCTCGTTTCGCGGCAATAACACCGTACGCGAAGCGATTCATTCTGTGTTCCTTTATCACGCCATCAAGGCAGGCCTGAGCATGGGTATCGTCAACGCCGGGCAACTCACAGTCTACGACGAGATACCGCCGGATTTGAAACAGGCAGTTGAAGACGTTGTGTTGAACCGCTCTGCGGACGGGACTGAAACTCTCATGGAAGTTGCTCAACGCTATAGCGGTGAAGCGGCAACAAAACGAGAGGAAGATTTAGCCTGGCGTGAACAGCCTGTAGAGAAAAGGCTGGCCTATGCACTGGTAAAAGGAATCAACAAGTTCATCGAGGAAGATACCGAAGCGGCTCGCCAGCGGGTAGATCGTCCAATCAAAGTAATCGAAGGGTCGCTAATGGACGGCATGGGCGAGGTTGGCGATCTGTTTGGCGCAGGAAAGATGTTCCTGCCCCAGGTGGTCAAGAGCGCCCGGGTAATGAAGCAAGCTGTAGCTTACCTGCTCCCCTACATCGAAGCTGAAAAAACAGATCAGCAAATGGATAGCAAGGGCAAGATTCTCCTCGCCACTGTGAAAGGTGATGTACATGACATTGGCAAGAACATTGTCGGGGTCGTGCTCGGCTGCAACAATTATGATGTCATCGATCTGGGCGTCATGGTCCCTGCCGAGAAGATTCTGCAAGTAGCGCGCGATGAGCAAGTAGATATCATTGGCTTGAGTGGTCTGATTACCCCCTCTCTCGATGAGATGGTGCATGTAGCCAGTGAAATGCAGCGGCTCGATTTCAAAGTGCCCTTGCTGATTGGTGGCGCGACGACATCAAAAGCACATACCGCAGTCAAGATCGAAGAAAACTATAGCAATGATTCTACGGTTTACGTGCCTGACGCATCCCGCTCAGTCACTGTAGTCAGCAACCTGTTAAATCCTGACAAGAAAGCGAAATTCTGCCAGGAAGTACGAGCCGAATACGAAACCATTCGCGAACGCTCCGCGAACAGGAACCAGCAACGAAAGCTGGTCGATTACCAGCAGGCAAACAGTAATGCACTGGTTTCGGACTGGGGTACATACCAGCCCACCAAACCGGGCTTTATCGGCACTCGCGTGTTCGAAGATTACGACCTGGCTACCCTGGTTGACTATATCGACTGGACACCATTCTTTATCTCCTGGTCCCTGGCAGGTAAATATCCAGCGATTCTTGGCGATGAGAAGGTCGGCAAAGCAGCGACAGACCTGTTCAATGATGCCCAGGCCATGCTGAAGCGCATCATTGATGGCAAGCTGATCAAGGCCAAGGCGGTAGTCGGATTCTGGCCAGCCGTGCGTGAGGGTGCGAATGATGTGCGTCTGTTGAATAGCAACGGTGGCGATGAACCTCTGGCCACCCTGCACTTCCTGCGTCAGCAGATGGAAAAAGATGATTCACTCGCTCACTTGAGCCTGGCAGACTACATCGCCGCAGCATCGGACAATGTACAAGACTACATAGGTGGCTTTGTGGTTACCGCCGGCATAGGCGTAGATGAACTGGTAGCCGAGTTCGAAGCCAATAACAATGATTATGATGCACTGCTGGTCAAAGCTCTGGCTGATCGCCTGGCTGAAGCCTTCGCCGAACACATGCATGCACGGGTACGCACCGAGTTTTGGGGTTACCAACCCGATGAGTCTCTGACTAATGAAGAGCTGATCAAGGAAGACTATGTAGGGATTCGACCTGCCCCTGGCTATCCCGCCTGCCCCGATCACTCAGAGAAGACCACACTGTTCAAATTGCTCGATGCCAGCGATGCTATCGGTGTGGATCTCACCGAGAGTTACGCGATGACACCTGCCGCCACCGTAAACGGTCTCTATTTCAGCCATCCGGACGCCAAGTATTTTCCGGTAGGAAAAGTGAGCGATGAGCAACTGCAGGACCTTGCCCGTCGCAAGCAATGGGACCCCGAGAAACTTGCCCGGTTGCTGGCACCCAATTTAGCGTAGCGATCACAATCCATATTCAATAAACTTCCGCCCTGACCAGAGCTGCAGCAGACCATGTATCAGTACGATCAATATGACCACCAGATGCTAGCAGATCGCGTGGCACAGTTTCGCGATCAGACGGCACGTTATCTTGATGGCAAGTTAAGTGACGCTGAGTTCTTGCCGCTGCGGCTGCAAAACGGTCTCTATATCCAGCGACTCGCGCCCATGTTACGGATTGCCGTTCCCTATGGCCTGTTGTCGTCACGACAACTGCGTAAGCTGGCTTTTATTGCACAGCATTTCGACAAGGGCTACGGGCATTTCACCACCAGGCAAAACATCCAGTTCAACTGGCCGGCGCTCGAAGACACTCCAGATATTCTAGAGCATCTGGCCGAAGTCGAGATGCATGCCATACAAACCAGCGGTAATTGCATACGTAACACCACAACAGACCAGTTTGCCGGAGTGGCAGTCGATGAATTGGAGGACAGTCGACCCTGGTGTGAAATCATTCGCCAGTGGTCCACCTTTCACCCTGAGTTTGCTTACCTGCCGAGAAAGTTCAAGATCGCCGTCTGTGGCACAGCAATAGACCAGGCCGCCACCCAGGTTCACGACATTGGCGTTTACCTGACCAAGAATGAAAGCGGCGACATCGGTTTTCGCATCCTGGCAGGTGGCGGTTTAGGCCGCACACCGATTATCGGACAGGAAGTATTCGACTTTGTCGACAAGCAGCATCTACTGACTGCGCTTGAAGCTATTCTGCGGGTGTACAACCGTGCCGGGCGCCGGGACAACAAATACAAGGCCCGCATCAAGATACTGGTCAAGGAAACCGGTATCGACGATTTCA
>CAYTLI010000215.1:0-4584 GCA_964438455.1 uncultured Pseudohongiella sp.
CTGTGCTTTATGAACTGGCCCAGGCCGGCTACGCCCTGGTTGCTGCAGTGCCATCCTGCGTGCTCATGTTCAAGCAGGAGCTACCACTGATGTTTCCGGATGACGAGAAAGTTCAGGCAGTTGCCCAGGCATTCCACGATCCTTTCGAATACCTGTACAAGTTACACAAGGCCGGGGCGCTGAAAACTGACTTCAAGAACAGTCTCGGGGATGTGAGTTACCACGTTGCCTGTCACCAACGGGTGCAGAATATCGGCCCCCGTACCAAACAGATTCTTGAACTGGTTGAAAACTCCACTGTAAAAGCCATCGAGCGTTGCTCAGGGCACGACGGCACCTATGGAGTGAAAAAGGAAACGCTGGAGTTTGCCAACAAGATCGCCAAACCCATCGTTCGTCAGATTGAACAACAGGAACCGGACTACTATGGAAGCGACTGCCCAGTGGCTGGTCGTCACATCGAGAACAACCTGTCGTCTGATAAAGAAACCGTTCACCCCATCGAATTACTTCGCATTGCTTACGGAATATAGGTAAATCAGTGATGTCACTGAATATCGAGGCAAAGATTGCTATGAAGAAAATCACAATGGCTGACCTGCTGTCCATCGAAGCCTATGAGGCGCAGCGACCCGCTATTAGAAAGGCAATAATGGAACACAAAAAAACCCGGAGAGTACCTCTGGGACCCAATGCCATGTTGCATTTCGAAGACTACATGATCATGCGCTACCAGATTCTTGAACTTATTCGTGCGGAGAAAATCACCGAAATGGATGAGTTGCAGGATGAACTTGATGCCTACAATCCGCTCATTCCGGATGGGAAAAACCTGAAGGTCACCTTCATGCTTGAATACCCGGAGGAAGAGGAAAGACGGCAACGGCTGCAACAACTGATAGGTATAGAAGAGCTAATCTCGATCCGTATTGACGGCTTCGACCCAGTCTACCCAATCGCCAACGAAGACCTGCCCAGGTCCACAGAGGTAAAAACCTCTTCCGTGCATTTTCTTCGCTTCGAATTTACCGATGATATGATCGCCGCAGCCCGGGAAGGCGCCACCTGGACGATTCAATCTGAACACCTGAACTATCAATACAGGACAGATCCCCTGCCCCAGGAAATCACCGATTCATTGTTGCGGGATTTTTCCTGACCCATTCGACCGCCCACACTCTGATACGCCGCCTGCATTGTAGCGAGGCCGGCATTGCTCTAGTATCTTCCAGCTGCAATACGAACAAGATCAATAACTCTGAGGACTCGCGATGAATAAATCAAATTTCGTCCTGGGCTGCATGCTCACTTGCCTGCTTTCGGTATCAACATACGCAGATGACCATCTCAGCTCTATCAAGATGATCCATCCTTCCAACTTTGGTATTGACCAGTCAGAGATCGATGCTATCAAGAGGCGCATGCAGGAAGCTGTGGACGGAGAATTCCTTCCCGGCGCACTGATACTTGTCGGCAACTCTCAGGGTGTTGGCGTGCTGGAGACAGTCGGTTACCAAACAGCCGAAGACATCACACCGGTTAACAAGGACAGTATCTTTCGCATCTACTCAATGACCAAGCCGATAATTAGCGTAGCCGCCATGATTCTGGTTGAAGATGGCTTGCTCAGCCTCAATGATCCGGTAGAGAAATACATCGGAGAATTCGCCAATCTCAAGGTCATCGATCGGGAGACAGGAGCAACTCGGCCGGCTCAAAACACCATGACTGTCGAGAATCTGCTAACCCATGAATCGGGACTGGTGCAGGCAATCTTTGCCGCCGATACCGAGCTGGGGAAAATGTACATGCGGGACTTCCCGGACTATTCTGACATCACGGCAAGAGACCTGGCAGGCCGCCTGGGCAAATTACCGGTCTATTTTGAACCCGGAACTGCCTGGCACTATGGCCATTCCACCGATGTGCTTGGTGCCGTGCTGGAGGTAGCAGCAGGCAAACCGCTCGATCAATTACTGGATGAGTTGATCTTCACCCCGCTGGGCATGGACGAGACAACGTTTTATGTACCCAAGAGCAAGGCCTATCGCATCGCTGAGCCTATCCACGGCGAAATGGCGGACAATACCGAGGTCCGTGCCATGCTTTCCGGTGGTGGCGGGCTGAATTCCACGACCGAAGACTATGTGCGTTTCGCAGAAATGCTGCTCAATGGCGGCAGCTACCGCGGCGCTCGCATCATTGAGGAATCCACATTGGACCAGATGCGGGAAAAGAAAATAGGCGATGATGTTTCTCGCGAGTTTTTCTTTTATGGCAACCGAGGCGATTGGGGTTTGGGCTTCCACTTGCAGCCTACTACCGACGATCCTGACGGCCCCCATAACTTCGGCTGGCGAGGCATTGGCGGCACTATCGTTGTTGTCGATGAAGAGAACGACTTCTATATGCTCTACATGGAGCAGAAGCGTGGTGGACCCAGATCCCCCTTCAACAACAATGTTGCACAACAGATGGTCTATGAGGCCATGCGAAACTAGACTCCGCAACCAGAAACAAAGACGCCGGGCATCGCCCGGCGTTTTATTTTCTGCACTTATATCTATGAGAGTAGATCATACTTGCGCAGATAGCCACGCAGTTGATGATAGGAAAGATTGAGAAATTCGGCGGCCTTCTTCTGGTTGAATTGAGATTGCTCCATCGCCTGGGTCAACAGGTTTATCTCAAATGCCTGAACCTCCTCCTTGAAATCGAATGAATCGGTAGCAGACAGATCGGGTGCCGATTTCGCGGCCGGCTCGCTGCCGCCGTCGGCACTGTCCACACTCTCTCTCACCGATGGCCGGTAAGGTGAGTCAAACGGATTAAAAACCAGCTGAGAAATCTGCCCTTCACCATTCTGATAAACAGCACGCTCGATAACATTCTTCAATTCCCTGATATTGCCAGGCCATCTGTAATTCATCAGCGCTTTCTCGACCTTGGAAGAAAAACCGGAAAATAGTTCGCCACCCAGTTCCTTCACCATACCGACGGCAAAGTGTTCCGCCAATACCAGGATGTCTTCTGCGCGCTCCCGCAAAGGTGGCAATGTGATGACATCGAATGCGAGCCGATCGAGCAAATCTTCACGAAACTTGTTTTGTCTTGCCAACTCCGGCAAGTCTTCGTTGGTGGCGGCGATGATTCGCACATCTACGGTAATGGCTTCATTGCCACCCAATCGCTCGAACTCACCATATTCGATGACCCTGAGGATTTTTTCCTGTACCGAGAGATCGGTATTGGCCAGCTCATCCAGAAACAAGGTGCCACCATCAGCGCGCTCAAAATATCCCTTACGCTGCTTCGTTGCGCCGGTATAGGCACCTGCCTCATGACCAAACAGTTGCGCCTCGAGCAGATTCTCACTCATGGCAGCGCAGTTAATCTTGAGGAAGTTCTGTTCCCAACGCCGGGACAGGAAATGCAGTCTGGCAGCGACCAACTCTTTACCGGTACCCCTTTCCCCGACAATCAGGATCGGCTTGGTAAGCGGCGCAACCACAGAAATATGCTCCTGCATTTCCAGGAAGTTCGCTGATTCACCGATCATTCGTGGTGGTGCGCTAAGCTCGTCCATTTTCCCTTCTATTTCAATGTGTTAGATGATTTTCCGTGGGCTTGCGACGAATCGTATAGCCAGTCAGGGTAAGGAGGCAAATTCGTCGAAAAACGGTAGTGAAAATTACCACTTGTTAAGTAATTTAGCCATGCGAAATCCCTAACGCTCGGGACACCTATTTTTTTGTCTTATTTTTCAACATGTTATGGAGTGGCGCAGAGTTGGCACAGTATCTGCTCAATAGATATCAAGCCGATGTGAAATGTGCATCTGGCTCACCACTAAGCAAGAGGTATCAGCAATGAGCATTTTTTCGAGATTGTCTGACATCATCAACTCCAATATCAGCGCCCTGCTGGACAAGGCTGAGAACCCGGAGAAGATGATTCGCATGGTTATCCAGGAGATGGAAGAGACCCTGGTTGAAGTGCGTAGCGGTACTGCCAAAGTTATCGCAGAAAAGAAAACCCTTACCCGTCGCGCAGAGAAGTTGAAAAAACAGGCTGCGGACTGGGAAGCCAAAGCCGAACTCGCCCTCTCCAAGGGACGCGAGGACCTGGCCAAGGCTGCACTGCTGGAAAAATCCAATATCAACTCCAGTGTTGAAATTACCCAGAAAGATCTGGCCAAACTGGATGAGACTCTGGACAAACTCAGTGTTGAAATTGAGCAACTGCAAGCCAAGCTCAATGACGCAAGGGCCCGTCAAAAAACAATCGTAATGCGCACCAAGGCAACGAAGTCGCGAGTGGACGTGAATCGCCACCTGCAGGGCTACACTATTGACAATGCCATGGACAAATTTGAGTATTACGAGAAGAAGATTGACCAGATGGAGGGCCAAATGGATAGCGCCCACATCGAACAGCGTGGCCTGCAAAGCGAGTTCGACGAACTCGAACGAGAAGAGTCTATAGACAAGGAATTGGAAGAGTTAAAAACCAAACTCAACAAAGATCAGGAAGACTGAGAGCAGGTTTAAATCATGGGCGTATTCGAGTTCATATTATCGATAG
>CAYTLI010000216.1:0-4581 GCA_964438455.1 uncultured Pseudohongiella sp.
GCCGTCACCGATGACCTGGATTTCCACATGTCTCGGATTGACCAGATATTTTTCCAGGTACACGGTGCCGTCACCGAAGAAAGATTTTGCCTCTGTCTGGGTGACATAGATCGCTTTTAACAATGCGGCTTCGTTGTGTACGACGCGCATGCCGCGTCCACCGCCGCCAGCCGCGGCCTTGATAATGACCGGGTATCCAATCTCCCGGGCCAGTTCCAGGGTGCGGTCGTTGTTGTCATCGAGTGGGCCATTGGAGCCGGGTACTGTGGGCACGCCCGCTTCACGCATGATCTCAATTGCCGAGACCTTGTCGCCCATGGCGCGAATGGTTTCCGGGGCAGGCCCGATAAAAATAAACCCGCTGTTCTCGACCTGCTCGGCAAAGTCTGCATTCTCGGACAGAAAACCGTAACCCGGGTGCACGGCATCGGAATCCGTCACTTCCATTGCGCTGATGATGGCAGGCACATTCAGGTAACTCTCAGTGGGACTGGGAGGACCGATACAAACTGATTCGTCCGAGAGGCGGACATGCATCAGGTCCTTGTCTGCAGTGGAATGCACTGCGACAGTTTTAATACCAAGTTCTTTGCAGGCGCGCAGTACGCGAAGTGCTATCTCGCCGCGATTGGCAATGAGGATCTTTTCCAACATAACAGAATTCAGCCGCAGAATTAGGGTGATCAGACGATGGTGATAAGTGGTTGATCGAACTCGACCGGCTCACCATCGCCCACCAGAATCGCTTCAACCACACCGCTGTGGTCTGCTTCGATCTGATTCATCATCTTCATTGCTTCCACGATGCAAACGACGTCACCTTTCTTCACCTGGCTGCCAACTTCAACAAATGGCGGTGAAGAAGGAGAGGGTGAGCGATAGAAGGTGCCCACCATAGGAGAGCTAACCACGTTGCCAGAATGCGCTGCCTCCGGTTTCTCGGCGGTGGCAGGTGCTTCTGCCGCAGGAGCAGGTGCTGGGACCGCAGCGGGCGCAGCGACTGGAGCCGGTGCCAGTGCAACCTGTGGAGCGCTGGATGCTCGGCTAATGCGAACCGCTTCTTCGCCTTCCTTGATTTCGATTTCAGCAATATCGGATGCTTCTAACAGCTCGATGAGTTTCTTAACTTTTCTGATGTCCATAAATGTCCCTGAACCTGGTTGTTATGCCTGCAACTGCTTGAACGCAGCCTGCAGGGCTAATTCATATCCCTGGGCGCCCAGGCCAACAATGCTGCCTACCGCGATATCTGCGAAATAGGATTTGTGGCGAAAGCTTTCCCGCTTGTAGAGGTTTGACAAGTGCACTTCTATAAAAGGAATTTCTGCGGCCAGCATGGCATCACGCAGTGCGATGCTGGTGTGAGTGAAACCGCCGAAATTCACCAACATGAAATCCGTACCGTCCTGCCGTGCTTCGTGTAGTCGGTTAATCAGTTCCGACTCGCCATTGGCCTGCAGGGAATCGAACTGATGTCCGGCGGCAGAGCACAGTTCTGCCAGGCGCTGATTGATGTCAGCCAGCGTGTCAGCGCCGTAAATATGGGGTTCGCGGTGACCCAGCAGGTTCAAATTGGGCCCGTGCAGGGCCAGTATGCTTGCCATGGTTTACCTGTCCAAATGAAGTAATTAAAAGTACAAAATCGCCAGATATGCGCCGATTGCACATTTTGTCGGCATTTTCTCAGAATTTGTACACTATTTCACTACATCCGGGTCGGAAATCGGCAAAATCAGGGGATCAGGGCGAATAGAACCCTTTGCGGGGGGTAGCAGAAGCCCCAGTCGGCACAGCCCTGGTACTCCAGCACCAGGCTGGCTTCCGGGCCAGGAACGGTCGGCAGGGAGAGGTCGGCGGTGACCTGGTCGTAATAGGCCTCGATCTCACCAAAGAACTGATCAGTCTTTTTCAGTCCATCAGGCAAGGCAAAGTTCACTTCCAGCGCCTCTGCATCTTCTCGTTGTTGCAGGGCGAAGGCGAAGGCATGGCGGTACAGGTAATGTCCCGGTGCCAGGTCCCAGGTCACCCGATACTGGCCCGGACTCACTTCACTCACGTAATAAGGAAAGGCCTGTTCCAGGGGTAAAGGCCTGTTTTGACCGAGGCTATTATCGAGACTGCTGATGGAGCGAGGTTGCAGCTGTGCCGTGGCGAGGCTGGCGAGCAGACTCGTGCAGAATAATAGTAGCAATGTCGGGGATTTGTTCTTCATGGTGACAAACTACCAGGCTTAAGGGACGCTAGGACTGGAAGCGTTCGAATACCAGGCAGGCATTGGTGCCACCGAAGCCGAAACTGTTGGACATGATGCGTTGTAGCTCGACATTGTCCTGACGTTCGATGGCGATCGGTAGTCCAGCGGCTGCCTCGTCGAGATTTTCAATATTGGCTGATGCTGCGACAAAATTATTTTCCATCATTAACAGGCTATAGATAGCTTCCTGTGCCCCGGCGCCACCGAGAGAATGACCGGTTAACGACTTGGTGGAATTAATAAGCGGCGCCTCATCACCAAAGACCTCACGAATCGCATTCAGTTCCGAAACGTCGCCTGCTGGCGTGCTGGTGCCATGGGTGTTGATGTAATCAATCTTGCCGCCCGCCTGTTCTCTGGCCATGCGCATGGCACGGGCGCCACCTTCACCGGAAGGCGCAACCATATCGTAGCCATCAGATGTCGCAGCATAGCCGGTAAGTTCTGCATAAATCTTTGCGCCGCGCGCCTGGGCGTGCTCCAGATCTTCCATTACCAGCATGGCGCCACCTTCGGCGATGACGAAACCATCCCGGTCAGCATCAAATGCGCGGGAAGCCTTGTCCGGGGTGTCATTGTATTTGGTGGACAACGCTCCCATGGCGTCGAACAGGCTGGACATGGACCAGTGTTCAGATTCGCCGCCTCCGGCGAAAACAATATCCTGCTTGCCCATCTGGATCAGTTCGGCTGCATTGCCAATACAGTGCGCGCTGGTTGCGCAGGCTGAGGAAATCGAATAGTTGACGCCCTTGATCTTGAAGGGGGTTGCCAGGCAGGCGGACACAGAGCTGCTCATGGTGCGGGGCACGCGGTAGGGGCCGACTCGGCGCAAGCCCTTTTCTCGCAGGATGTCATTGGCTTCCAACTGGTCCTCTGGCGAACCGCCCCCGGAGCCGGCAACTATGCCGATCCGCTCGTTGGAGATTTCATCGAGACCAAGGCCTGCATCTTTTATTGCCTCATCCATGGCGATGTAGGTGTAAGCAGAGGCTTCGCCCATGAAGCGGTGAATCTTGCGATCGATCAGCTCTTCGGTGTTGAGATTAACGGCGCCACTGACGTGGCTGCGCATGCCGATGTCCGCATAGGATTGATTGAAGGAGATTCCGCTCTTGCCTTGTTGCAGAGACAGGAGCACCTCTGCCTTATTGTTTCCGAGGCAGGAGACGATCCCAAAGCCTGTGACGACAACTCTTTTCATGGGCTGCTTTATTATCGTTATCTGGTTTTTCCTAAAACTTGTTCTCTGGTGTGAACAGACCGACCTTTAAAGTCTTTGTGGTATAGATAACTTTTCCATCTACGGCCACTGTGCCGTCGGCAATGCCCATCACCAGCTTGCGATCGATGACCCGACTAATGTCCAGCTCGTACACAACCTTCTTGGAGTCGGGCAAAATCTCTCCAGTGAATTTTACTTCGCCGGCGCCAAGCGCACGACCCTTACCTGGGAAGCCACTCCAGCCCAGGTAGAAACCTACCAATTGCCACAGGGCATCAAGACCGAGACAGCCTGGCATTACCGGGTCGCCGGGAAAGTGGCAGGCAAAGAACCACAGGTCGGGTTTGATATCCAATTCGGCAACTATCTTGCCTCTGCCGTATTCACCACCGTCCGATGTGATCTCAGTGATGCGGTCCAGCATCAGCATGTTATCAATTGGCAGCTTGGCATTACCTGGACCAAATAGTCTGCCGTAACCGCACTCAACCAGCTCGTCCAGCTCGTAGGAGCTTTTCGGAGTGAAAAAATCATTCCTTGTATTCATGGGGTAGTGAAACGCCTGTCCCTGCTAACAAAGGCTGGGAGTTTAGCGCGTAGACACTAAATAATCGACCGGAATTGGGGGCAGCGGCGGTAAACGCTGCGAGTCGGAAGACAGGCTGTTGCGCCTGTGTGCAGGACGTGAGCGATGCGCCCCTTGGCTTACAGCATTCACCGCGGGATTTTTGTTACCATGGCGCCCTGATTTTCCAGGTGTGATTCATGCTCTATCCCATCATCCTTGCCGGTGGCACCGGCACCAGGCTCTGGCCCGCTTCACGCACTGCGCTGGCCAAGCAATTCATCGAGTTCTACTCCGGCCAGGGCACACTTTTTGAGGCGACACTGGCGCGCCTGCAAGGGCTGCCAAGCCTGGCCTCGCCGATCGTCGTATGTGGCGAGGAGCAACGATTCCTGGTGGCGGAAAGTTTGCGCCGAAACAGGAGCGAGTCAGGATACATTCTTCTGGAGCCAGAAGGGCGCAACACCGCGCCGGCGATCGCATTGGCCGCGCAACTTGCACTTGAGCGGGATGAACAGGCGCAATTGTTGGTGCTGC
>CAYTLI010000217.1:0-4581 GCA_964438455.1 uncultured Pseudohongiella sp.
AAGGCGGCGTATTATACGCATATAGCTCTGGCTGGCAAGATTCTGCGCCCAGCCGGGTTGCAAGCGCTTGATTCAAAACATTTTCCTCGTTTTTGTTAAACTCCTGTCATCGACAGCCTCAGGTGACGCCATGAAATCTTTCGCCCTAGTCCTGACTTCCTTGCTTCTGATCGCTTGCAGTGAGAGCAGCAATTCTCCGGCCGTGATCTCAGATACCGAACCCGCGACGCCGGAAATAAGCGAAACTGATCGCCTCACCGTCTGGCTGGATGAGGAATTCGCCGAGGAGTTGGATTTCAGTCCCCTAACCAAGACGCGCCTGGGCGACAAGAGCGACTACGGGGAACTGGATGATGTTTCCGAGGAATCCCTGGATCGCCAGTTGGCCTGGCGCCGGGATAGCGTTGCCCGGATGCGTGCCGGGTTCGACTTCGATGCTCTAGATGATGAAGGCAAACTCAGTTGGGAGCTCTGGGAGTATCAACTGGATGCTGCCCATGGAGGCGCTGGAAGCCAAGGTCGATCGCTGGATCGACTCGGTGAGGGGATAGAAGGGGATTATCCCTGCTGGATTTGCCAGCAAGCCTGATAGCTTTCGTAGTCTATCTTCATTCTTCGTTGCGCGACAAAGGAGTCGAGTAACCCTTGCAGCAACTCCATGATGCGCGGTTCTCCCTGCATCAGGTAGGGGCCATGTCGCTTAATTTGTTCGATGCCAAATGGCTTGACGTTGCCCGCAACGATTCCTGAAAACGCTTTGCGCAGATTTGACGCGAGCTGGAAAGGAGACAGACCAGAATCCAGTGCCAGTGCGGCCATGTTTTCATGGGTGGGTTCGAATGGCTGCTGTAGCTCGGTGGGAATGTATAGTTCCCAGTTGAAACCATAGGCAGCACCAGTCTTCATCCGCTGCTTTCGGCACTCGATGATGTGGTGTTTGGCGCGGCGCGCTACCTCCACCACGTCGCCGATGACGATCTCATACTGTTGTGTGGCTTCTTCACCAACCGTCTGCCTGATGAAGTTGTCCATAACTTCAAAATATTCACGGCTCTCTTCGGATGCGGCGAGGATAATGCCGAAAGGCAAATCAACATTGCGTTCATGCATCAGGATGCTGAGCAGATACAACAACTCCTCTGCAGTGCCAGCGCCACCGGGAAATACTATGATGCAGTGGGCGAGCCGGACAAAAGCCTCCAGGCGTTTTTCGATATCCGGCAGAATTACCAGCTCGTTAACGATAGGGTTGGGCGCTTCTGCGGCGATGATCCCTGGTTCGGTAATACCAATATAACGACGCAGATCCTGCAGCTGTTTTGAGTGGCCGATCGCAGCGCCTTTCATCGGTCCTTTCATGGCGCCGGGGCCACAACCGGTGGCGATGTTGAGGCCTCGTAAGCCTAACTGGTAACCAACTTCCTTGGTGAAGTCATATTCATTGCGGCTGATCGAGTGGCCGCCCCAGCAGACAGTGAGATCGGGGCGCAGATTTGGGCGCACGATGTCGGCATTGCGCAGAATATCGAATACCGCATCGGTGATACCGCGGCGGCTGTCCAGATCATAGGTGCCGGTCAGGGAGTGGTTTACATAGACCACATCCCTCAGCACTGAAAACAGGTGCTCCTGTACCGCTCGAATCATGTTGCCATCGACGAACGCAGTTGCTGGCGCATTCTTCACCGACAGTATTGGGCCGCGGGACTGGCGAATGACTTCGATTTCAAAGTCTGCGTAATCGGCGAGCAGACTTTCCACATCGTCCTGGTCACTGCCCGCATTGAGAACCGCCAGGGCGCATTGACGAAACAGTCGATGCACCTGGTCCTGTGATGACATCAGGCCGTGCAGCTCGCGAGACGAAAGCAGGTTCAGCGTGCGTACCGGACGCAAGTTATGACGATCAATTTTTTCCATTGATTGATTTTATGTGGATGAACAGCGGACGGGATGAAGTACTGCGTAGTGGCAATTATAGCAGCTATTTTTGGCTAGTCTGAGGCGGATTGCTCTGCCAAACCAGCTTCAGCCAATAGCGTGAGCAAGCCGATCTGGATGCCGATGTGGCCATCGACATTTTCCCACCATTCATCTGGCGAATGTGAATTGCCACCCAGGCCGCCGCGACTCATGGTAATAGCCGGGACACCAAGTGAGAGTGGCAGGTTGGCGTCAGTGGAAGAGCTTTGCAGGTCCGCCTCGATTCCGAATGAACGAGTGGCAGCTATAGCGTGTTGTACCAGGGGGCTGTTGGGATCTCCCTGGGCGGCTGGGCGAGTACCGACCCTTTCGATATCAACCTCGAGAGCAGGGCCGCTTTGTCTTTCCAGGTTTTCCATATCGAGGGCGATGCGAATTGCGCGCTGGAATATGGCATCGACCTCATCGAGTTTTTCCTGGCTGATGGAGCGCATGTCCACTTCCATCCAGGCCTCGAAGGGGATGGAGTTGATTGATGTGCCGCCACCGATGCGACCAACATTGTATGTGGTCTTCGGGCCTTCCCTGGTTGCGCCGAGGGCATTCTGGTCAAACAGTGATATGGCACGACCAAGGGCATGCTGTGGGTTAGCCATGCCGAAGGCGCCCCAGGAATGGCCGCCTGGACCGGTGAAGGTGACTCTATATCTGTGCGACCCGACCCCTCCGGTAACAATACGGCTGGTACTTCCGCCATCGATCGCAATCAGCGTGTCGATGCTGTCAGCACCTTCTCTGAACAGATGTTTCATGCCGCGCAGATCACCCAGCCCTTCCTCGCCCACGTTGCCGATGAACCAGATTTCAGCGTCAGTCTGGATATTGCCAAACTCCATGACGCGCAACACGGTAAGCAGGGTGATCAGTCCGCGACTGTTGTCACCGATGCCAGGAGCGTAGAGGCGATTACCTTCCTGGCGAACCGTCACATCTGTTTCGATGGGGAAAACCGTGTCCAGGTGGGCACTGTAGGCAATGACGCGATCACCCGATATCCCGGGCCGACGTCCGATGACGTTTCCGACTTCGTCGATGCTGACATCCGTGAGACCTGCTTCACGCAGCATCTCGGCAAATCTCTCTGCGCGCTGGGTTTCGGCGAAAGGAGGCGCCGGAATTTCGGTGATTTCGATGAGATCCTGTAGCGAGCGGGGTTCCAGTGTAAGCACGTGGTCCAGCGCTGCCTGTACTGCCGGCTGCGACCGTAAACGTGCGATGGCGGAATCATAAACTGATGGGTCTGCGACCAAATTTTCTGCGGCACCCAGATGGCTGGCGAAAAACACCAGTCCCCACAGGAACCGCTTGGACTGAAGCAGGCACAATTGCATAGCGGGATCTCGTTAACAGCCTCGTAAAACGTCTCGTAATCCGTACAGAATTGGCAGCAGAGCTTAAAGCAAGGCCCGGATCAAGACAATGAATAGACGATCGGCGGGGCTGTGAGGGCGGCGCGAAGAATACAGGGGCGGAGGCGCATTCCAAACCCGGCCAATAGCGGTACAATGTCGGGCCATTTAGCGGTTTTAGCCTTCGGAGGTCCATTCATGCGTTTTGACTCCATCAATCTTTCGTCTTTATTGTCCCGGACAATGGCTGTTCTGGTGCTAGCCCTGACTGCCACTGTAGTCAGTGCCCAGGTGCCGATCATTCAACCGGGCCCACCCGGTCAACAGGGCAGGGTGATCACTGCCGAACAGGCAGCGGATCTGGCGAACCTGGAATATTCCCAGGCTGATATTCGTTTCCTGCAGGGCATGATTCCTCATCACGCCCAGGCCAAGGAAATGTCGGCTCTGGCGGCAGATCGCACCAACAATGAAGCGGTGCTGGCTGTCGCTGAACGCATCACCCTGTCTCAGGATGACGAGATCGCCATGATGCAGGACTGGTTACGCAATCAGGGTCTGGAGGTAACGCCACAAGACGCTCACCACCGGGACGGATTCGAGCCCATGCCGGGCATGCTCAGCGATGATGAGATGGATGCGCTGACGGCGGCATCGGGTCCCGAATTCGATCGACTCTACCTGGAGTCCATGATCGATCACCATCAGGGTGCATTGGATATGGTTGAGGCGCTGTTGGATACCCGTGGTTCGGCGCAAGATCCCCTGCTTTATGAATTCACCTCCGACGTTACCTCAGACCAGACTTCGGAAATCGAACGCATGGATACGTTGTTGGCCAGTTTTAACCCTGATCCCCGTGTGGGATTGGCCGCAGGTTTCAGGGATGCAGGTGAGGCTGCGCTGAATATGCAGCTGGTTGCTTCTTTGCCCAAGCCGGCGGGCTTCTTCGATCCTGATCGTCCTTCAGGGTTGTCGGCACGACGCCTTGAAGAGTTGGAAGCGGAAGCCGCTGCCAGCGGAAACGCGCCTGAAACTCCAACGGAAGACGAAGAGGAAGATGAGAATGCGGATCCACGCCCGGCGTTGCTAAGTTTCTCTAACACGGATTTGCTTTTCTCCGGTGATTACCTGGTTGCAGGTAACTATCATGGCTTTAATACCTACGACATCAGTAATCCATCACAACCGCAACATGTCGCATCGGTGGTATGCCCAGGTGGGCAGGGTGATGTTTCGCTGGTTGGTG
>CAYTLI010000218.1:0-4558 GCA_964438455.1 uncultured Pseudohongiella sp.
ATGCGCTTGGTCCAGGGGTGTTCATAGGCAGCAACTTCATTTTGCACCACCATGTCCACGTCACTGCTGCGCATGGTACGCGCAAAAAACTGGGTTGCTGTTGATAACTTTCGTTCCATGGGGCCAGAATACTTCGCTAGGCTAGCAATCGACTCCGCAGGGACTGCAAGTGCGCCCAGGTTTCACGCTTCAGCAAGGGATGTACCAACATCGATTGCAAGCTATGAGTCACCGTCAGCTTGCTAGTCATATCTGCAGATTCCTGATCGCCGAAAACCTCTCCGTCTCGCTCGCCCAGCAACAGGGTGTGAATCTGGGCGGCAAAGACCAACAGATTGGCAAATCCATCCTGCTCCTGTCGTTGATTGATGAAGCCGTGTAAAGCCAGTGAGGCGGCTCGCCTCGGATCGGCTGCAGCGAGACCCTCGGCTATTGGCCAATCGAACTCCACTGGCGCCAGCTCCAGCCCTTCCTGTGCCGGCAAAATCGCAGCAAGAATTGCCTGCAACAGCAGCTGGGATTCACGATTCTGCTTGCCGCGCAATTGATGCGGCGCCTCATTGATGATGGCCAGGTTCTCGTTGATAGCAAAATACTGCAAACTGAAACGCAGCTCGTCATCTGCTGCAGCAGAGTCGGGTTTTGTCGGAACGCTAGCTGATTCCGCTGACTTTTCCACGGCAGTAGAAGGTGTGTTTGGCTGTATAGATTCTACCCGTGCCGGTCTGGCTTCCGCCTGCGGCTTGATAGCTTCTGGCGCTTGCTTGCCTGGCTTTGCTGACGGCGGAGTTTCCACTCGCTGGGCCGTCCCGGCATCAAGCAGCGGTACCTCATAATCGGGTGATGGCCTGGCACCGGGAATCTTGAAACGCGGATAGTAGACTTCATACCCCATGCGCTGGAGGTATTCTCTGCGTTGATGTTCGTTCATTCGTTGCGTGATGGCCAGTGAAGAGCAGTGTAGGCGTGCAAAATAGCACACAGCTGTACATGGTTTGAAGTGATCTTCCATTCATGGTTGAATCGGCGCTTCGTTGCACCAGCACCAGCGTTTGAAACCAATAACAGCTCTATAACGACACGATGAAAGCAGTTCTTTGCAAATCTTACGGTCCACCAGAAAATCTGGTGATGGAAGAAGTCCCGGATCTCGAACCGGCGCCCGACGAAGCGATCATCGATGTCTATTCAGCTTCGCTGAATTTCCCGGATGGGCTGCAGATCCAGGGTAAATACCAGTTTCAACCTCCGATGCCATTCACTCCCGGATCAGAAGTCGGTGGCGTCATCCGTTCTGTGGGAGCCGAGTTCAAGGGCTTCAAACCCGGTGATCGGGTGATGGCCATCCCCGGAATTGGCGGGCTGGCAGAACAGGTCGCGGTCAAGGCCAATAGTGTGCACAGGATTCCTGACAACATGGATTTTGCCACCGCTGCCGGATTCGCCATGGTCTATACCACTTCCTACCATGCGCTGAAGCAGCGCGCGCAATTGCAGCCAGGCGAAACATTGCTGGTATTGGGCGCAAGCGGCGGCGTGGGCATGACTGCCGTTGATCTGGGCAAGCTGATGGGAGCGCGTGTGATTGCTGCAGCCAGTAGTGAAGAGAAACTGGATTTCGTGCGCCAGCTCAATCCTGATGAAACTATCAACTACGGTGACGGTGAACTGAAAGAGAAAGTTAAGGCACTGACCGATGACCGGGGCGCTGATGTCATTTACGATCCTGTCGGCGGAGATCTTTTCGACCAGTGCTGTCGTTGTATCAACTGGAATGGTCGCCTTCTTGTCGTCGGCTTCACCAGCGGCCGCATTCCCGAATACAAAGCCAATCTGGCCCTTTTAAAAGGGTCTGCCATGGTCGGCGTGTTTCTTGGTCGTTTCCGCAAGGAAGAGCCTGCAGAGTACGAGAAAAACTTTCAGGAGCTTCTAACCTACTTCGAGCAAGGCAAGCTACATCCCCTGGTCAGCCAATCGTTCCCTGCCGATCAATTTGTAGATGCTTTCAATGTATTCACCCAGCGCCGCGCCATGGGCAAGGTAACTGTCGAATTCAGAGCTGAGTAACCGCACGATGACAGTTGAAGTACTCAGCGATGACCAAATTCGCGAAGACCTGGCGAAACTGAAAGACATTGTCGTCGCGCACAAATCTCCCGACGCTGAACTCGCAGTCGAAACCGTGCTTATCGACGGTGTTGAGACTCCCGTTTTTGCGAAGGTGCCCAAAAATCTGGGCGAGCTGTACCAGCTCGGCCTGTCAGATCCCGATCTGCCGTTCCTCGTTTACCAGGACGAGCGCTTCAGTTTCGCCGAGTCTGTTGTCCTGGCACGCAAACTCGGTCGCCTGCTGATAGAACGCTTCCAGGTTCAGGCCGGCGACAGAGTCGCCATCTGTGCCCGCAACTCTCCCGAGTGGTGCCTGACCTACATGGGAGTCACCCTGATCGGCGCAATTGTGGTGCCAATGAATTCCTGGTGGACCAGCCCGGAACTACGCTACGGCCTCAAGGACAGTGGTAGCAAGTTGGTGTTCGCCGATGCCGCACGACTGAGTCTGCTGCAACCACACCTGGATGAACTGCAGGTGGAAGCCGTGTTGATCAAACCTGACGAGACCAGTGCAGCGAAAGAGTTCTTTAACTTGCTGCGAGACCTGGAGCCACTGAGTGACGAGGAGATAGCCCAACTCGAGGTTGGCCCCGAGCATGATGCATCAATCATGTACACCTCCGGCTCAACCGGGGAACCGAAAGGTGTGTTGTCCACCCATCGCGCCATCATCAATGCCCTGTTTACCTGGAAGTTTGTTAAAGAGATTAACGAAATCCTGCGCCCGGAACTTCTCGAACCCGATCCCGAGTATCAACCAGCAATGCTGGCCAATGTGCCACTGTTCCATGTGACAGGAAGCCACGCACAGTTCCTCAATTGTTTCATCTACCAGCGCAAGTTCGTGATGATGTACAAATGGGACGCGGAGAAAGCCCTCGAACTCATTGAGAAAGAGAGAATCTCGGTTCTCCATGGCGTACCCACCATGACCTGGGAAGTATTGCACTCGAAAAAATTCGCCAGCACCGATCTTTCCAGCCTGCGGGCCGTGCAAAGTGGGGGCGCGCCGCGACCTCCGGAACACCTGAGCCTGATGTTGGAGAAATTCCCGGACAAGGCCCTGCCCGGACTGGGTTATGGCCTGACCGAAACCAATGCCATCGGCGCCATCATCACCGGCAAGTTTTATATTGCCAGACCCAACAGCACTGGCAGGCCGACGCCGCCCGTGACCGAAGTGACGATCGTCGATGAGGCTGGCAATACTCTCGACAACGAACAGGTCGGCGAGATCTGCATCAAGGGGCCTACCATCATGAAAGGCTACTGGAACAAGCCAGAAGCTACAGCCGAGGTATTAAAGGATGGCTGGTTCCACACCGGAGATATCGGCAAGCTTGATGAGCTGGGCTTTCTTATCATCATGGACAGGGCCAAGGACATCGTCATCCGTGGCGGCGAAAACATCGCCTGCGCGGAAGTGGAATACGCCATCTATGAGAACGACGCGGTATGTGAGGTGGCAGTTTATGGCGTGCCCGATCTCCGTCTCGGTGAAGTACCCTGTGCAAGTATTATGCTGAAACCGGGAAGATCCCTTGATGCAGAAAAGCTTAGCGAGTTTCTCCAGCACAAGATCGCCGCATTCAAGATCCCCCAATACTTTTTCTTCCAACAGGAACAGTTGCCTCGCATCGCCTCAGGCAAGATTGCCAAGAAGCTCCTCCGCGAACAGGCAATTGCACAGCTACAGGCCTCCTGAGCAAGTTCCAGGCTCGCAAAGCGCACCTTTCCGGGTGACTGCAATATCAGTGAAATTTATTACCCGCAGAATTGAATTTTTACTGAAGAATCCTTATAGAGAAGTCGATATACGGATTAGTGCAGTCTATTCCGCTGATGCAGTCATGAGTTGAGGTGCGCTGTGAAAGAGCCCAATTTGGAAGACAGCCTGGACAGTTCTCCAGAGCTTTATGAAATGCCTAACGACCTTTCCGCCGAGAGCGAAGAGGAAGAGGCACCCGAGCAATCTACGGCATCCAATCTTACGGAGCTGAGACGCCGTATAGAGGAGAGACTCGATTCCAAGCGCATCGCCCTGGAATATGAGTGGGACGATTTCGACGACCTGCCCGAAAGCGTCCAGTAAGCAGCTCCCTCCTCCGACGCCATTCAGGGCAGCGCCCGACCTGCCCTGAAGGCCCTGCGAGCCGCGTATTCCCTGCCTTGGGAATATATTGGAAAAATTCCTATTCTCCTGCCAACTTACTTAGTATGATCTAGCGCGTTAGATTCGTACGAGTTCCGCATGACCTATTGTGTAGCAGTATCCGTCGACGCGGGCATGGTGTTTTGCTCCGACTCCCTCACCAATGCCGGCATCGATCAGGTTTCCACCTATAGCAAGATGTTTCGCTTCGGCATTGAAGGCGAAAAGCAATTCGTTATCCTCACCGCGGGAATGGGAGGTGACATTGTTTTTGGTCCCACCAGCGCACCGCTG
>CAYTLI010000219.1:0-4551 GCA_964438455.1 uncultured Pseudohongiella sp.
TTTGAACTCTTTCAGCCTACTATTGACTTAATATTCTAAGTAAAATATCGAACACAAATATCTGTTTATAAATCATATTTATACATAAATAGAGGCTCTAGCAGGAAATACCCCATTTTTCCTATCAAGAATTTCCATCCTTCTTAAGCCATTTTTTGCGTTTTTTACCCAACAATCAGGAATTCTGGGTTGCTATTGCAGCTATAAAGGCATCAGAAGACAACGCTCGCATATATGAGATCATGCGTTTGCTTGAGACGAGTGTAATAATCATTTGGGTTAAAGGATCGTTTGATAAGAACTAGAAAAGACTGACATACATTGTGTAACAGGAGATTTCCATGGACGAGACAAAGAGTAACGAGTTGATGGATATTAAGTCTGTATTGGTGTACACCCAGCTTGAGGAGAGCATCCTAAGTCGTCTGATCTCCCGTAATGAGTTCCCTCTGCCCTTACATCTTTCAAACTGTAACGTTCTCAGGTGGTATCGTCACGAAATCGAGGACTGGTTACATGATTTCCGGCGAATTCGAGTTTGAGACAGGTGAGCTCAGCCTCTTTAAATCTACCGGTTGAAGAACTCTTGGTCGGGATTTGCCTGCTGCGGATACCGCAATTAGCGGAGTTCAACGCGTTAAATAGCAAGCTAACGACGAAAGAATTCATTTACCAGATCAATAGCAAACAGGAGGTTCTTGACGAGTTAATGAGCGAACATGCCCATTTGAGCGCCAGGCGATTCTCTGATGGTTTGATCGCTTATTTCCAAAACTTAGAGGGTACGCTGCAATTCAGCGAAGCCGCTTCAACTAGCGCCTTGAACGATTCATCAAATCACCGTCACCACTGGCGGCACCTGATAGTAGGCGTAGGGTACGCCGGGCTTAAGTTCTCAGCAAAACACAGGCAGTTCTTTGGGTTCGAACAAGACTTACTTATGGAGATTTCAACAAATCTTCTGCAATCAAAACGCCCTACTCGTTTTCTTACCGAGCGGGCCAGACAAGCACTAGCCGATCCCAGTCGATCAGAGTTGAACCGTCGAATGTTGCTGACGGGCGGACGAAAAGTGAACTACTATTGCCAAATGCAATAACCTAGATTCTCAGATAGGCTTTTTCTAAACCGCGTGTTGCTTCCCTTCTGTGTTGGTCACAAAACATAGGAGGCCGCAGGAGAACGCAACTACACCTTTGAGCAGTCCAATCAATTCGAATCGGGCCCGAACTCCAATATCGCGGTAAGCAATTGCCTGCAGGTCACCTGCCCCTCTAACTTCCCATTGTTGACTACGGGCCTACGTCTTTGTTTTTGAGACAACATCGATTCAGCCACACTGATAATGTCTCCATCTAGTGAAGCAGTAGTCACCGGCGTAGTCATAACAGATACTACTGGCGCTGCCCCAACCTGCCCTTGATTATAAACTTCTGCTAACAGGCTGCGCAGGCAGTCAAGCTCGGATAGCATCCCGATTACCGAGCTCTCTTCATCAACAACTATTAATCCAGATACTTTGTTTTCAACGATAACTTTAGCGGCTTCGGCAACCACAGACCGAGCGGAAATCGTTACCGGTCTCTCTACCATATGGTCACTAACTTTTATGGAACGCATGATTTCTCTCCTTCGACCTTTCCTCAGAATACTCTGCGGATAGGAAGATACACTGAACGTCAGATGGACCTAAAAGTGAGATCTCGCGGAAACCTGAGGACTCCCAATCCGTCGCGTCATTGAGAGCTATTAGCATTCAAGCCTAGAAAGGTTGACACAAAACCAATGATTATATTTCTAGACTAACGAGGCTAACCGCCCAGAAGTACTAAATGCGCACTCCCATGATGTGGTCAGTCTCATGCCACTACGATATCCTCAAAAAAACAATAGGAAACGAGCTGTGAGTGTCGATAGGAATACTTTGACCAGCATGTCACTTGGTTTTGACCCGAATGAATTAACTAAGCGCTACGCAACCGAGCGTGAAAAACGGATTAGAACAGACGCAGAGGCTCAGTTTGTCCAACTGTCTCACGACTCTCCGTTCGCTAATAAGTACCTTGAGGAGGATACATACTGCGAACGAGAAGAGCGCGAGCCCATTCAAGATGAACGCGAGGTCATAGTTATAGGTGGCGGTTGGGTAGGCATGCTTACCGCAGCTCGTTTAATCCAAGCCGGGGTGAACGACGTTCGCATTGTTGAAAGCGGCGGAGATTTTGGAGGCACTTGGTATTGGAACCGATATCCCGGCGCTCAGTGTGACATTGAGTCCTACAGCTATTTACCGCTCCTTGAAGAAACTGGCTATGTGCCGAAATTGCGTTACTCATTCGCACCTGAGATTTATGAGCATGCGCAGCGCATTGGCCGCCACTTCGGGCTGTATGAAAAGGCAGTTTTTCAGACTTGGGTTACAGAGCTACGTTGGCTTGAAGATAGTAATCAATGGCTGGTTAAAACTAACCAGGGAGATGCAATGCGGGCACGCCACATCTGTTTGGGCACCGGCCCTGCCAATCGCCCGAGGCTACCTGGCATACCTGGAGTTGATCGATTTCTGGGCCACTCTTTTCACACCTGTAGATGGGACTACGAATACACAGGTGGTAGCCACGAGGGAAACCTGACCAACTTAACTGATAAAACGGTTGCAATCATCGGTACTGGCGCCACGGCCGTGCAGTGCGTGCCCGCACTGGGCGAAAGCGCAAAGCAACTCTATGTATTTCAGAGGACACCCTCCTCGGTCGATATTCGCAATAATTCGGAAACTGACCCAGAGTGGGCCGCGAGCCTCAAGCCGGGATGGCAAAAAGAGCGACAAAAAAAATTCGGTGAAGCGTTTCTAGGCGGCCCTATTGATCCAGCGTTCGTTGACGATGGCTGGACCAGACTAACTCGTAACGTTAGGGCGCTGGCAGCTCAAGCCGACGGGAAGATAACGAATCTCGTGCAACTCGCTGATTTCAAGACAATGGAAGAAATTCGAAGCTTGGTGGACGAAACAGTGAAGGACCCTAAAGTCGCTGAAAAGTTAAAAGCCTACTACAACCAGTTCTGTAAGCGCCCCACTTTTAACGATCACTACCTTGGAACATTTAATCGAGAAAACGTGGAGCTGGTTGATGTGAGTTCAACCCAAGGCGTCGAGGAGATTACCGAGCGAGGTATTGTCGCAAATGGCCAGGAGTACGAGGTTGACTGCATCATCTATGCGAGTGGATTCGAGATAACATCAAGTTACGAGCGACGCCTTGGAATTCCAATCTTCGGAGTCGGCGGTCAGTCAATCTTCGAGCACTGGCAAAATGGCATGCGAAGCATGCACGGACTCATGGTGAGCGGATTTCCCAATCTCTTCATGTGCGGTGGCGGTTTCGTATTTCAACTCGGTGCGAACTATGCCCATGGTATTGACGTTCAAGCGAGGCACGTCGCTTACATAATAAGCGAGCTCGCAAGTCGTGGTGTTCAATCTGCAAATGTCTCTAACATGGCCGAGGAGCAATGGATCGCCGATCAGCTCGATACCAAGATATCGGGTTTCGTTTTGGGCGGCTCGCCAGATACTTGCACCCCTGGTTATTACAATCAGGAAGGGACCACCCAGCGCTACCGCGACGTACGACGAGAGACATATGGCAAAGGAGTTGGCGCCTATATCAAGTTATTGCGCGAGTGGCGAGATAACAACGAGCTTGAGGGACTTGAGCTAACATAATGCGCTCAACCACATCCCAAAGACTTTAGAGCTTGCGATGTCAATCATCCGAACAAAAGAAGAACTTCGGTCAGTTATAGGCAATGAAATTCCGGGTCTGAATGAGAAAAACATAGATCATCTTGACCGACACGCCGCAGATTTCATTGCTAAGTGTCCTTTGCTGATACTCTCAACTGCCGATCAGAATGGGCGTTGCGATGCCTCCCCAAAAGGCGATGCTCCAGGCTTCGTACAAATTCTCAACGATCGAACACTACTGATTCCCGATCGGCCTGGAAATAAGCTAGCTTATGGTCATCAAAATATCTTGAGCAACCCCCAAGTTGGCCTGTTGTTCATGCTCCCCGGCACTTCCGAAACACTGAGAGTTAATGGAAACGCCGAATTAGATGCGTCGCCAACAGTGCTCGAAAATCTTTCAGCACGCGGCAGACCCGCTGTGCTCGCAATACGAGTTGAGGTGCAAGAATGCTTCTTCCATTGCGCGAAAGCTTTCATCCGATCAGGATTGTGGCAACAAAGCTCTTGGCCCGAGACGCCACATCGAGTGTCTTTCGGTAACATGTTTGCCGAAAGACGAAACCTAAGCGCTGAGGACGCCAGAGATATCGACCTGAACATTCAGAAAGATTACAAATCCAATCTTTGATAAGAAACATTAGCCCAAGGGCCGGGATCCCTCTAGGCGGTTTACGCGAGATTAAATAATGGTTGTAACGGCTATTTGATCCGCTCGAACTCGTCCTGAAAAGGATGCTTTGCGCTTTGAAAATCTACCATTGAAAACATTACACGTTCTCGATTGGTCGCTAGGTTCCTGT
>CAYTLI010000220.1:0-3309 GCA_964438455.1 uncultured Pseudohongiella sp.
TGCCGATGGGCACCATGGAGTTGCGAATAATCCATTCGCGGGTTTCGTGAATGTTTTTCCCGGTGGACAGATCCATCACCGTGTCTGCTCCCCACAGGGCGGACCAGGTGAGTTTTTCTACTTCTTCTTCTATAGAAGAAGTAACAGCCGAGTTACCGATGTTAGCGTTAACTTTCACCAGGAAGTTGCGGCCAATGATCATCGGCTCGATTTCCGGGTGGTTGATATTGGCCGGAATGATCGCGCGACCACGGGCAATCTCCGACCTGACGAACTCCGCTGTAATCTCCTCAGGAATATTTGCTCCAAAAGATTCACCCGCGTGTTGTTCAGTTGTCTGGGCGTCCTGCTTCAGCTGCGCACGGCTCATGTTTTCGCGGATAGCGATATATTCCATCTCCGGGGTGATGATGCCCTGGCGTGCATAGTGGAGCTGTGACACGTTCTTGCCGGGCAGTGCGCGACGCGGTGGCCTGATATGGCCGAATCTCAGGTGTGCAGTGGTAGCGTCTTCCTGCCGTGCCCGGCCAAATGTCGAACTGGCCTGCTGCAGGATTTCTGTATCGCCGCGTTCCTCAATCCATGGCTGGCGCACCGGCTCCAGGCCGCGACGCAGATCGATCGTGGCGCTGGTGTCGGAATAGGGCCCGGATGAATCATAGACTCGCACCGGTGGATTTTCTTCGACCCCTTTCTCGGTGACGGTGGCGGTGAGACTGATCTCGCGCATGGGTACCCGGATGTCGGGCCTGCTGCCCTGCACATAGATCTTCTGGGAATTTGGATAGTGCTCACTCGAACTGGTATCGAGCTGGCTGATTTTTTCGGCGAGATGTTCGGGATTAGCGTTCATTGCAACTACCTGTGCTTTCTGGTCGTACTGACTGGCTGAATTGCTCCGGAAGGGGATGATTTCTCAGATGCAAACGTGGACGGAGGCGAACAATCCAAGGCTGGCGCGCCTCACGCTCATGTTCAGATCATTATGCCCGAAAACTTCAGTCATGTGTTGGCGCTCCATAGCCGCTTGTAACCGTAGGCCAGTCACGTCGTCTAATTGAGGGGGGCGATGAATTCGCGGTAGCGGATATGGCGGTCCATACTGATTTCCGGGGTCAACTGAGAAGATCATCGGACAGTTGACGGCATCCGAAATTGTCACTTTTGGTTACACTGTGTAGAATGCCGCCTTGCTCCGCAGCACCCCGCATCCTGCTGATTCTTCTCACGAAATAATCCGCAGCAAACAAGTTTAGCTACTAAGGTCGAAAACTATGGGACGTCTATCGAAGTACTTGTGCATCCTCCTGGTTTGTTCACTGGGCAGTTCAATCAGTCAGGCCCAGGATCTTTACACCATTTTGCAGTTGGCCCTGGATAACGATCCAACCCTGAGGCAGGCAGAGGCCAGCTACCGGGCGAATCGGGAGAATATGGTTCAGAGTCGTTCTGCTTTCTTGCCCACCTTGGGCGCAGGTGGTTCCAGTTCACGTATTTCCAGTGGACCAGCGAGCCCGATCTTCAGAGACGTGACCGATCCGGTAAGCGGCATTACCCGCAGCGTGAAGGTTCAGGACCGGCACAACTACACTGCAGGCCTGAACAACCATGGCTGGGGTGTGAACCTGACCCAGAGCATAGTAAACCTTGCAAGCTGGTATAACTTCCAGAGCGCCAGGGCCAGCGACAAGGCGGCAGCCGTAAACCTTGCTGCCCAGGAGCAGGACCTGATCATGCGCGTGGCAACGGCCTATTTCGATGTGTTGCGTGCCCAGGAGCTGCTGGAAACCAATATCCAGGAAGAAGAAGCAGCACTTCGATCTCTCGACCAAACCAGCCAGCGGGAAGAAGTCGGACTGGTTGCTATCACCGATGTGTACGATGCCCAGGCCGCATATGACCTGGCGCGCAATACCACCATCCTGCAACGAGACATCCTGCAGGCCCGGTTCGAAGCCCTGGAAGCGATCACCGGACAACCTCATGACAACATAGAAGAGCTGAGCGCAGAATTTCCGATCATTGAGGTGGATGGCAGCCTGCTGGAGTGGGAAGACCAGGCGGAAGACAACAGCCTGGCGATCGCGGCGGCCGAGTTCAATCTGGAAGCATCCGAGAAGGCACTGCGCTCGCGTAAGTCAGCTCGCCTGCCGACGGTTGATTTCGCCGGGCAGTACGGACATAACGTAACCGCACCGATTATCAGCCAGGGTATCCAGATCGGTGGTGGTGCCTTTGACCGTACCTCGCTCGCAGTAAGCGTCACCATTCCTCTTTATCAGGGCGGCGTACTGAGTTCCCAAAAGCGGCAGGCAGAATACCAGAAGATTGCGGCCCAGGAGTCACTGGAGCTGACAAAGCGCCAGTTGACCCAGAATATTCGTAACGCCTACCGCAGAGTAAATACAGACGTGCTGGTTATTGCCCAGCGCCAGCAATCAATTACCTCAACCCAAACCGCACTGGATGCTACCGAGCTGGGCGCCGAGGTGGGAACCCGCAACATCGTTGAAGTATTACTGGCGCGCCAGAACCTCTACCGGGCTTTGAGAGAATACGCAGAAGCGCGTTACAACTATGTGCTGGATTCACTGTTGTTGAAGCAGGTCGCTGGTATTCTCACACCAGAGGATGTCATCGAACTTAACCAGTGGCTGCAACAGGAAGTCAATTAGGTTTTCGCGTACGTTGATGCACAAACCAAAAGGCCGCTACATTGTAGCGGCCTTTTTCATTTCTGATGCCAAAAGATCAGCTTTTCTTCCATACAGAAACCTGGCTGATGATGTACTCATACTTGCGCCGGTGTTCCCGAATCATGAAGGGAACATCCTCATGGTGCAGCAGCTCAAAGCCTGGCAGCTGTTCAGCCAGTGACTGCAACGTACCCGCGCTGTCGGCACCATCGAGGAAATGTTCTGGCGAGGTGAATTCAGCCATCCAGGTATTGGGAGAGGCGATGACGAGAATACCACCTTGCGCGACGTAGCGATCAGAATCAACAAACTGTGCCAGGCACTGAGCAGGCATCGACAGTCTGCACATGAGATTGCTGAGCAGAATCGCGTCAAATGCTTTGCCACCCTGAAGTAGAGCGACCCTATCTAGCTGGGAAGCATCGCCCTGTACAAACTCGATGCGGCTGGCATCGATGTCTTCATCGATGCTTGCAGTGAGCTTGCTGCTGTAACTGCCCGTGTCCCATCTCGCATAGTCGAGTTTGCGCTCATCCCTTAGTGCTTCCGCTGCCGCAATGAAGGCATCGCTATAGTCGAGACCTATCACCTGTTTGAAGCCGCGTGCCAGTTC
>CAYTLI010000220.1:3409-4534 GCA_964438455.1 uncultured Pseudohongiella sp.
ACGCGGAAACCAGCATGCTGGAAAAAGTGCGGGCGAAAATGAAACCGCGACCACATGCTTGCTTCATCCCCGGTGCTGATGAATGATCCGCCTAGAATCATCTGGTGCTCGCCATCGAAGCAGGGTGTGCTGAAATCTGTGTAGTAAGGGTGAATCTGGAATCCCGGCAAGGGGTGAAAGGCGTCTTCACACCACTGCCATACATTGCCTAATGCATCATGAAAGCCGCGCTCGTTCGCCGCGAACGCATCGACCGGTGACTCGCTGCCATAAACAAGATTGTGATTGATGTCCGCGTAATGAACCTTGTTCATCACCCGATCGAGTTTCACTGCTTCCGGACCATCTGCGATGGCCGCCAAGTCTACTGGTTCCCGTATCGCCAGGTGCTCGCCCTCCTGCAACAAGCGATAGGGCAACCTGGTCTCGTCCTGTTCAGACAACCAGGCGCAATAGGCCTTGGCCTCGTAATAGTTCACTATCGCCGGCCAGTTCCACTGCATTGGAATCTCGCAGAATGTTGATCGTAACTTGAATAGATGGGACCCGGCCGGACCGTCCTGAACCCAGAACGTCGGCCATTTTACGTTGCGGAACTGGCGCCACCCCCAACCAGACTCTGACCAGTACTTTCTCTGCTCATAGCCTCCGGATTTAACAAACCGATGAAACTCACCGTTACTGACCAGAAATTTGCTGGCCAGAAATTCCTTGTTCTGTCGCTCATCTGCACCGTACTCATTGTCCCAACCAAAGCTGGGCCAGTCGGCAGGTTTGCCCAGGGCAACGCTGCCAGCGGGGACCGTGACCAGTTCGTTCTCGGGATAATCGATTCCCTGCTGTGGGTCCTGGCTCTGCTCGAGTGGCGCAGTTTGCCAGTCAGGCCAATCATCGGGCTGTCTGACGTACTGCAGAGGCAACTCGCGCATCAATACAGAAGAAGTTTCCAGGTGAATTCTCTCGTGCTCGAAACCCATGGCCAGGGCCCAGGCCGGTGAGGATTGAGTAATCGGCTCATCCAGCGCGGGATGTGTGTTGATGATGTCACGCACCAGTTGGTATACCTGCTCCCTGTATTCTCGAACCTCTGCCAGCGGCGGCCAGATATCCTGCTCGCCGTCGTGC
>CAYTLI010000221.1:0-4523 GCA_964438455.1 uncultured Pseudohongiella sp.
TGCAGTGACCAGAGCCAAACTTGAATCAGAGACGGGTTCTGGAATCTCTGCTGGAACCGGCAATGATTGCGCGCTGATAGTCTCGGTCTCAGTGCTCGCAGTTTCGACCTCTGCAGATTCCGGTTCGATTTCCTCGACTGCAATATTCGCCGACTGATTTTGCGAAGTATCAGCTGTTTGCTCTGCCTCGAAGGTGGTTGAAGCGACCTCCTCTTCAAACGGCGATACCTGATCAGTCGCGTTTTCTGTGGCGGCGACAGCTGCCTGCTGCTCAGTCTGCAACTGCTGATAGATAAAACCAACAGAAGCAACTGTTACTACTGCCGCAAAGGGAGCTAACATTCTCAAGTGCTTTGAATCACCGACTAAATTCCCAGTCCGGCGACCACTAGTCGCAGAGCTTAATAGCTGTGCGATATCACTCTTGGTAATTGGTTCAATGTTTGTGCGTGCCAAATTGGACTCGACGATGAGTCGGCACATGGAGAGCGCAGGACCCGGATAACCCCGACAAGATTTGTATAAATAATTCATTGCCGCAACTTCCAACTGCAGCCCCGGCACACCGACTCTCTCCGCGCAGCGATAGAAAAACTGATCCATGGTTGCCCTGTCCATAGGCTCGATGACAAATCGATTGGAGACATTCAGCAGTAGCGACTTGAACTCCCTATTGCTCAAAAGGCGCTTCTCCAGACTTGGCTCGCCACACAGAAGAACATTCAATATACGTGATTGGTTAACCTGCACTTCCGCCAGGCGATATATTTCCAGCAGGGTAATATCAGTAAGTAAATGCGCATCATCGAAGATAAGAATGATGGGCTTTTCGTCTCTGGGCTGTAGCGTATCTTCCAGTAACCTGGAAAAATTTGATGAAACTGGCAGCTCCAGTTCCCGAGAGATGATTGTTCGCAGCATCTCGGGAGATTCAACTGCAGCGTCAAAAAATATGACCTGAAAACCTTTGCGGCGCATGTACTGGGTCAGCTTTGCGCAAAGCAGGCTCTTGCCAGTCTGTGCCCCACCAAGCAATTTTACGAAAGCTTCGGGCGTAGAGAGTGCAGCATGCAATCCCTGCAGAACCTGGAGGTAGGGTCCTTCGCTGAAGTAAAAAGTCTGTTTATGCGCCATCGTCAGAGGGAGTTTTTCTTGCTCTCAATAGACTGCTCTATATTGGTGAGAATGCCCCGCAGGATGTTCATTTCCATGGCGTCCACCCTGATGCGGCCAAACAACCTGCGCAGCCTCTGCATGAGTTGTCGCGGATTGTCAGGATCGTGGAAGTCGACATCGATCAGCACACGCTCAAGGTGAGCATAAAAATGCTCCATCTGCTCTCCCGTTGACCACTGCTGATCCCAGTCATTTTCCTGTTCACTATCTTCATGGTCGGCTCGGGCCAGCATGGCTTGATGAATTTCGTAGCAAATCACCAGCACCGCTGCCGCCAGGTTTAGCGAGCTATAGTCTTTGTTGGCTGGAATCTGGACGTGGAAATGGCATTGTTGCAGCTCCTCATTGTTAAGACCTGAGTCTTCTCTGCCAAATACCAGGGCGATTCTGTTTTCCGGGGCCGCATCCAACGCCTTTTCCCCACATTGCCGGGGATCGAGCATGGGCCAGGGAATACTCCGCCTCCTGGCACTGGCCCCGATAACCAGGCCACAATCCGCCACCGCCTGCTCCAGGCTGTCGACAACTTCTGCACGCTCGAGAATGTCCAGGGCGGATGCGGCGCGCCCTACTGCTACGCCGCTGGGAAAATCAGCCGGCTGCACCAGTACCAGGTTAGCCAATCCCATATTCTTCATGGCCCTGGCCGATGCCCCGATGTTCCCTGGATGAGAAGTATTTACCAGTACAACCTTGATTCTCGACTGAACCAGGGATTCCCAATCAATTTCCTGTGCAGACAAAGCCATAGATCTAGAGTTCTAATGCGACAAACGAAAAATTATAGCAGTTAGCAGCTATCCTGCTTAGGAAGGATTATGCTCTCGGCAATTAAAAAGGTAGCGGTCAAATCCCTGACCGGACTACTTCGACATGCTATTTATTCTGCTATCATGGCGCCGCCCTGCAAGCAATGCGGGCGCCAATCAACAATTCAGCTAAAAGAGAGCCGTAGACAGAATGCACCCGCTTCTTAACATTGCCCAGCGTGCAGCCCGGGACTCGGCTGAAGCACTCGCGCATCAGGCTGACCGGCTCGACCGCATCAAGATAATTGCGGACGACGAAGAGGGATTTCTTACCTCTGCAGACCTGGAAAGCGATAAGACTTTGCTCTACCACATCCAGAAAGCGTATCCGGAACATAACATCATTTCTCGGGCCTCAGGCGAGCATGCTGGCAAGGAAGACGCGCCAACATGGCTCATCGACCCCCTGCTGGGTAATCGCAATTTCGCATATGGTTACCCACGATTTGGTGTCTCCGTCGCCTTTCGAGACAAGGATGTGATTGAGCATGGCATCGTGATTGCCCCCATGCTGGGCGATGAATTTAGCGCCAGCCGTGGCGGCGGCGCACAGTTGAACTCCCGACGCATCCGCGTCCGCAACAAGACCGCCCTGCCGGCGAGCCTGATTGGACTCGACAATCATGGTATTGCGGACCAGATATTCATCGAGATGCAACGCACACTCATGCAGGCGAAAGCCAAACCTCGAATCAGCGGTTGCGCCCCTCTCGATATGCTGGATGTAGCCTGCAGCCGTCTGCAAGCTGGTTGGTGCTGCCAGCAACATGAAGCGAGTAGCAGTGCCGCCATGCTCATACTAAAGGAAGCTGGTGGATTTCTCGGCGCAGAAAATGGCAACCCCCGGCTTGAGAATCAGGCGGAAATACTTTTTGGTGAAACAGAGTTGTTCAAGCAACTGGTCAAGATGCGGATGCGATTGGTTGCAAAATGACCAGCAAGACGAATAGCCACAATCTCGTTGACGGATCCATACAACAATCTCTAATTCGTATGACCATGCCGATGATTATCGGCATGATCATGCTGTTTACCTTCAGCCTGGTCGATACCTGGTTCATCAGTTTCCTGGGCACAGAATCACTCACCGCAATCAGCTTCACTTTCCCAGTCACCTTCACGGTGATGAGTCTCGCTATCGGCCTGGGCATTGGTGCATCTGCTGTGGTTGCCAGATATCTGGGCGGCTCCCAGTTCGAAAAAGCCAAACAAGCAGCCACCGTAATTAATTACATTTCCTTTTCGCTGGCAGTAATTGTTGCGGGTTTGCTGTGGATATTCATGGACCCTATCTTCAGACTGATGGGAGCCAGTGAAGAATTGCTGCAGCCGATTCGCGCCTATATGGTGGTTTGGTTTCCCGGCAGCGTGCTCGTGGTCAACATCATGACAGGAAACAGTATTCTGCGTGCCTGCGGTAATACTCGCACGCCGAGCATCCTGATGGCCGCAGCCGGGTTGATGAATGCCATTCTGGACCCGCTACTGATTTTTGGCTGGGGGCCCTTTCCGGAACTCGGTATCCAGGGTGCGGCCTGGGCAACCGTGATTGCCTGGTCGGTCGGATTTGGATATTTGTTTTACCTGTTGGTAGTCAAGCTGGAAATGGTGAGCTCGACCCTGCCTACCAACGAGGTATTCAGAAATTCTGGCAGAGATATGTTACGCATCGGAATTCCGGCAGCCGGTGCAAACATGATGACGCCGCTGGCCGCCGGCATCATGACGCGCATAGCCGCGGGATTTGGCGATACTGCGGTTGCAGCATTCGGCGTTGGGGCCCGCATTGAACCGATGGCAACCTTGCTGGTACTGGCCATGTCATCGTCCCTGCCACCCTTGATCAGCCAGAATTATGGTGCCGGACGGATGGACAGGGTCGAGGAGGCATATCGCCTGGCCACAAGATTTATCATGGTCTGGCAACTCGGGGTCTATGTGGTATTGGCGCTGGTGGCAACACTCATCGCAGGCACGTTTTCCAGCGACCCGAAAGTGGTGGACACAATATCACTGTTTATCTGGATAATGCCGGTCGGTTATGGATTACAAGGCATCATCATTCTTACCAACTCGTCTCTCAACGCCCTGCATCGACCGCTGTCGGCTCTCTATCTCAGCATTGCACGGTTCTTTGTTTTCTATGTGCCTCTCGCCTACCTGGGCAGCCAGCAATTTGGTCTGTATGGTTTCTTCGCTGGCGCTGTGTGCGGAAACTTCATCATGGCGATGATCTCCTGGCGCACGTTCAATCGTGCGCTCGGCGAAGAGCACACGCTACAGGAAAACGCAGCTTGATTTTTTGGCGTATGGTCGAGAGCTTTGCGCTATCGACTGAAGAAATTTCGTACCGTGGTCATCAGCCCGGACTGCTTTACACCCATGGCTGGATCGAACTCTTCATTCGCTGAGGGCTCTTTATTCGCTGACGGCTCTTCATTCGCTGAGGGCTCTTCATTCGCTGAAGGCTCTTCTGCCGCAGCCTCTTCCCCTTCTACCAGAGAGAAGCTCTTGTCTTCCACGGTTGCTGTGGCAGCC
>CAYTLI010000222.1:0-4509 GCA_964438455.1 uncultured Pseudohongiella sp.
TACCTGACCACCGAAGCCCTCAAGCGGGGCGCCAGTCTCAGCATCCAGTGCCACTAGGAAGAAGCCCGGAGATATCCTGGCCTATGATCGCGTCACTGGTGACTTCAAGTGGAAGTTCAACGTGATTCCACGCCCCGGCGAGTATGGTCATGAGACCTGGGAGAACGACGCCTGGGAATGGACTGGTGATGTTTCTTCATGGGCGCCACTGTCTGTTGATGAGGAAGCGGGCATCGTTTACGTACCAACCAATGGTGCAACGATCGACTACTACGGTGGTTTCCGTCCCGGTGACAACCTGTATGGCACCAGCCTGATCGCGTTGGACGCGGCCAGTGGTGAACGGGTATGGCACTTCCAGATGGTGCATCACGACATATGGAACTACGATAATCCGATGGCACCAGTGCTATTGGATCTGGACGTGCCTGGACAAGGCCGTATTCCAGCAGTCATGCAGGCGACCAAGCAAAGCTTTGTGTATGCCTTCAATCGTCTTACTGGTGAGCCGATCTGGCCGATTGAAGAACGTGCCGTTCCCCAATCAACAGTGCCCGGCGAGAAGCTGTCTCCAACTCAGCCTTTCCCCACCAAGCCAGCACCTTTCGATATCCAGGGTGTGAGCATCGATGACCTGGTGGACTGGACTCCTGAGCTGCGCCAGCAGGCAATCACTGCCTACGCGGACTATCAGATGGGCCCTTTGTTCAACCCACCAATTCAGCGCGGACATGAGTCGGGCAAGCGTGCCGCCATGTTCTGCCCAGGTGGCGGCGGTGGTGCCAACATCACCAGCCCATCGGTAGCGGACCCCACTACCAACATCCTGTACGTGTCTTCGCATACAGCTTGTAGTGCCATTCAGCTGGTACCTGGTGAAGAGGCAGACCTGCAGTACGAACTGCCAACAGGCGTGACTTATGCACAGTATGCGAACGGCCCCGGCGCTGGCGCACCTCGCCACCCGGCTGGCATTCCTCTGTACAAGCCACCCTACAGCCGTATCACCGCGATCAACATGAACACTGGTGAGCACGAGTGGATGATCCCGACTGGTGAAACACCTGCTCGCGTTCAGCGTGTGATCGATGATATGGGGCTGGACGTTCCCAACACAGGTACTGGCGCGCTGGTACCAATGGTGGTTACACCAAACATGCTGGTCTACTCCGATACTGCAACCGACGGTACACCGATGCTTTATGCGGTTAACAAGGCAACAGGAGCGACTGAAGCAGCTATCGAAGTTCCAGATCGCAATCGTTATGGCATGAGCAGCTGGGTCCATGACGGCCACCAGTACATCATGCTACAGACCGGTTCCAAGCTGACTGCCATGGCATTGCCAGCAGCACAGCCTTCAGGCGGCGCACACTAACTAATTGAGTTAGTCGAGAAACAGAAAGCCCGACCATCGAAAGATGGTCGGGCTTTTTTAATGCCTATCCAGCTATCAGAATCCACAGGTGATGCGATTCACTGCTCGTTTAGTTCCTGTTGCACTTCCAACGTGCGCCACCCTGCCATGATACCTGCCATCGAATAATTCCCCTCATGACAGGCGTACTCATAGATAGGCTCCTGCGTTGCCACCATGGTGAACATAGCCGTCCAGGGTTCTGTCCAGGTAGTCGGATCTTCGACCGTGAACTCGTAGCCGATAGTATCCTGGTCGATGCGCCAGAACTTTTCTGTCAGCTGCATGTTCTCACTGGAATTTCCGAACGAAGTTGCGCCGGCGAAGTTGCGCGTCTCGACTATCAGGGTGTCGCCATCCCAGTATCCAATGGAATCGCCTTCCCATTTTCTTGGACCATCGCGATGGGCAGAATCATTCATCCGGACGATACGTGCGTTATGAACCATTTCATTGTGAATCACCAAATGATCTTCTGTTTGCACCAGTTGCACGTTGTTATTGTACGCACTTGGTATCATCGGCGGCCCGGAGTTAAACCCCATGATGCACCGCTCGGACAGTGGCCGAACTTCGACACCCTGGTTGAGCACAGCCAGCGAGCGACGCGTCGCATTACGCGCCTGCGCTGCTTCAGTCAGCGCGGGGATACGACCGTCTTCTGGGGAAATAATCAGTGAAGTACGGACATCACCATCGAGCTGACTACCCCGGTCATACCAGAAATCATTGTAGTCTCCGGTCTGGCTGGTATCGGTGAAGTTATCCCGATTGCGCAGTTCTACCTGGGCAGCCTCAAATTCGGCAGCCTCTTCCGGTGACAGTGTGGCCTGATCACCAAGCCCGGTAGGCCTTTGCAGAGGGGTGATAGTGCGAAAATCCCAGGTGCCCTGCAGGTCAGGCTGCCCGTTCGCGAGTCGTGGAATATCGGTTTCTTGTTGAGCCGTTACCGCTGAGGCAAGCATTAGCAGGACTGGCAATGCGCCAAACGACCATGTTGTGGTTCTTATTCTGGTCATCATCTTCTCCTCAGAATGAGAAAGAATAGATGCTTAGACTACGCCCGCTAGAATCAGAAATCCAGAGATTCCAAATCTTGGAACGTTGTATCTCGAAGGGAAACTCACTCAAGTAGCGAGCGAGGGCCGTTGGAATGCGGCGAAAGGATTTTCGGGGCGGGGAGCGTACAGTTAGTACGTGACCCGGTCAGAAAATGCTTTCAACAAAATTCCGGCGGGTCGCAGCCGCTACGTATAGTTTTCAGCAGCCGCTACGTCAATTAGATAGTGCGGACTTGGGTGTAGTCCGTATACCCCATGAGAATTTTCTCGATGCCGTCCTGCTTTCGAGTTCTCATACCAGAAGCCACACCTTCAAAATGAATCTCCGCGGCTGGTGCCTTGCGCAGAATCATCTTCTTGATATCAGGTGTACTCATCAACAACTCGTGGACACCCATTCGGCCGCGGTAACCAGTGTCGAGACAGGCCGGGCAACCAGGCGCCTTGTACAGGGTGAACTCGCCATCGTGAGAAAATTCTTCTTTCCACAGTTCGAGCTGCTTCTGTACGGCCTCTTCCGGAGGATCGGATCGTGTACCATCAGGAATACCCTCACGGCAATATTCCGTTGCCAGGAATGCGATCTCACTCGCTTCCGGTACATAGGATTTCTTGCAGGAAGTACAAAGGGTTTTGGTCAGACGTTGGGAAAGAATACCGATCATGGCGTCGGCGAAGTTAAATGGATCCATGTCCATATCGAGCAGACGCACGATACTCTCCGCCGCGCTGTTAGTGTGCAAGGTGGATAACACCAGGTGACCGGTGAGTGAAGCCTCAATCGCCGTGCCCGAAGTTTCCTGGTCACGCATCTCACCTACCATGATGATGTCAGGGTCAGCACGAAGGAAGGCGCGCATGGCATGCGCGAAGGTCATGCCCACCTTCTCGTTGACTTCCACCTGGCGTAACCCGGGCTGGGTAATTTCCACCGGATCCTCTGCAGTCCAGATCTTGCGCTCGTTGTTATTGAGGTAGTTAAGAATGGAGTGCAGGGTTGTACTCTTACCAGAACCTGTAGGACCACATACCAGGAACAAGCCATAGGGCTTGGAGATTCCTGCCAGTAAATTGTCCAGATTGGGAGTGCTGAGACCGATCGCGTTCACCGGCATGCACTTCCCGCCGGACAGAATACGAATGACCACGTCTTCGATGCCGCCCTGGGTTGGAATAGTAGCAACACGAAGTTCGATATCTACAGGCGCGAAGTGACGGAAATTAATCTTGCCGTCCTGGGGCCGGTTCCTGTTGGAGATATCCAGGTGCGCCATCACCTTGATACGCGAAATGAATACCGAGCGATACTTGCTTGGAAACTTGTAGTAGGTAGTCAGCACACCATCCTTGCGGAAGCGGACGATAACTTTCTGCTTACCTGTGCCGGGTTCGATGTGTATGTCCGACACTTTTTGACGATGAGCATCCTCAATGATCTTGTTAACGATCTTTACGACGACGTTGTCGGTAACCTGCTGGGTTTCTACGGCTGAGAAGATAGTGGAATCGTAATCTTCCTCTTCTCCTTCCATCTCCTCCTCATCGTACTCGGCGATTGTAGATTCGATATCTTCCGAGGAGTAATAAAACTGCAGCGCCCAGTTGATGTCTTCGGGCGAAGCCATAACAGGCTCAACATACTTGTTGATAGTGAAGCTCAGCGCGTCAGTCACCTGCCAATCCATTGGATTTTCGATGGCGACAACGATCTTGCCTTCGTACACGTAAAGCGGCACGACCTTGTGCTTGAATGCGATCGCTGCTGTAAGCAAGCGTATGACATCGGGCTCGACAGTGAATTCACGCAGGTTTATGAACGGGATGCCCAGCTTCTTGGCCAGGGCTTGCTGAATCTCTTCCTTGTCAATCAGGCCGCGATTAACGAGTATTTCACCCAACGCGCCCTTGCGCTTCTTCTTCTGCTCTTTAAGCGCTTCGGTGAGTTGCGCCTCGGTAACCAGGTCTTCGCCGACCAGAATCTCACCCAGCTTCAGGTTGGGCATGTGTTTCTGTCGGGACAGAGCATTTTCC
>CAYTLI010000223.1:0-4409 GCA_964438455.1 uncultured Pseudohongiella sp.
AGGGTCAACTTGATCTCATCATCCTGGCCTTTCCTTACCCTCTCCCCGAAATGGAAACCATTCCACTGTTCAGTGATGAGTTTCTGCTTTGCCTGCCTCCTGGTCACAAACTGGAAAAATTAGCCCATGTCAGGCAGCAGCAATTAAAAGGAGAAAAGCTGTTGTTACTGGAAGAAGGTCATTGCCTGCGCGACCATGCATTGGAAGCCTGCAAGTTGGAGAGTGCTGATACAGACCTGGTCTATCAGGGAACCAGCCTGCATACCCTGGTACAAATGGTTGCCAATGGCCTCGGCGTGACGCTATTGCCGGAAATCGCTGTGAAAGCAGACATAGTCGGTGACACGCATTTGCAGCTCAAAGACTTCAACACCGAAAATGTTTCTCGTGAGATTGGCATGGCCTGGCGCAAGTCAGATCCACGACGGGAAGATTATTTGTTGCTTGGGGAATTCATCAAGGAACATCGGGAATAGTCCGCGCTAGCGGCTTCGATGTTTACGTTCCTGTTTCTTTTATATGCCTGATGAGAGTATTCACCGTATCAGATCTGCACGTTGACTATGCCGAAAACAGGCAGTGGGTCCGGAACCTGCTGGAAGAGGACTTCTCCGCGGATGCATTGATCGTTGCTGGCGACATCTGTGACTGCATTGAGTTGTTAGGGCAAGTATTGTCTTCGCTGGTGTCAGGGTTTCGTTTTGTCTTTTTCGTACCAGGAAATCATGAGCTGTGGGTAGAGAAGGGCAGCATAGACTGTTCCCTGGAAAAATTTTGCGCGGTGGAAAGTCTTTGTGCCGATCTGGGTGTGCACACCAGGCCTGTAGACATCGAGGGGCTTAGTATCGTGCCTCTGTACAGCTGGTATGATTTTTCGTTCGGCCAACCGGACGCGTACCTGCGCAGAGCATGGAGAGATTTTCGCGCCTGTCGCTGGCCAGACCATTTGCAGGATCATGATTCTGTTGCTGAGTATTTCCTCTCGCTTAATCATCCCCGCCTGCAAGTACATAACGACATGGTTATCAGCTTTTCACACTTCCTGCCCCGGATCGACGTTATGCCGGCGCGAATTCCTGAGAAGCGACGCAAGGTCTACCCAGTGCTTGGTAGTAACCGCTTGGGGCAGCAGGTCGAAAGCCTGGCACCCGACATTCATATCTACGGTCATAGTCACGTCAATCAGGACAAGACGATTGATGGCATAAGCTATGTAAACAATGCATTTGCTTACCCAAGCGAAGAGCGCATCGCTCGCAAGGCCCTGCATTGTGTTTACGACAGCGGGGCAGAGGCAGGAGCCGTGCCTGCGGGTTCGGGCGTGAGCCAGGGTAATGGCCAAGGGTAATAGGCAATGGTGATGATAGAACCATGGAATTAGGCGATCGCGAAATTCATCTGTGGGCTGCGGATACCAAAGATTTCCCGCTGCAACAACTGGAAAGCCACAGTCTTGCCTGGCTGTCTGCCGCTGAGCTGGCAAAGTTTAATCGGTTCAAAGTGCAACAAAGCCGACATGAATTCCTGCTCGGCCAGGCATTGCTGCGTACAGTCTTAAGCGAATACATGCCAGGCAAGCCACAAGACTGGAAATTTTCCTTGCAGCAAAATGGCAAACCTACTCTTGCTCAAGCCGAAGAACACCGATCAGTGGGATTCAACCTGAGTCACAGCGATGGCCGAGTCATTCTCGCCGTGGGTAGATCTGAGCAGATTGGCGTTGACCTGGAAAAAGTGCGGGAGCAACGCCGGATCAGCAAGATTGCAGAGCGTCACTTTTCGCCGGCGGAAGTCGAACAATTTCAAGAACTCTCCGGAGCCGCGCAGCTGAACAGGTTTTACGAGCTGTGGACCTTGAAAGAATCATATATAAAGGCGACTGGAAAAGGCCTGTCACAGTCACTGAGTAGTTTTGGTTTTGAGTTTACGACTGACTCATTCGAGTTCTGGCTGCAGGATGGCGACAGAGATGAAGCGACTCGATGGCAATTCTGGCAGCTCGAAGCCGGTGAAACATTCAGGCTCGCCCTGGGTTGTCACGCGGGACTTGGTCGAGTGCAGCAGTTGCGTTCTTTTGCGTGGCTGGAGTTTACTGGGCATCATGAAATCGCAACTGAAGTGATTCGCTCTTTCTAGGAGGTTTCTTCTTCGCTCTGCTGTTCCCACATCCTGATGGTACGAAACATATTGTCTTTAATCTGCACAATCTCAGCACAGTAGCCGTCCAACCGCATACCGACGGATGAATCTGGAATCGACTGCAGAATTTCCATGAGTAGACCATTGAGTGTTTTTGCACCCCGGCCATCAATGCTCCACCCCAAAGACCTGTTCAGGTCACGAATGCTGATACCGCCGTCGATAAGATAGCTGCCATCCTGCTGTTCGTGAATATCGCGGTTGCTGTCTGCCCTGTCGGTAGTGAATTCGCCGACGATCTCCTCGAGTATGTCTTCCAGGGTCACTATGCCCCGAACCGCGCCATATTCGTCGACGACCACAGCCAGGCGCATCTTCTTGTTCTGGAAGGCGAACAATTGAGTGTGCAGGGCGGTACTCTCGGGAATGTAATATGGCTCAAGAGTTTCCTGGATCAGAACTGCCTTGTTGAGCTGCTCCACCTTCATTAACTTGCCCACCGAGCGCATGTGCAGAATACCGATCATATTGTCGATGTCGCCCTTGTAGACAGGAATCCTTGTGTGGTGAGCGTTGGCAATCTGGTCGAGGATTGACTGCATGTCATCTTCCAGGTTCAGCCCGACAATATCGTGTCGCGGCACCATGATGTCATCGACTCGAACTTTCTCCAGATCGAGGATATTGAGTAACATCCCCTGGCGCTTCTTCGGCAATCTGCTGCGCGATTCGTGCACTACGGTGCGCAACTCATCCGGCGTAAGCTGTTGCAGGCTGTCATCCACCTGGGGGTGAAAACCGAGTAATTTAACCAGGGCATTGGAGACGCGGTTAATTATCCAGACGGCAGGGTAGAGAATCTTCAGTAACAGACTAAGGACGATGCTCGATGGGTAGGCAATTTTCTCGGGATACAAAGCAGCGATCGTTTTTGGGGTAACTTCCGCAAACACCAACACAACCAGTGTCAGGATTATTGCCGTTGCTAAAGGTGCCGGGTTGCCCAGTAAGACAATAGCTATGCTTGAGGCGACGGAGGCTGCAAGAAAATTAACGAAGTTATTGCCAATCAGGATGATGCCAATAAGTTTGTCCGGGTTCTCCAGTAGTTTGCTTGCCCTGGTCGCTCCCGGATGACCCTGATGCTTCAGGTGATTCATACGGTAGCGATTAAGGCTCATCATGCCTGTTTCACTACTGGAGAAATAGGCAGAGGCCACAACCAGTGCGCTAAACCAGAAAAACAGGGTAGATAACGATTGCTC
This sequence comes from uncultured Pseudohongiella sp., assembly GCA_964438455.1. Taxonomy (GTDB): domain Bacteria; phylum Pseudomonadota; class Gammaproteobacteria; order Pseudomonadales; family Pseudohongiellaceae; genus UBA9145. The sequence continues at coordinate 3,405 of CAYTLI010000223.1, forward strand.
GTCGCCAGGCATGATCAGAAGTTGTTATCCATTGCAGAGAGGAAACAGGCGAGAAAAGTATCTGGAAAACAGGAGCTGTGCTTGCAACGCGGGACCGGTCAGACAATGATGTATTCGAGTGCAAACTTGGTGCCGTAAAATCCTACCAACAACAGCGCAAATCCGATCAGGGTCCAGCGGATGGCCGTGCTGCCGCGCCAGCCAAGTTGATGCCTTCCCCACAACAAAACCGCAAACACGAGCCAGGCCAGGATGGAGAAGAATGTCTTGTGAATGACACCGTCCAGCCCCCAGATATCGTCGATAAACATGACGCCAGCGATGATGCCCAGGGACAACAGGACTTGTCCGACCCAAAGCAGCTCGAAAAGAAAAGTTTCCATGTCCTGTAGAGGCGGCAGTTTCCTGACGATTCCTCCCGCATGACCATGCTTGAGTTGATAATTCTGGTAGGCGAGGAATGCTGCCTGGACAGCTGCGATAGTGATGAAGCTATAGGCAAGTATCGACAGCAACACATGACTGGCAAGACCGGCACCGAGATTTGTTGGTGGTAGCGTGCTATTAAAGGTCAGGGAAACCACAATGGTAATTATTGCCAGCGGGAACAGGCCGAGAAACAGATTGTCCAGCGGTTTGCGCAAGCTGCTGATCAGTACAAGAATCGAAATGGACACAGCTATCAGTGTGCTGATTTCCACGATGCCAAAATGATAGCCAGTTGGTGTGCGGATGATTCCCGATGCGGAAATACTGTGGGTAATTACTGCCAATCCGCCAAAGGCGAGCACCAGCCTTCTGCTATCTTTGTTGCTGACAAATTTCATCACCTGAAACCCAAGACCGGTCAGGTAAAACAGCACGGCAAAAATGCCTGAGATTAGAGTAAGTTGCATGCGTAAGAGGTGCTCAATTGATGAGCAGAGTTTCGCATATGTCCCAGATGGGTTGAAGTCCTTTTTCACCCCTGCACGAATTGGCTATAATCCGCGCTCCCATCCCTCT
>CAYTLI010000224.1:0-4407 GCA_964438455.1 uncultured Pseudohongiella sp.
CTGTAAATGATTCAGCAATGCATCCTGATCACTCTCATCAAGTGTGGAGGCGATAATCTCATCGGGTTCGCCACTCTGGACGCGAACAATACTGACTTCGGAGACGATGGTTTCCTTAACAAGATTGACAAAATTACTGTCCAGAGAGAAACCGCCGACAATCCAGGCGACCTGTCGTGGCAGATACAGAGGCAGTGCGATGAGTTGATAGGGCTCGTCTGCCATGGTGACAATCATGTCCGCCCTGCCTTCTTCGCTGGCGTCAGCGGTGTTCACCAGTTCCAGCCAGGAGCCAGTCAGGATATCCATGCCTTGCAGGCCGGTGTCGATAACAACCTCATTGTTCAGGTCTGCAATGAGTAAAGTATCAACGCTGCCGAGGGAGCGGTCGAGCACATTGCGCGCCGCATCGAACAAGGTGGCTGGATCATTGGCCGCGTAGGCGGTGCGAAAACCAAAATCGAAAGTCAGGCTGTTGGTAATGGCCTGCAGGGTCAGCGCCTGCTGGGCGCGGGTGAAATCGAATACATCCGCACCCAACTGCAGATAGCTATTGATTGTTTCTTCGGTGTATTCGGTGTTGTTTCTATTTACGTAATAGAAGATGCCTCCAAGTATAGGAAGCAGTAATACCAGCAGGAAAACCACGAGCCGTGACCGAAAGCTCCTGAAACCTGACCTTGATGGCCTGGTTGTAGCAATTGGCTGGTCGGGGGAAGACATGATTTCCAGAGATCGATAACAGACTACCGATAGCGCCTGCCATTGGAACCCGGCGCCCGGCGTACCCGCCTGTCCCGCTGCAACTCGAGCTCTACCTGTAGAGTGGTCGTGGCATCGGGATCCAACCTTACCGAATGCAGTAACTCTTCCATGTCACCGGAGACCCTGGGGTGCCAGACCCGAACCTGAAACTCACCAGTCGGCAAACTATCAAGTAACGCGGTACCAGCTTCATTGGTGAGCACGGCCAGGCGAGATTCGGCCACGTAGATATAAGCCAGCATCCAGTCATGGATATTGCAGCCTATCTCGACTACACCGGTGGATGTAAAAGTCTCGAAATAGTCATCATTTTCACCACGACCATAGAGTGGGATATTGAAAGTTTTGGCAGAAGAGAATGAATACACATGATGCAATATGTCATCACTGTTTGGAAAACTGACCCGGCTACCTCTGGTCACAATAGTAACCCCTGGCACGAATTCCTTGTCCTGTTGATCAACTTGTTTAGCTTCCAGAGTCTGATACTGGGTTTGCATCTCTGCGGGCAGCAATACTTCGATGACACTCTCGCCCAGCGGATTACCTTCACTATCCGCTACCGTTACCTGCAAGGATTGCGCGAATAGACCAGTCGCCATACTTGTTGCAAGCAGAGCAAGCGAATATTTTGTAACTGTTAGCAGCTTGTTCATAGGCAGTCGTTAGAAGTTATGCACATATCCTAGGGAGAGGATGCTGTTCTTGTAGTTACCACCACCAAAAGCATCCGAATCGTGCCAGGTCGCCCGCAAGCTGATGGCGGAGTCAATATCCACGGGAATACTTAAACCAGCGGACCACTCCTTCGTATCAGCGTCCAATAAATACGCAAACCAACCGGAATCAAATCCAGGGTCGTTGAACAGTGCGCGGGCGATCTTGTACAGTTTCAGACTCGGTGCAGTGGTGCTGGACACCGTACCGCCATCAATCTTCCGATAACTGCCCTGCAGCAGTAATCCATTCTCAAAACTGTATTCACCTTCTACAAACCAGGCGCTGGCATGGTAATCGAAAATCTCAAAAGGCTGCATGATGCCGGGCGCATATCCCGGCGCGCCGGTGAAAGTCCCAGCATCCAGGGACGGGGAGTCATTGTCCTGATAGTCGATGCCGACACCGAGCAACAAGGCAGGTGTAAATCGTTTGTGCAGCGCGAATTGAGCACTTAGCGACTGAACATCCCTGGCCTCTCCCCTCATGAGTTGCTGATTGGCAGCCAAAACCAGGCTGACCCTTGGCGCGTAGGCGCCAAAACCAAATTTGTGAGCCAGCTCGCCCTGCACACCTGCATTCAGGTTACTGTAGCCTTTCGTGCCATTGTAGTGCGTACCACTTAGATTGCCGCTTAGAGTTAACGAGTCATTTAGCCCGAGTTGAAAGAATTTTCCGGCGGTTGCTGAGAACTGCACAAACCCGGACTCCACTTCATGGGCAGAATCGACGCCTCTCGGCACGTTGGCTTCGTTGCCGACATTGGCAGAAATCTGATAGAACTCGTTTGCCACAGCCGATGATGAAGCCATAACAATCATCACGAGTTTTAAAAGTAGTATTGCCTGCACAAACCGCATAAAACAGTCCCTGGTGTGGATTCAGACATAGAATACCTGAATATCCTCACTTCTATGTCTGCTTGGCATTATATGCCAAGAAGCCATGCGATTCCCGGCAATACAGGAGTCTGAGTAATAGGAGCAGAAAGCTCTTAGTTGTGGGTAATATGAGGATTGAGAGCCGACTGGATTTCCCGATGCCCAAAACCACGGGATTCGAGATAGCGTTGCAGTTTCTTGTGCAGGGAAGAACCGAAAGCTACCCGCTCGTCCTTGCCGAGCCGCTTCCCGGTCAGGTCTATGGCGGTTTGCAGCCAGCAGTCGTCGTCATCGAACAAAAAGCGATCGATTAACGTGGTGTCGACACCGCGCTCCTTCAGATCTGCCCTGATATGTCGGTAGCCGAACCCTCTGCTCTGGCGGTAGCGTACCCAGGATTCGGTGAACCTTTCGTCGGACTGGAGACCGTCTTCCTGCAACTCCTTGATGATCTGTTCCAGTCTGCTGACGGGTTCGTCGGGGAATTTTCGTTGCAGTTTTAACTGTAGCTCGTGAAAAGAGTGTTCCCGGCGGGCCAGGAAGTCCATGGCGGCCCGCCGGAGAACGGGGACATCAACAGTATCTGAATCAGCAGATGCTTGAGCGAGGTTCTCTGCTTGATCCGGGCTCTGTTCCAGATCCCAATTGGTTTCTGCCAGACTCTCAGGTAGAGCTTCACAGCTTTTGAGTTGAAAACCCATCGATTGGATACCCTACTCTGGAGCCCGGCGGAATTTCTTAAGAGGCGTTCTTGTTAGCCTTGGCTTCAGCCAGGACTACTACATCGTCACTGCCAGCGATCTCTTTCTCGTTGGCTTTGTCGCCTTCGAGAAGCTCAGATCGTATGGCAGTTTCGATTTCTTCAGCGATCTCCGGATTCTCTTCCAGGTACAGGCTGACATTTTTCTTGCCCTGGCCAATCTTTTCACCTTTATAGGCATACCAGGCACCTGATTTCTCGATCAGGTTCAGTTTCACGCCGATATCTATAACCTCACCAAGGTGATGAATACCCTGACCGTACATGATCTGGAATTCAGTCTGGCGGAAAGGTGGCGCCACCTTGTTCTTCACAACCTTGACGCGAGTCTCGTTACCGACGACCTCGTCACCTTCCTTGATTGAACCAATGCGACGAATGTCCAGGCGCACTGAAGAATAAAACTTGAGCGCATTACCACCGGTGGTGGTTTCCGGCGAACCGAACATGACGCCAATCTTCATGCGAATCTGGTTGATGAAGATTACCAGTGTGTTGGAGTTCTTGATGTTGGCGGTCATCTTGCGCAGCGCCTGGGACATCAGACGGGCTTGCAGTCCCATGTGGCTGTCGCCCATGTCACCTTCGATCTCGGCCTTTGGCGTCAATGCAGCGACAGAGTCCACCACTACTACATCGACGGCACCAGAGCGCACAATCATGTCGCAGATTTCCAGAGCCTGTTCACCAGTGTCGGGTTGGCTCACCAACAGATTGTCTACATCCACGCCAAGGTTGCCGGCATAGATAGGATCGAGTGCGTGTTCCGCGTCGATAAATGCACAGGTGCCGCCTGCCTTCTGCGCCTCGGCGATGACCTGCAGCGTCAGCGTGGTTTTACCCGAAGATTCAGGCCCATAGATCTCACAAATTCTGCCTCGTGGCAGGCCGCCTATACCGAGGGCAACGTCCAGGCCCAGGGAACCGGTGGAAATAGCTGGAATTGCTTCGCGCTCGGTATCCCCAAGTCGCATCATGGAACCTTTGCCGAATTGTCTTTCGATTTGCGACAGAGCTGCCGACAGTGCTTTTTCTTTGTTGCCGTTATCTTCAATCATCGTTGTTTCCTTGTGTTTAAACTTAACAACCGATCTGGTTCCGTGAGTACCCGATTGTTCTTACTTTTTTACTAAAAGTAGTTCGTCCCCAACCACTTGCAAAATTTCTGCTGTCATTGCCCGGATTCCATATCCACTATTTGGCTCTTTAGCTCTTAGCCCTGGGCCGTGACACTGTATATACAACCAGTACAAATTAAATCAGTTTTTTACTGTATATACAACC
>CAYTLI010000225.1:0-4386 GCA_964438455.1 uncultured Pseudohongiella sp.
CCTTGGTGGTCGCGATCTTGACGATGCGCCAGTTACGCAGGATGTATTCGTGCATCTCGGCCTTGATCCAGTGCACGGCGAAAGACACGAGTCTTACACCCACTTCTGGATTGAATCGCTTCACGGCTTTCATCAGGCCCACGTTGCCTTCCTGAATCAGGTCAGCCTGGGAGAGCCCGTAACCGGAATAGGTTCTGGCCATGTGAACAACAAATCGCAGGTGAGCCATAACCAGCTGGCGGGCCGCATCTACGTCATCGTCGTAGTAGTACTGCTTCGCCAACTCGAGCTCCTGCTCAGGCGTCAATACAGCAATGCTGTTCACGGACGCGATGTAAGCAGTCAAATCACGACCCGGGCTGGCCGGATCTATAACTTGTAAACTCTTTCCTGTGTTCATAGTTCTCTGTGTTTCAACCTCTCAACTCGAGATTTCATCCAACATATAAGACCGTATTTTAGCAGTTTTTGTTCCCTCTCGCTATTTGCGAGCAGCGCTGCAGGGTAGACGATCTCTGGCCTGTGGTCAATTTTCCCACTCTTCGATTATACGCCAGACGCACAATCCGCCCATTGATGTAGATGGTGTTAACTACGTATGGGTTGTCGGGCTGGATTTCAAGGCATAGGCGGTATTTTTGGCCCTGAACTGGAGAAAATACGCCATTTGCCGGCAAAATCTGTAAATCAGGGCTCAATTGCCGCGATATTTCGCCAACTTGAAATAAATGCCGCGATCCAGCCGGTAGCCGAGCCCAGCAGTAGCAATCCGAGATATCCCAAGGGCGTCAGTGAAACCAGCCGAAACTCCCCACCATAAAGCTGGCTCAGGGCATCAACCGGTCCGGCAAGCGCCAGCAACAGCACCGAAATCAGCAGGCATGCCAGCACCGCGCCGCCAAGGCCCAGCAGTGCGCCCCGGTACAGGAATGGCCTGGCGATAAACGCGTCAGATCCACCAACCAGCTTGATCACGCGTATTTCCTGCTGCCGGCTGGCAACGGCAAGCTTGATGGTATTGCCAACGATGGCGACCAGGCCGGCGATTACCACCACCAGTAACACCAGGCCGAGACGATTCAGCAAACTGGCAAAACCCTGTACCCGCTGCAACCAGAGCAGATCAAACTGCACCGATTCCACCCCAGGCTCCATCTCGATGTTTTGGCGCAGACCCTCGATGTCCTCCAGAGCGTCAGGATCCAGGGTCAGTACCAGCGTATAGGGCAAAGGATTTTCCGGCAGGGTGAGCAGTAAGTCGCCCAGTTCGGCATTTTCGCTGAAATCTTCCAGCGCCTGCTCAGGCGCTATCAGAGTCATGGATGTTATGGCTGGCAACGTTTGTAAGCGGTCACTAACTTCCCGAGCCTCCGTGTCAGAGAGACTATTCTGCAGAAACACCGAGAAGCGCGCGGGGCCGTAGTCCTGGCCGAGGCTGGCGTTCAGATTGAGGCTGAGCAGATAAAGCAGGGCAGGAAAGATCAGCGCAAACGCGATAACCAGCGTGGTGACAGCGGTGGCAACCGGGGAGGCAAGCAGGTCTTGCACACAGCTGCGGGCAATCTTTCGGTGGCTGTCGATCAGGATGGCCAACTTGCCAGGCCTGGTCTTCTTGTTCGTACTCATGGTTTTTGGTCCCTGACCAGCTTTCCCTGTTCCAGGGTCAGGGTGCGATAGCCGAACTTGTCGATCAGGTTCTGGTCATGGGTAGCAATCAGCAGGCACACCCCGACACTCTTGAACTGTTCGAATACCTGCATGATCTCGGTCGAGAGTTCAGGATCCAGGTTTCCGGTGGGTTCATCGGCGAGAATAATCTTGGGACGATTCACTACCGCCCTGGCAATGCCCACCCTCTGTTGTTCACCACCCGAAAGTCTTTCCGGTAGCACGTTCTCTTTCGCCAGCAGACCAACCTTGTCCAGTGCAGCCCTGACCCGGCGGCGCGCATCGTCTGGTTGGAACCCGGCTATCTCCAGAGGCAGGGCAACATTGTCGCCGACGCTGCGATCGAACAGCAGTTGATGATCCTGGAAGACAGCGCCGATGCGGCGGCGGTGAACAGGTATCTGACGTTTCGACACCCGGCCCAGATTGGCACCATCTACAAACAGTTGACCCTTGCTGCAGCGCTCCAGTAACAAGATCAGTTTTAGCAGTGTGCTTTTTCCAGCTCCAGAGTGACCAGTTACAAAAGCGATTTCGCCCTTGGCCAGTTCAAAACTGATTTCGCTCAGCGCGTCGCGGCCGACTTCGTAGTGTTTGCTGACATTGTCGAATTTGATCATGCAGCGACCGGAGTATTGGTTAGAGAATCAAGCGCAGGTAAGCATTCAATCTGCGAACAGTGCCTCGATGAACTGGTGCGCATCAAAGGGACGCAAGTCTTCGGCCTGTTCACCAATGCCAATAAAGCGAATGGGGAGTCCAAATTTTTTCGCCAGCGCGAACACGATGCCACCTTTTGCAGTGCCATCCAGCTTGGTCAGGGTTATGCCGGTGAGTTGGGTAGATGCATGAAAACTCTGTGCCTGGCTAAGTGCGTTCTGACCTGTAGTGGCATCCAAAACCAACATGACTTCGTGGGGCAGGGCGGGATCCTGTTTGCGCAGCACGCGCACAATCTTTTCAAGCTCATGCATAAGATTGTCTTTGGTGTGCAACCTGCCGGCCGTGTCGGCAATCAGCACATCGATGTCCCGGGCCCGCGCCGCCTGCATGGCATCGAAAATAACCGAGGCGCTGTCGCTGCCGGTATCCTGTGCAATCACAGGAATGTTGTTTCGCTCACCCCACGCCTGCAGTTGCTCGACAGCAGCCGCGCGGAATGTATCACCGGCGGCGAGCAATACAGACTTACCCTCAGCCTGCAGGCGTTTGCTCAACTTGCCGATAGTCGTGGTCTTGCCCACGCCATTAACGCCAACCACCAGGATCACAAAGGGTCCACTCTGTTCTGGAATCGACAGCGGCGCAGTACAATCTTGCAGGATAGTTTCCAGCTCGGCTCGCAGACTCGCCATGAAGGTTTCACTATCGCCAAGCTGTTTTCGATTCAGCTTTGCCTTCAGGTTACTGATGATCTGATCAGTCGCTTCGATGCCAACATCTGCGGACAGCAACTGGGTTTCCACATCTTCCAGCAAATCCTCGTCGACAGTCTTCTCGCCCAGCACCAGCGACTGTAGTCCCTCATTGAGCCGGTTGCGGGTTTTGCTCAGGCCATTCTTTAGCCGACCGAAGAAACCTTCACCAGTATTCTCGGTGTCGGCGCCAGGGGCAGATGGGTCTGTTGGTTTTTCCGCGCTGGATTGTGCTGCTTTGTCTTTCTTGAAACCGAACATGAGTAATGAATATGAATAGACAGGATCGCGATTAGAACGTGTTGCCTCGTTGAAGGCAGGGTATCCTATCACTCCCTAGCAGAGTGATACACAGAATAGTCTCGCCAAACACAGCTCAATGACCCGAAATCAGCAGCGACAGCAATCCAATCAAGTCAGGATCATTGGCGGTTCTCATCGCAGCCGAATAATCGACTTTCCAGACCAGGACGGACTCCGTCCGACCAGCGATCGAATTCGGGAGACCCTGTTCAACTGGTTGCAAAACAAGGTGGAAGGTAGCCGTTGCCTGGATTTATTTGCTGGCAGCGGTGCGCTCGGCATGGAAGCACTTTCCAGGGGAGCAGCGAATGTCCAGTTTGTTGAAAGCAATCCTGCCGTGGCCCGATCGATAGAGTCAAACCTGAGCAAGCTTGGCTTTGCACAGGGAACGGTCGCGCAGGGTCAGGCTGAAAGTTGGCTTGCGGGCTACTCGCCAGACCGGGCTTTCGATATCGTGTTTCTCGATCCGCCCTATGCCGAGCAGAAGCTGACGGCCATCTGCAAGCAGTTGTCCGAGAGCCACTGCGTGAAGCAAGGGTCACTTGTCTATCTCGAGAATGACCGGGAGCTTGATGCTAAAAACATACCAGTAAACTGGAAACTACTAAAAGAGAAGAAGGCCGGTCAGGTATACTTCTACTTGCTGGAATCAGAGAGTTAACGGCAAAGAATGACAACTGGCACTATAGAATCTGCTTTTGTTCCCGCCACCTGGTTGGCAAATGGTCACGCCCAGACATTGTGGCGAAAGTTTGCTGGTGCGAAGCTGGTCAATCATCATCGGGAAAGACTGCAGCTCTCCGATGGCGACTTCATTGACCTGGACTGGGCGGAGAGCCCCCAGGCGCAACCAAATTCTCCATTGGTGCTCGTTGTTCACGGGCTCTGTGGCTGCTCCAGCTCATCCTATGTGTTGGCGTTGCAACACGAACTTCTGCGTAATCGGATTTCCAGTGTGGCAATGAATCTGCGCAGCTGTAGTGGGGAAGTGAATACCAAG
>CAYTLI010000226.1:0-4374 GCA_964438455.1 uncultured Pseudohongiella sp.
CAACAGCAGAATCTCGTTAGCATCGGCATAGTTAACCTGGACGAACTCGGTGAACAGTGGAGCCAGCGCCTGCGCCTGTTGCGCCGCTTCAATTTCAAGCTGCTCCTGGGCAGCAATTTCGTCCGCAGGTGCCACGTACAACACATTACCTTCGAGACGGCTACCCAGGTTGCCGGCCCGGAGAATTAACTCCAGCGCCTGGTCCCAGGGCACGTTGTCCAGTACCAGTGTAATGTTGCCGGAAACTGCATCGCCGGCCACCAGGCTGAAATCGTAGTAGTCAGCCATGATCTGCAACACAGATCGAATGGGGATATCCTGGAATGAGACACCGACTATCTCGCCAGTGTAGGCGGCAGTAGCATCATCACCGGTAACATCCGCTGCCGGCGGCCTGACACTCACGGTATATTGCGCGCCGCTCTGATAAGCAACGTATTCATAGGTGCCATCCACATCGATAACTACTGTTGCCCGTCCCGATTGTCCGAGAACATCGACAGAACTAACCTGGGTGGCAAAATCGGTTACGTCGAAACGACGATTCAGTGGCTCTGGTACCGTTGTATTCTGAAACTCTACATAGACGCGCGCACCTACCTGTTCAACGCTTCCTATTACCTCATCGCTGGAGAGATCGATGACTATCTGACCTTCTTCATCGTCCCCGCGGCGAAAGTTAACGTCTACGATTTCGTTATCGATGTTGCTGATTACACCGGTAACTACTTCAGTAGTTGAGGCGACTCCTCCCTGAGTGCCCGAATCGTTACCCACCTGAATGGTCAGGACGTTTCCTGCCAGTTCGGTTTCATAATTGACCAGTTCATCGAGGTTTACCACCAGGCGTGTGCGACTGCCATCATCAAGCACCATCACACTCTGGGCATTGTTTGAATCGATATTAAATCGCTGTTGCGTGAGACCACTGGCGACACCGAGAAGGTCCAGGGAGATGCGCGCAGGGTTGTCCAGCACGAAGCTGGAAGGATCTGGCGGAGTCGAATCGAAGGTCAATTCGATCTCGATGCTGTCACCAGGCAGATTGGCAAAACCAATGCTGTCCAGGGTGATGGATTGTTGCGCCAGTCCAAGCGGCGACAATAACAATCCGCACAACATTACCAGGGAGCGGCTCAGTTGCTTCCATATCTTTGCTCGTGCGCTCACGCACTGCAGTAGTCCTTTGTAGTTGCTCATACTGATAACCTCGACTTACGCGCTATTGCAGCGTAAGAGTCTGTGGCCTCTCTACCCAGCCGCCAGAACCGCTGGGAACGATTTCAATGATGTTGAGTTGTGTTTCACTAATATTCTCTATGCGCCCATGATTGCGACCCAGGTAGTTGCCGATGCCGACTCGATGGACTTCGCCGAAAGCATCTTCTATGAGAGCTTCGTAGCTGCCTCCTCTTACCAACATACCAACCATGTGCATTTCACTAAGCGCCTGACTCTCCAGTGGCTCACGCATGCGCTCAAAGTCTGGCTCCACGTCCTGGGACAGCACGGCAGTAGACTCATTATCAATAACCAGCGGAATATCGAATGGGCTACGCATTGAAGCGGCGCTGTAAACAAAGCCTTCATAGGGCACGAATTCAGGTACCGGTTCAACTTCTTCGCCTGGACGTGCCTTCACTTCGTTTACAAAGGATTGCAGGTCGCCGATATTGTCGCTCTGACCACAGGACACCAACACCAGGCTAAACAAAGCCAGTGTCGCGTTACGCGCACTTGTTGTCGCAAACAAGCCCATTACTGACCAGCCCCGCTATCCACTTCCTTGTACCGATAAGTTCTTGCCAGAATCGACATATCCAGAAACGAATCGTTTCGCGCCGTAATGCTGAAATCATGCAGCGTTACAATACGGTCAAGACTCGCAACACCGCTGACAAAAGTTCCGAAATCGTGAAAGTCACCTACTGCATTCAGGTCGATTGGAATCTCGATATAGAATTCCTGCACCTGCTCATCCGGCAGCTCAAAACTGGACAACTCCAGTCCGCTGCCTTCTCCTGTGGAGGTGACATCATCAACCAGGCCAGGCACCTCTGTTACAGAAGGCAGTTGTCGTAGCAATTCGGTGAACGATTCTTCCATCTCCACCGTTTGCGCCCGGTACTCCTCCAGGTTCGCAGCCAGGTATGCCTTCTGCTCAAACTCCACTCGCAATTGGCCTTCCTCACCGGAAACTGTTTGCAGGGATACCTGCAAATTCTGTACGTGCAGAAAGTAACCCGCTGCCAGACAACCACCAAACACCACTATTACGATGATGGTCTTAACAACACCAGGCCAAACGCCGATGGTGTCCAGATCCTGCAGATCGTTCCAGTCAAAATTCCGCAGGTCATTGGTTATATCAGTAATAAATGACATTGGTTTGTCTAAGCCTCTTGGTCACCAGGCTTACGCCTGCTGGTCCTCGTCCTGTCCTGGAAGTTCAATATTCAGGGTCAGTGAAAAAGTAATCTGCGCGGCCAGCGGACTCTCCTGGCTCTCAATCACTGAAAACTCATCGAGGTCTGTTGCCTCAAACCATTCTGATGCATCAAGGTTTCGCATCAACTCGGTGATACGCGCATAGGATTCCGCAACGCCCTCGATAGCGATCGAGTTATTGGTTCTCTGTACTCTTTCGTAGTACACGCCTTCCGGCAGGGTTCTCACCAGTTCATCAAAGATACGCACAATCACCGGTCGTGTACCCTGCAAGTCCGTAATAACGTTCATGCGTGCACGAATATCTTCTTTCTGTTGCCGCAACTCGTTGATCTCGGCAACCTGCGCATCCAGCACTCCAATCTCCGTTTGCAGAAAATTGTTACGCGCCGTTTGAATATCAATCAGGCGATTAAAATACTGGTCCACCAGGAAGATCAGGCCACCAGCAATGATCACGAATCCAACCAGGATAGTCAGGAATTCGCGTCGGCGTTCTTCCCGTAGCCGGTCGCGCCAGGGGAGTAAGTTAATATGTGCCATTAGTATTCCCCTCGCATGGCCAGGCCTGCAGCGATCAGCAATGAAGGCGCATCATTCTGCAACAATGACTCATTGACCTTGGAACTGATCTGCAATCCATCGAACGGATTGGCAACAGTTACCGGTGTACTCAAACTTTCTTGAACCAGATCCGCCAGACCTTCAATGGCCGCGACACCGCCGGCCAGTAATATATGGTCCACTTCGTTGTAGTGGCTGGACGAGAAGAAGAATTGCAGCGTCTGGCTCACCTGCTGCACTACGGTTTCTTTAAAAGGTCCGAGAATTTCATCCTCATACTCTTCTGGCAGACCACCACGCTTCATTGCAGTCTCTGCTTCCACCGCAGACAGACCAAATCGTCGCTGCACTTCTTCAGATAGTGCATTTCCACCAAACATTTGTTCTCTGGTGTAGATAGTCTTGCCCTGCAGAATCACATTCAGCGTTGTCATCATCGAACCAATATCGACGATGGCGACGGTCTGATCCTCATCGGATCCAAGCCGCTCCGCCAGCAGGGTATATGCCCGCTCAATGGCGTAGGCCTCGATGTCGACCACCTTGGCGGTGAGGCCTCCTATTTCCAGCGCCGAGACGCGGGAGTCCACGTTTTCACGACGACAGGCAGCGAGGAGCACTTCAACCAGTTCGGGATTACGCTCGGACAGCTTCTGCCTTTCAAAATCGATAGAGACCTCATCCAGGGGATAGGGAATATACTGGTCCGCCTCAACCACGATCTGGTTCTCCATCTCGGAATCAGTCAGGGCGGCGTTCATTTCAATGGTCTTGGTGATCACTGCCGAACCGGCCACTGCAACCGCAGCATCTTTCACCGATGGCTTGAGAATGCTCACTGCGGCACCAATACACTCGCCGACGGCATCAATGTCGCTGATGTTCTTCTCCACCACAGAATTGGCGGGAAGAGAGCGAATCACGTAGTTCTCCACTTTATAGGAGTTCCCCACGGCGCTGAGCTGCAGGATCTTCACGGAAGTGGAACTGATGTCCACGCCCAGTAAAGTGCTGGCCTTCTTGCCAAAATTGGCCAAGGACCCGAGATTTTTTATTTGATCCAGCACGTCAGCTTCCTAAATATTCCAGTTTTTGGCGAAATTTTTCGGCTGCAGAGTCAAAACAAGCGCTGTTCGCGCTCAACTGACCTCCTGTCAGCCCTATTTCCCTTTATTAAAATGCTAACTATTACAATAAGTTAGCGAAACTTCCTCAATTTCTGGATGTTCCAGATGTTCGTATCGGCCGAAAAAAAATTTTATATAGTTTTCAATTAATTATCACACTTTCAGAACAAACAACTTTACCATTTAATGATGGTTCAAGCCCACCAGCAATTCCTTGAATTGGATCACGTTGTAA
>CAYTLI010000227.1:0-4239 GCA_964438455.1 uncultured Pseudohongiella sp.
CAGATACCCCAGTCCAGATCAAACCCGCCGACATTAGTCTCGAGGATGTATTCAGTAGCATTGTTCCTGGTCAGAGTGTTATACGGAAACAAGTCACCAAAGAAGGAAGAAGGGGATGAAGTAATAGCCGGATCGCTGGCAGTTAATTCCGTACTACCACCAAGAAATATGCCATCAAGGAGAAAGCTTGGTGTATCTCCTGAGCTTTCTGGAGTGAATAAGGCAAACCCCAGGCGATCGCTGAAGATTGAAAGGTCGGCTTCTGAATACAAAAATGATACCGGGCTACTATTCACTAAAACTGATCCGGCAAAGGTTGCGTCAGGATTGCTAGTCGAGTCAGCCAGTGCGGTGTTGAAATCACTACCAGACCCTGTAGAGCCGGATATATTCAGCACAAACCCCTCTGCAGCGCTGCCCAGGAAGATTCCATTCAGATCTGCATTGAAGACCGTTCGATTAGATGAAAAGAAAGCGTTGCTAGTAATAGATTGCTCAGAGAAAAAGGAAAATGGCTGATCAGGGAATAATGATCCGGTTTGCAGAGGCCCTTGAAAGAATATATCGAGATAATCAACGCCAAAGTCCTCGGTTGAGCTTGGTCCCAGAAAGAACTCAAATTGTCCGTCATGGATAAAGGCGTTGGCGAGATCAATGTAGAACCTGCCGACGACGGAATCTACCGTGTTGTTTGGAAATCCAGAGAGGCTGAAAATTGAGTCAGCAACGGTAGAGAATTTTTTCTGCCCAGTGAGTGGCGTTATATCAATTGCGCTGGCTGTGTTTATAACAACAACAGGGCTGGTTATCGCTATACCGGTCGTATTGTCGGCAGCGTTGGTGTAGAGCGTAGCAGGTGTGCTCGAAGAAGCGTCCCATATTCCCCAGTCCAGATCGAAATCACCAACACCCGAGGTAAAACTAATAAGTGGCGCGCTACCCTGTTCCAATACGGTTGTTACAGCAGCCGTTGATTCAGAGAATTCGGTCAGCCCTCCTACAGTAGGCTCAATCGTGCCCTGGGGGTCATTGCCGAATCCAGTTAACAATCTTTGCGAACTATTGCCACCCTGAAGCAGTGCAATGGCGCCACGATCCAGGGAATTTTCCCTAGTTGTGTCCAGAACCGGTGTAATGGATCCCAAGTCACCACTAGGTTCAGGCTCAGGCTCTGGTTCGGGCTCAGGCTCAGGCTCTGGTTCTGGTTCGGGCTCAGGCTCTGGTTCGGGTTCGGGCTCAGGTTCTGGTTCGGGCTCAGGTTCTGGTTCGGGCTCAGGTTCTGGTTCGGGCTCAGGTTCGGGCTCAGGCTCTGGTTCGGGCTCCGGTTCTGGTTCAGGCTCTGGTTCGGGCTCCGGTTCTGGTTCAGGCTCTGGTTCGGGCTCATCGTCATCATCTACCAAACAGATTTCATTGTTGGTATTAACTGCACAATCAATGGTGCCATCACCGCTGGTTTCATTAGGGTTGGTCTGCAGTGTATTGGATTGTTGAACAACTCCATTGCCACTTGAATCGAATCCTGTGACCGCCTGCTGATCTTCGGGAGAGAGTGTTGGTCCTCCTGTGCCACCGCCGGCAAATGATCCAAAGTTATTGCCTCCACCGGCACCTCCGGTTCCGCCACCGGCTCCGGCGTCTCCACCACCGGCGCCTCCAGCATTACCGCTGCCTCCAGCATTACCCCCACCGGCGCCTCCAGTATTACCACCTGTATTACCTCCGGCGCCACCGTTATTGCCATCACCGCCGTCGTTACCGCCGCCATCATTGCCATCGCCGCCGTCGTTTCCACCGCCATCATTGCCGTCACCGCCGCCGTCGTTTCCACCGCCATCATTACCATCACCGCCGCCGTCGTTTCCATCGCCGCCACCATTGCCACCGTCATCATCACCATCGTCTTCATCTGGAATAGTGATAGTGAGAACGGCAACTCGACCCAGTTGAGCCGGTTGAACGGTCAGGCCGATCGGTGGTTGGTTCGGATCCAGCACGGCCGCATAGTCATAATCTTCACCGACACCGATTCCCAATGAGCCTGCAATTGTTGATACATCAGCAGTACCATCGAATATACCGGCATACATTTCATCCATTGGGATCGGATTACCATTACCATCAAGCACGGGGTTTCCGGCAGGATCCAGTTGCATGGGAATCACAACAGAAAAATCCGTGCCGCGAATCCCTATGTTGCCGAATTCTGTATTTACTCGATAGGCTTCAGGGTTCTGTTCGCCAATACTGCCCGTGATTGTTCTGAAGCCGCCCTGGATGAGACGCAAAGTTGAGATGTCGGTATTGGCATTCTCTTCGTAGGCATAGGAGACAATTTCGAATTGAGTCAGCTCAGAAAGTGAGACGATGGCGGAATCCGTCATTCGAATCTGGGCGAACGCGGTAGCTTCCGTGACGATCGTATCCCCGACAAAGATCTCAGAACGGCGAGCCAACTGCCGAGCACCACCACTTGAGTCTACCGCGGTTACCTGGCCATTAACCGAGACTACGCGTCCCGCCAGTTCGGGTTGCTGGGCAAAATTGCCAGGAGAGTACAAAGCCAGGCATAACAAAAGGAAGTGAAAACACAATCGTTCAACAAGTCTTTTCGAATGCTTTTTCATTGATTGTCGCCCGGTTTTTGATCGCCCATATGGTTAAAAGATTAGAACTGGTACCTGAAGCCTACCTGGTATTTGGAGCGCGAGTAGTCGAATAGTTCGATGTTGCTACTGTTGTCTGTATAGGATGCTTCTGCAGTCAACTGGAATCCGCTGTTCATCTGGAAAAACCAGCCAAATGTCAGGGAGCGGTTGTCATCGCTGCGCACTGTATTGAAGAACACTGGATGTTCATCGTCATGCTTTACGTCCTGCATAGTGGCGCGCAGGAATGGTGTGTGCTGCGCATCGAGTCGATAGAGCAGGCTGTAGGCCAGTCCGGTAAATCGGCGTCCGTTGTGTGAACCACCATTTGGATTATCCGGGTCTTCATTTGCGTGGTAGAGATTCACACTATGAGTGTATTGGCCTTGAATCTTGGTGAGACCGCCGGTTAGCAAGAATTGATCGACGTCGCGCAATGAGTTTGCAGGATTACTACCGGTATCGTATTCAATCAGCGTATAAGCGACCGACGCACTTTGATACCAACCATCGCTGCCAACTCGCTGCCATGAGGAATTAAGTGCTTTCGAATTCTGGAAGCCTGAGCCATCTAGATAGACCTTTCCGAGCGAGACGCCGTGGCGGAAGCGATTGACATCATCACCCCAGCCGTAGGTTGCCTGGCCGCGCAAATTGTCGATGTCAAATTGATTGGTACTGAAATTGTCCAGGTGGCCGAGTGTGAGATTGAAATCCAGGCCTCGGTCACGAGTGAACGGATAGTTGTAATTCATGGTTAGGGTTGTGTTGGAAAACTCATCATCGGTTTCCCTGCCCGCTGGATCCAACTCGATTTGTCCGATTAACGGGGTGTCGATAAAGCTATTGCTGGTGGCGCTGTTAATATTGTCGTCTGAGCCCAGCACAGAAGAGATGGTCCAGTTAAAACTGGCGGATTGTTCATTGCGACGCGCGTCAATTAACTGCAGGAAGGCTTCAATATTCTGGCGAACATTTGCTGGCGGATTGTTGGCCAACACAACATTGAACAGGTTCTCTGCAGCGGTCAGGTTATTGGTAACGAAATAGGCTCGCGCCAACTCCAGGCGGGACCTTTCACGCAGAACACCATTAGGCGAGGTGGCGGCAACTCTCTCGAGAGCGAAGACAGCTTCGTTGGCCTCGCCTGATTCAAGAGCCGCGAGTCCATAGGCGAAGTCAAATTCCGGGTCACCCTCCCATTCGGCGAGGTTGTCCTGGCCCAGGTCGAAAGCCTGTTGATACTGCCCTGAATTAACCAAATTATTCATCTCTATCGCTGGAGATTCGTTGTCAGCGGCGAATGCTTGCCACTGCAGTCCCAGGCACAATGCCGGCACTAAGAGCAGACTTTGGTTTTTCATATGAATTTCCGTTTTCTTGTTGTGATTTTTAGCCTGCCTCAATGCTTATCGGAGCAGGTTAAAGCTGGAATCGACGCCCGGACTAGATGCAGTAAGCGCCGTTCACATTGTATATGGAAATCCCTAGGTTTGTCCCACTTTAGCGGGATCAGTGCTGGGCGCAAGAGCTAGATTCCGCGGGCTTCTCAGAACTGTGAACCAGCTCAAACCTGTGAGAAAGTAATCATCCC
>CAYTLI010000228.1:0-4238 GCA_964438455.1 uncultured Pseudohongiella sp.
CGCAAGGTGGGCATCGGTTTCAGAAATTCCACCAACGCCGGCCGCGATTACATTCACTTCCACTTCATCGTTACCCAGTTTCTGCAACGAGCCTACAATCGCTTCCAGTGATCCGCGCACATCGGCCTTGAGAATCACGTTAAGAATCTTCTTCTCATCTTTGCCGATGCCGGCAAACATGGCTTCCATCTTGTTGATCTGCTGTGCGGTCTGCAGACTGTCCTTATGACGCTCGCGCCGGAACTCCGCCACATCGCGAGCTTTCTTCTCGTCACTGACGACAACAAATTCGTCGCCTGCTTCCGGAACCCCGTTCAAACCGAGAATCTCAACCGGGATTGAGGGGCCAGCCTCTTTTACATTGACACCGTTCTCATCCACCAGCGCGCGCACTTTGCCGTATTCGTGTCCTGCCAGCACAGTATCCCCATGCCGCAGGGTACCGTTCTGAACCAGCACGGATGCGACAGCACCGCGGCCTTTATCCAGACGGGATTCGATTACTACGCCCTGGCCGGGCACATCGGTATACGCCTTCAGCTCCAGCAGTTCAGCCTGCAGCAAAATCGATTCAAGCAGGTTGTCGACGCCCTGACCGGTAATGGCAGAGACTTCAACAAACTGCGTGTCACCACCCCAGTCTTCTGGAATTACTTCCATGGCGGACAGCTCATTCTTCACCCGATCAGGATCGACACCTTCCTTGTCGATCTTGTTTATCGCCACAACCATAGGCACGCCTGCCGCCTTGGCATGTTGAACCGCTTCTTCAGTCTGCGGTTTAACACCATCATCTGCAGCCACTACCAACACGATCACATCTGTCGCCTTGGCACCACGCGAGCGCATGGCAGTGAAAGCGGCGTGGCCTGGTGTGTCCAGAAAACTGATCATGCCGTGTTCTGTATTTACGTGGTAAGCACCAATGTGCTGGGTAATGCCTCCAGCCTCTCCGGAAGCAACACTTGCCTTGCGGATGTAGTCCAGCAATGAAGTCTTACCATGGTCGACGTGGCCCATTACTGTGACAACTGGCGCTCTTCCGACTTCAACCTTGCCCTCTTCAGCCGCCAGCGAATCAGCCAGCTGCTCTTCGATGGCATCTTCGGAGACAAACTTGGCCTTGTGGCCCATCTCTTCAATCAACAGCGTCGCGGTATCCTGATCTAATATCTGATTGATCGTGGCCATGACACCCATGTTGAATAGCACCTTGATGATCTCTGCGGATTTGACCGCCATCTTCTGCGCCAAATCGCCAACAGTGTTGGCTTCACCAATCTTGATTTCCTTGGTGATGAATTCCGTTGGCATTTCAAACGCCTGGGTCTGGGTGGTGAGCCTGCCCTTCGGTTTGCGTCCTCCACCCCGACGGCCACGAGCACCCATGCCATCGAAGTCATCACCTTCGAGCACAAAATCATCATTAACATGAATATTCTTGGCCTGGCGCTTGGGCCCTTGCTGGGCCTTGGCCTTGTTGCGAAGATGAGTGCTCTTCTTGTCCTTGCCCTCTTCACCTTCTTTCGCAGCGCCTTTACGGCGACGCGGGGCGGCTTTGGCATTGGCAGCATCGGCATCAGGCGGAGGCACTTCTGCAACCGGTTCGGCAGGGGCTGCGCTTCCCACAGCCTCTTCCGTTGCCTCTGCCTCTGCGGCGGCACTCTCTGCTGCTTCTGTGGTTTCCTTCTCTACTTCCGGCTCCGCACCTGGAACTTCTTCAACTTCAGCTTCGGGAACTGCAACTTCTTCTTCCGCAGGAACATCGACGGCGCTGCGCTTGACGTAGGTGCGCTTTTTGCGCACCTCAACATTTACGGTCTTGCCACGACCCGTGGTCGATGCTGATTTCAGCGTGCCCAGAGTTTTCCGTTTGAGGGTAATTTTCCTGGGGGCCGCAGTTGTCGCTTCGCGATCCCCGTGGCTGCGCCGCAAGAACAACAACAGTGCGTTCTTGTCATCATTGGAGATCTGCTCATCCGCCTTGGTATGAGGCAGCCCTGCCTCCTTGATCTGAGACAGTAGTTTGTCTACTGAAACTCCAACCACATCGGCGAGTTCACTGATCGTTACATCTGCCATGCAATTACTCCTGTTCCGCAGCCTCTTCCTCGAACCACGGTGCACGTGCGGTCATGATCAACTCACCAGCACGTTCTTCATTCATTCCTTCAATATCGATTAACTCATCAATTGATTGCTCGGCCAGCTCTTCCATATTGAGAATGCCTTTCTTGGCCAACTCAAGCGCCAGCGTGTCGTCCATGCCTTCCATGTTCAGCAGGTCGTCTGCAATATTCGCCTGGGAGATATCCTCTTCAGAGGCGATAGCCTGTGTAAGCAGAGCATCCTTGGCTCGATTACGCAGCTCATTGGCAATCTCTTCATCGAAGCCCTCGATGGCAAGAATTTCATCCAAAGGTACATAGGCAATCTCCTCGAGAGAGGTAAAACCTTCCTGCACCAGTACTTCTGCAACCTCGTCGTCCACGTCGAGCTTCTGCATGAACATTTCAATAAAAGAGGAAGCCTCCTGCTGTTGCTTGGCAGCAGCTTCTTCTTCACTCATGACGTTGATTGTCCAGCCGGTGAGTTCGCTGGACAGCCTGACATTTTGACCATTGCGTCCAATCGCCTGGGCGAGGTTTTCTTCCTCAACGGCGATATCCATGGTGTGGCTGTCTTCGTCCACGATGATTGAGGCAACTTCCGCTGGCGCCATGGAGTTGATGACCAGTTGCGCAGGATTGTCATCCCACAGGATGATGTCGATGCGCTCATTGGCGAGCTCATTGGAAACCACCTGCACCCGCGAGCCGCGCATACCAACACAGGCTCCGACCGGGTCGATACGCCCGTCGTTAGTGCTGACAACGATCTTGGCTCGCGAACCCGGATCCCGGGCTGCAGCCTTGATTTCGATGACTTCCTCGGCGATCTCGGGCACTTCGATCTTGAACAGCTCAATCAGCATGTCCGGGGAAGTTCTACTGAGAAACAGCTGCGGTCCACGCTGTTCGGAATTGACTGAAGTGAGTAATGCCCGCAGCCGGTCGCCAATACGAAAGGTCTCTCTCGGGATCATCTGGTCCCGCGGCAGCAGTGCTTCTGCGTTATTGCCCAGGTCTACAATGATATTGTCCCGGGTTACTTTCTTGACTGTACCAGCAACCAGTTCGCCGACGCGATGCTCGTATTCGGCAATTACTATTTCCCGCTCTGCTTCCCTGACCTTTTGCACAATGACCTGCTTCGCGGTCTGAGCTGCAATACGGCCAAATTCCACATTGTCGATTTTCTCTTCATAGGTATCACCGACCGCCAGCTTCTTGTCTTTCTCAGCAGCCTGGGCCAGGGTAAATTGTGATGCCTCTTCGAGGTATTCTTCATCGTCCACGACCGTCCACACACGGAAAGTCTCATACTCTCCCGTTTCGCGATCTACGGAAACACGACAATCGATTTCCTCGTTGTCGTGCAGCTTCTTGGTTGCGGTAGCAAGAGCAGATTCGATTGCTTCAAAAATAACACCGCGTGACACGCCTTTCTCATTCGAGACCGCGTCAGCAACCATCAATATCTCTTTACTCATCATAGCTGTGTCACCAACTCTAAACTATCTTGTCAGTAGACAATGTTTGCTCTTTCGATGTCTGAGTGAGGAAGTGCAAAATTCTCGCCATCCACATCTACACAAACTGTGTCACCTGATACTTCTGTAATCAGACCCTTGAACTTTCGCCTGCCGTTTACCCCGTTACTAAGCCGAATCGATACCTCGCTCCCGCTGTAGTTTTCAAACTGGTCAATGGTAAACAGTGGCCGGTCCAAACCCGGCGAAGATACCTCCAGGGTATATTCGCCTGCGATTGGGTCTTCTACATCCAGGATTGCACTCACCTGGCGGCTAACCTTCTCGCAATCATCCAGAGTGACACCTTCTTCACTCTCGATAAAAATTCTGAGCGTCGAGTACTTGCCCTGTGACATGTGCTCGATTCCCCAAAGCTCCAGACCAAGTGCCTCTACCGTAGGAGAGATCATCTCGGCTATGCGCTTCTCGCTATTTCTCACTTCACCTCGCCTGCGGCTTCCGCTGAAGTAAAACTCCAGATACAAAAAATGGGCCCAAGGCCCACTCTGTTGCTCCGCAACCGGGCTGCAGCAAGACCCAGTGCGAAGAATTGTCATGCTGTCTCGGGATACATCTACCCGGAAAACACAGCAAAAAATGTTGG
>CAYTLI010000229.1:0-4188 GCA_964438455.1 uncultured Pseudohongiella sp.
CGAATGTGAGCCTGATCAAGCCTGACTGCAACTGTCGCCGAACCTGCTCAATCTTATCTTCCAGGCTGTACTCCTGCGTACCGTAGTCTGTGCCCTCTCGCAGAATAAACTCCTCGATCACTCCGCGAAGGGCGTCTTCAGACAATTCTGTATAAGGAATTTCCATGACAATAGCACCGATCAGGGATGCGCATTCGGCTCAGAACAACTCAACCAGTTCAACGAGACCAGCATCTTTATTCGCAGTCTTGCTATTCCGCAAGGTTTTAAAATCAAAAAGTTTTGCGTCAGCGAGCTGGCTAGGCGAAACATTGGCGATTGCGCGAAAGATGCTTTCGATTCGGCCAGGATTTTCTTTTTCCCATTGTTGCAGCATTGACTTGATAGCCTGCCGCTGCAAATTATCCTGGGAGCCGCACAAGTTACAGGGAATAATCGGAAACTGCATCATATCGGCAAAGCGGGTAATTTCTGATTCCTTGCAGTAAGCCAGAGGCCTTATCACTACATTTCGTTTGTCATCGCTAAGTAGTTTCGGAGGCATAGCCTTGAGCTTGCCGCCATAAAACATGTTGAGAAACAATGTTTCAACGATATCGTCGCGATGGTGACCGAGAGCGATCTTGTTCGCACCGATAGTTTCAGCATAATTGTAGAGAATCCCGCGCCGCAGCCTCGAACACAGTCCGCAGTACGTTTTGTCTTCCGGAACTTTCTCAGTAACTATTGAATAGGTATCCTGTTCGAGAATCTTGAAGCTGACACCCACCTGCTGCAGATAGTCTGGCAGCACCTCCTGCGGAAATCCGGGTTGTTTCTGATCCAGATTGACTGCGTGCAACTCAAAACTAATTGGAGCGTGCTGCTGCAGATTGCGCAATATTTCCAACAGAGTATAGGAGTCTTTACCTCCCGAGAGACAAACCATCACCAGGTCGCCGTCTTCAATCATGTTGAAATCAGCTATCGCCCGTCCGACATCGCGACGCAAATTCTTGCGACTGCGATTTAACTTGAAGCGATCTTTTTGCTGCACAGACATGATCCGGGAATTCGCTTTACACGCGCTCCAGTATGGTGGCGATGCCCTGTCCTAGCCCGATACACATGGTGGCCAGACCCAGGGTGGCGTCCTTGTCTTCCATATTGTTCAGTAATGTGGTCGTTATTCGGGTTCCCGAACACCCAAGCGGGTGGCCCAGGGCTATTGCGCCCCCCTTGAGATTCACCTTGTCATCTGCCACATCCAGCAAGTTGAGATCCTTCATCACCGGCAGTGACTGGGCCGCAAAGGCTTCATTGAGTTCTACGCAGTCAATATCGTCAATGCTGAGTCCTGCCTTTTGCAATGCCTTTTGCGACGCTGGTACCGGACCGTAGCCCATGATGCTGGGGTCGACGCCTGCATAAGCCATGGATCTGATTCTTGCTCGCACTTTCAAGCCCAGAGCCTGCGCCTTTTCGGCGGAAACGACAAACATCGCCGAAGCTCCATCGGATATTTGCGATGAGGTACCAGCAGTTACCGTTCCATTGGCCGGATCGAACACCGGTCGGAGCTGAGCCAGGCCTTCCAGCGATGTATCAGGCCTAATCGTTTCATCTTCTTCCACCAGAACCCTGAAGCCATCACCGTTGTGCCCCTCTATTGGCACGATTTCGTTACGGAAACCTCCTCCCACTCTCGCCTGCTCTGCCAACTGGTGGGAACGAACCGCGAACGCGTCCTGTTGCTCACGCCCTATGCCGTGCATCTTGGACAGCACCTCAGCCGTGACACCCATCATCCATGAGGCCTTGGCGATATATTTCGAGGCTTTGGGGTTTGGATCAATTCCATAAGTCATGCCCACATGGCCCATATGTTCGACACCCCCGACAATAAACTGGTCGCCATTATCTGATTGGATCGCCGTCGCGGCTGTATGCAGCGCGGACATGGACGAACCACAGAGGCGGTTTACCGTTTGTGCACAGGTGGAATGAGGTAACACCGACATCAATGCGGCATTTCTGGCGATATTCCAGCCCTGCTCCAGGGTCTGGTTAACACAGCCCCAGATTACATCCTCAGTTTCGGCCGGTTGTAATGCGGGATTTCGCTCAAACAGGGCGTTTATCAAATGTGCCGACAACTCTTCAGCACGCACATTACGAAAGGCGCCTGCTTTCGATCGGGCCATTGGTGTGCGGATTCCATCAACGATTACTGCATCTCTCGGTTGTAAACTCATGACCAGGTCCTCAAGAATGATCGTAAAAAGCGGACTTACTAGCTGCACGTTGGCGCAGGCCTTCACTGGGTTCATACATGGGCCCCAGCTCCGCATAGCTATCCGCCAGTTGACAGAAAGCTTCTACACCGATGCTATCGACGTAGCGTAATGCTCCACCCCTGAAGGGCGGAAAACCGAGACCCAGCACCAGCCCCATATCCGCCTCGATGGGCGACTCGACAATGCCGTCTTCCAGGCATCGTATCGTCTCCAGGCACATTGCAACCATCATTCGATCGACAATTTCCTGATCTTCAAAATCACGCTTTGAAGAACGGACACTATCCAGAATGTTGTCGATCTCCGGATTCGGAAGTTTTCTTGGCTTGCCCCTCTTGTCAGCTTCATATAAATAGAAGCCACTACCACTCTTCTGACCCAGCATGCCCTTTTCAAATAACACATCTGAGGCGCTGGCGAAGCTCTGCTGCATTCTATCGAACCCAGCGGCCATGACTTTTTGCGCATGTACTGCAGTATCAATGCCAACCACGTCGAGAAGATAAGCTGGGCCCATTGGCCAGCCGAACTTTTCCATGACCTTGTCGATCTGTCTGAAATCAGCCCCATCGGCAATCAGTTGCGCAAACGCTCCAAAATAAGGAAACAGAATCCTGTTGACCAGGAACCCTGGGCAGTTGTTGACGACGATTGGTGTCTTGCCCAACTTCTTCGCATAGGCTACCGTGCTGGCGATTGTTTGTTCGCTGCTTTTCGCGCCTCGAATGACTTCAACCAAAGGCATTACCGGCACGGGATTAAAGAAATGCATGCCGCAAAAATTTTCTGGCCTCTTCAGTGCGCTCGCCAGTTCATCGATAGAGATTGTCGAAGTGTTGCTGGCGATAATGGTGTCAGGTGCCACAATTTCTTCCAGCTCGGCAAGAACTGATTTCTTTATCTCCGGGTTCTCTACTACCGCCTCGACCACAATGTCCAGTTTGTCGAAACTGCCGTAATCCAGTGTCGGGGTAATACTGGAAAGCGCGCCTATCATTTTCTCCGTGCTTAGTTTGCCCCGCTCTACTCGCTTGTTGAGCAGCTTTCGCGCTTCGCTCATACCCAGGTCGAGACCTTCCTGTCGCACATCCTTCATCACAATTGGCGTGCCTTTAAGTGCGGACTGATAGGCAATACCGCCACCCATAATTCCAGCCCCAAGCACACCAGCAGTGTTAACTTCCCGCGCGGCAGCCATAGCCTTCTTGGCCTTACCTGCAAGGAACTGATCGTTGAGAAACATCTGCACCAGGTTTGCTGTGGCTTCTGTCTTCGCCAGTTTGACAAATGTCTCTCTCTCAATTGCCAGCGCCGCATCCCGCTCTGATGTCGCCGCTTTCTGCATTACCCGGACCGCCGCAAGCGGTGCCGGGTAATTTGGTCCTGCTTTGGCAGCCACCATGCCTGCAGCAGTCTCAAAAGCCACGTTAAGCTCTATCGGCCCGAGCTGCAGCGGGGATTTCTTCTGCTTGCGTACCTTCAGATAGTCCAGCTTGCCATCGCTTGCCTGCAGGATCAGGTTTTCAGCGGCCGCAAGCAGCTTATCCTTGTCGACAACGGCATCCAGCGCACCCTCCTTGAAAGCCTGCTCCGCTGGCACCTGGCTACCACTACTAATCCACTGGTTTGCGTTGTCGGCACCGATCAGTCTCGGCAAGCGCACCGTGCCTCCAAAACCAGGAATGATTCCCAATTTAACTTCCGGAAACCCTAGCACTGCATCCGTGCTTGCTACGCGGTAATCGGTGGCGACGGCCAGCTCGAAACCCCCGCCCAGCGCTATGCCGTTAATCGCTGAAACGGTTGGGAAAGGCAGATCCTCGATGGCACTGAAGATAGCGTTGGCCTGCTGCAGCCAATCGTCAATTTGCTGTTCTTCGGCGGCGAAGAGCCCTAGAAATTCCGTGATATC
>CAYTLI010000230.1:0-4152 GCA_964438455.1 uncultured Pseudohongiella sp.
CAGGAATAAAAGGCGTTACCGCCGAACTGGCTGATGGCATAAAGCGTGTTTGCCGCGGAACCACCACCGGTGCGTTTCTTCACGCCGTATCGGTTGGTCAATTCAGATATGAGTTTTTCCTGCTGCTCATGATCGACCAGGGTCATGATGCCTTTTTCGATCGCAAACTCATCGAAGAAAGAATCTTCAACCTCAAATTCCTTGTCCACCAGGGCGTTCCCGATGCCGTATACATCATACTTCGTCATTAGATATTCCTGAGATATTAACTAGCGGCCGCAATTGCTCTAAAGGCTTTCTCGGCTGCATCGAGGGTATGTTGAATCTCTGCATCCCCATGGGCACTGGAAACGAATCCTGCTTCATAAGCGGAAGGCGCAAGATACACGCCATTATCCAGCATGGTGTGAAACCAGGTTTGGAAATGATCCATGTTGCACTGCATTACCTGGGCGAAACTGCCCACGCTTGGTTCGCTGGTGAAGAAGCAACCGAACATGGCGCCAACCTGATTGCTTGAGAAGGGTACGCCGGCATCATTTGCACGTTGCTTGAATCCGCTGAGCAGACTCGAGGCCGTAGTGGATAGTTCATCATAAAAACCGGGTTTGCTGATTTCTTCCAGCATGGTAAGTCCGGCAGCGACAGCCAGTGGGCTCCCAGACAAGGTGCCGGCCTGGTACACGGCGCCCTGGGGTGCGATGCATTCCATGATCTCGCGCTTGCCTCCGAATGCCCCGACCGGCAAACCTCCGCCGATCACCTTGCCCAGTGTAGTCAGGTCGGGCTGGATGCCGTACACCGACTGTGCGCCACCCAGAGCGACCCGAAACCCGGTCATGACTTCATCGAAGATCAGCACGCTGCCATGTTCACTGCAGCGATCACGTAGGCAGTTGAGGAATTCTTTGCTCGGTGGCACACAATTCATATTGCCCGCAATGGGCTCTACGATTACGCAGGCAACCTGCTCGCCGTGCTCAGCAAAGAATTTATTGACGTCACTCTCGTCATTAAAGCTAAGCACATGGGTGAGTTCGGTATAGGCCTTCGGTACTCCCAGTGAATCAGGCTCGCCCAGGGTCAGTGCGCCGGAGCCGGCCTTCACCAGCAATCCATCCACATGGCCGTGATAGCACCCTTCGAACTTGACCACCAGATCCCGTCCGGTAAAACCGCGCGCGAGTCGAATTGCGCTCATGGTGGCTTCGGTGCCGGAAGTCACCAGTCTTACTTCTTCTATAGAAGGTACCAGTGAGCAAATTTTTTCTGCCAGTTGCACTTCAGCCTCGGTGGAAGCACCGTAGGCGATTCCGCGCGCGGCCTGTTCGTTGATCGCCGCCACAACTGTGGGATGACAATGACCAAGGATGAGTGGTCCCCAGGCACCAACATAATCCACGTAGCGGTTGCCATCGCAGTCTTCCAGCCAGGCGCCTTCGCCACCCTGGAAGAACAGAGGATTACCACCAACTCCTTTGAATGCGCGAACCGGCGAATTCACTCCGCCAGGAATGACCTGGCATGCCGCTTCGTACAGTTTTTTCGAGTGCTCATTTTCCATTGCAGGTTTTGTCCTTAGCCTTCATCGAACAGATTGACCAGTCGTTGTGCATTGCTGCTTACGTCCTCACCGGCGAACAGGCTGTTCACCACGGCGAGCATGGTAGCGCCGCGGGCAATTAGCGAGGCGCCATTTTCCGCATTGATACCACCGATAGCAACAATGGGAACGTTTAGTTGTTGCCTGGCTTGCACCAGGATATCCGGATCGGCCGCCGAGGCATCGGGTTTGGTCTCGGAAGGGAAAAAGCGGCCGAATGCCACATAGTCTGCGCCAGCGCGCTCCGCATCAATGGCGCGTTCGATATCTGCATGACAGGTGACACCGATAATTGCCTGGTTTCCGAGCGCTTCCCTGGCTTTGGCGCAATTGCCATCGCTACGGCCGAGATGTACCCCGTCGGCATGGATGGCCTGGCACAATTCCACATCGTCGTTAATGATCAGGGGGATCTGTCGAGATCTGCATAGTTGCAGGAGTTGCTCGGCTTGTTGTCGCCGCGGGCCAGGTGCAGTTGCCTTGCTGCGATATTGCAGCAATGAGATTCCGCCATCGATTGCGGCGCGCACTTTCTCAATAAGTTGTTCTGGTGGCGTCAGCTGGTCATCGGTAATGCCATAGATGCCAGCAGGCAATGAAGTTCGGGATTCCATGGAGAATAATGCTATCGGTTCTGGGTGTTCCAGTAGGCCCGGTCGGGCACATACTGTCCGAAACCAATCCGGTAACCATAACTGAGAGATTCCCAGGTGAAACGCTGGGCCTGCTGAATCGCTTCCCGGATGTTGACCTTGTGGGCGAGGTAACCCGCGATCGCTGCAGCAAGAGTACATCCAGAGCCATGATAGTTGGCTTCCAGTCGGGGCCAGTTGTACAGCGAGGCTTCCTGGTGGGTAGAGTAGAAGCGATTGATGACAGATTCTGACTGGGCATGAGTTCCAGTAACAAGGATATGCTGACAACCCAGTTCCAATAACTCGTTGGCACAGGCATCGACGTTGTCTGCGCTGGGCGCCAGCTTCTTCAGTTCCTCTGTATTCGGTGTCAGCACGGTGGTAAGCGGCAGGAGCAGATTCCTGATCGCGTCCTCAACCCGATCGTCGCCGAATTCATAACCACCGCCTGCCTTGAGAATCGGATCCACAACAACAGGAATGGACGAGTAGTCTTTGAGCAGGGTGTGGATGACTTCAACGAGCTCGACACTGTTAACCAGGCCGATCTTGAAACCTTGCACCGGTATATCCTCCAGCACCGCGCGTGCCTGTTGTACGAGTAAAGTGGCATCGGTCGCACGGATGCTGATGGCATTCTGGGTATTCTGCACGGTCAGCGAGGTGACCACCGGTGCGCAATGACAACCGATGCTGAACAGGGTTTCGATGTCTGCCTGGATGCCGGCACCGCCAGTAGCGTCGAGACCGGAAAAGCACATGACCGTGGGTTTGGCTGCGTTCATTGCCAATCAGAGGATGGGTTTGACGACGATGAGGGCGACAATGGCTACTAACAGAAACACTGGCAGTTCATTGAAGATGCGAAAGAACACGTGGCTGCGCAAAGTTGTTTCTTCACGTAGTGCTTTCATATACCACCAGCAGTAACCGTGATAGACAAGCAAAAGCGCAACCAGCGCTAGCTTGACGTGCATCCACCACCAGGCCATGAAATAGGACCAGTTACCCCAGAGCAGCCAGGAGCCCAGCAATACAGTGGCCACCGCAGAAGGTGTCGTTATCCCCCAAAACAGCTTCCGCTCCATGATGACAAAGCGTTCCTTGCTGATCTGGTCTTCACTCATGGCGTGATAGACGAACAGGCGCGGCAAGTAGAACAGACCGCTAAACCAGCAGACGACAGCAACGATATGGAATGTCTTAATCCAGAGCATGATGAGAGTATTGAGAGATGTAGTAACAGGAGAAAATTACCACAGGTGCAGCCCGAAGTCTTGATGGGAGAGCTGCTGGTTTCGAGATGTAGCTAGCTGTTAATTCGTTGTTCAAAGATTTGTCTGGCCAGAGCGTGCCAGTCCTCGCGACCTTCTTCACCATCTACGGTCTCCAGCCCAAGCATGGTTTCAATTACGTCTTCGATGGTAACCACTCCTTGCATCTTGCCATTCGAATCCTTGACTAATGCCATGTATTCTTTGTTATGAAGGAAGGCATCCAGAAGACCGGGAATGGCGAGCTGGCTATCCACCTCCAACATATCACGAAGGATGTCGCCAAGCTTCGTATTCCCATCGTCGGTCAGCAAATGAATTAGCAACTCGTCATTATGGACATAACCGATAATGTTTGTGTTCGCACCTTGGTAAATCGGAATACCGAGGAAGGGAAGATTCTGATGTATTTGGTGAAATTCTTTGATTGTCATTGAGCTGGAGGCTGAAAGTACCATGTCGCTAGGGGTCATGATGTCTTCAACCAGCACGTGGCTGAACTTCAATAAATTGTGAATGATTCTGCGTTCAGTCTCTTCGATTGCGCCAGTTTCCCTGCCGATGTTTGTAATTTTCAAAAAATCACTGCGAGTGAGTACGGGCTGAGACTTGTCCTTCTTTAGTCGACTGGTGATGAACT
>CAYTLI010000231.1:0-4102 GCA_964438455.1 uncultured Pseudohongiella sp.
CGCTACATCTTCAATTGAGCAAATACTCATCGTGGAGAGAGCGTATGGCACTCCGAATTGAGCTGCGGCTCGAGCTGCTTTGATTTCTCCGTCGCCATGCTGTAAGCCTGTCATCCCAACTGGCGAGAGAGCGACTGGCATTGTGACCGGTTGGCCCAGCATGGCGCTAGCCAAGTCACGGTCGCTGATGTCAACGAGTACCCTTTGTTTAAACTTTAGCCCCTGGAGGTGTCGCTCGTTCGCCTGGAACGTCTGTTCGGTCCATGATCCAGACTCGGTATAATCGAAGAACATTCGAGGGACACGCCGCTGATAGAGTCGTTTCAAGTCATCGATGGAGGTGACTGCTGTCATTGTCGATCCTTGGGATAACTACGTAGTTTTATCGCTAACCGAAAGTTGATGTGAGCATCTTTATAAATCACTTAGAAACTTCCTCACAATCTGAGAAATCGTACATTTCCTTCCCTTCTTGTCACCCCCTTTCTGTCTAAATACTCGAGTAGCTCTATCGCCAAATTGCGCCCAATTCCAGCGGAATCTCTGAACGATTGCACGGTGAAACCATTCGGCTGATCCAGCTGTGTTATCAAGCGTTGTACTTGATTCATTGCTTCAGGCAAAAAGACGCGGTTGGCCGTTGGTCGAACGAGACAGCCTGACGCGACGCACTCCTTAATCAGCGGTTCAAGGGTCTCAACCGGGATACCTACTGATTTAGCAAGTTCATGAAGAACGGGAGGTTGGAGCTTATCGCGCTCAAGAATCGGTCTGATGGCGTTGAATGTGCTTTGCGCTTTTTCTGATAAAACTGCGGTGTGTTCAACAAGGCTAATTGTCGCGCCATCCAAACGAATCAATTTGGTATCAATCAGTTCAATCAGTAGCTCTTTCAACAGCGTGAATTTTTGGGGTAGTTTTGGAATCAATTGATTGGCGGCGAAACCTCTCTGATTAGGTTTCTCGCGATGCCACTGGCCTAGCGTTTTCAGCACGAGCTGCTTGGACGTCTCCCACCGGGTTTGGTTAAAAATTCTATTACTAACTATCTTTAGATTTGAGTTGGATAGTGGCCCCTCTGCAAACTGTTTCGGCCAATTTAGGTGGTCTGAGAGGCGATCGATGGATAAGCCACTTGGCTCAAATTCCAGTCGTGAATCCAACCATGATTCTCTTGAGGTTGCAGCCGCTAGCCTCTTCAATAGCGCTATGCGACTAGGCTTGGCCCTTCCTGCCTTTGATGTCTCGATATCAATGACGCGACCTGAGCCGATAGTTCGACTTGCACCGTAGTCGCGAAGGATGACGCGATCTCCAATGCAAAAGTGACTAGGTGTCGCTAAAGAAAGCTGGCCAAAACCCATTGCTCCAGGAGAAATGCTTGTGGTACCTAATGTGGCTAAATGGCCCATGTGATGGCTCGTAGCATGAAAGATGTGCAATTGAGTCCAGTGTTGGAGTGGTTTGGTTTCAGATGCGAAAATGGTCACCTCGAGATCTACGCGACTTCCGACTTTTGCCGCGGTCTGACTAGTTAGCCAGTTTCCTCTCGCTATGGGTAATAATCCACCGTCAACGGGAACAATATTCAGCGCGCATCGCTGCCCTCGTGTAGCGCGTTCTGCAGCAAGATCTTGCGTGTGAATACTTCGTACTCGAAGTTTTTGAGCGATAAGAGGTTCAA
Source organism: uncultured Pseudohongiella sp. (assembly GCA_964438455.1). Classification (GTDB taxonomy): domain Bacteria; phylum Pseudomonadota; class Gammaproteobacteria; order Pseudomonadales; family Pseudohongiellaceae; genus UBA9145. The sequence goes on from CAYTLI010000231.1 coordinate 1,685, forward strand.
CGAGTTGGTCTCCTAGTGATACCGAGCCCGCTGCTACAGTTCCTGTGACAATGGTTCCTGCCCCTTTTATGGAGAACACTCGATCAATCGGCAATCTGAAGTTCTGATCAAACAAGTCGGGGGTTTCCAACTTGGCATGCAAGCTTGTATCTGTAGCAAACGAGAGGATTTCTGAACGAAGTGTGTCAATCCCTTCCAGCGTCGTGTTGGAGGCACCGATAATGCTAGCTCCGGCGAATCGAGTTGGGGCTAGCAGGGCACTGATTTCTTGCCTGGCGGCTTGACGTCGATCTAGGTCCACTCGGTCTACTTTGGTGAGAGCCACCATTAACGAGCGCGTACCAAGTGCTTCGATGATGGCCAGGTGTTCACGAGTTTGCGGCATGGGGCCATCATCGGCAGCAATAACCAAGAGCGCTAGTTGCACTCCAGAGACTCCAGCAAGCATATTATGAATGAAACGGATGTGGCCGGGGACATCGACAAATCCTACTCTCTGATCCTCAATGTCGGAGTATGCGAATCCCAAATCGATGGTCAAACCGCGTGACTTTTCATCCTTAAGCCGATCAGTGTCGATGCCTGTAAGGCATTGAACTAAGCTAGTTTTACCGTGGTCTACATGACCGGCCGTAACAATAATCATTAGTGATGGAGGGACGAAAGGGCTGCTTCGAGGGCGTCGATATCGCCTTCAAGCAACATTCGGCAGTCGAGGATGAACCGATGTTGGGCGATTCTGCCAAGAATAGGCAATTTTGCTCCTCTCAACTCGCTCGCCAACTCGTTCAGCGCTTGATCTCCCCCGGCGCCTGCTGGCTCAAACGAGACTCCGAAGCTTCTTATTGTTTTTGTCGGTAATGCGCCGCTGCCAATTTGACTATCTACTTCAGTCACCTGGCATTCAAACCGATCTGAAAATTGCGCTTCAAAGAGTGGCAGGATTAGTTGAGCAATCTGCTCTATATCTTCAATGGGTCTCGTGAGGAAATAAATAGTAGGGACAGTATCTTTAAGTCCTTCAGGCGTGACATAGAGTTTCAGTGTTGCGAGAAGGGCGGCCAATGTCATTTTATCCAGCCTGAACGCACGATGGAGTGGATTCCTCTTGATCCGCGCTATGAGCTCTTTGCGGCCAGCTAGGATGCCTGCTTGTGGGCCACCAAGCAGTTTGTCTCCACTAAATGAGACTATGTCGGCGCCCTGATCGAGGACTTGTCTGACAGTGGATTCTTCTGGTAGTCCCATACTCGAGGGCGGCAATAAATTACCGCTACCTAAATCAAAGAAAAGGGGCGTTTCAGACTCGTCAGCCAGCCGACTGAGATCACTCAAGGCAACCTCATGCGTAAATCCCTTGATCTCGTAATTACTGGTGTGGACTTTCATTAGAAGGGCGGCATTACCGGCGATCGCGTTTTCGTAGTCGCTAAGGTGAGTTCTATTGGTCGTCCCAACCTCGATTAGCTCAACGCCGGCTTGCCGCATAATGTCAGGAACTCTGAAGCTACCACCTATTTCGACACGTTCTCCCCTGGAAACTATTGCTCTAGCGTTCAATGCCAGCGTATTTAAAGTTAGGACAACCGCGGCTGCGTTGTTGTTGACGACAGTCGCGGCTTCAGCCCCGGTAAGTTCACAAATCAACTGCTCGATAGCCGCCGCACGAGCGCCTCTGCGCCCAGAATCAATGTCGTATTCAAGCGTCGTCGGGAAGCGGCTGGCCTCTATCGCAGCTTCTATAGCTGCTTCGGGGAGTATCGCTCGGCCTAGGTTGGTGTGGAGCACTGTTCCAGTTAGGTTGAATACCCTCTGATACTCTTTTGGCTTCGCTGCCAGTCGCTCGCCTGCCTCAGCGAGCCAGTCGCGAGAGACGGAAGTGGTTGCTTTACGCTGAATTTGCTCTCGTGCTTCGGCCACGATCGCTCGCAATGCATCACTGACACGTAATCGACCATGTTTTGCTACAAGAGACTGACCCTCATCAGTTTTGAGTAATCGGTCGATGCTTGGGAGTTGGCTTGCTAACTGGTTCATATAAGTCAGTTCTCAATGGCTTAATCTGGCCCGGCGGTCAGTCGCCAAGGTGATTCAAGCCCTATTAGTTCTATCGCTTCGCGGAGCAGCGCCCGCTCGCTAAGGCTCTCGGGCCTCTCGATAACTACTCGATACCGCAAGTCCGCTCCCTCGCGGTGGGGGCGTTGAAGTAAGTGTGTTTTTCGGTCTAGTGCGCGCTCAAGTTCTGCCGCATATTTTAGCGCCCGCGATCTCTCTCGAAAGCTGCCGACTACCCAGATGTCGCTGAAGGTCTTTTCCTCTATGGACGGGCTCGATTCACTAACCTCATCCTTTTCTTGTTTGTTAGTTAAGAGCGTTTCAGAAGAGCCAGGTGCATCTTGGGGGGTAGAGGGGGAGGGG
>CAYTLI010000232.1:0-4094 GCA_964438455.1 uncultured Pseudohongiella sp.
TTAATAATGTGACAACTGGCACAATTACCGGTCGTGTTATAGACAACTTCTCCCGCAGCAGGATCGCCAGGCATCTCTTCTGGCGGCAGCTGACCGAGGCTGCGCACGTAGGCGGCGACATCAGGTCCGTCTTCTCCGCGAAGTTGCCTCGAACCCGGCATGCCAGTGCCGGGTATGCCGCCAACAATGATGGAGACGAGGGTTTCATCATCGGGGGCGTGCACCAGGTCCGGCCGCTTCAGGCTCGGTCCCTCCCCACCTTCACCGAGAATTCCATGACAACGGGCACAGAGGGTGCGGTACAGGGTTTCGCCATTGTCCAGGTCTTGTGCCGAAGCCGGCAGCGCGTGCAGCAACAGGATGGTGAGCAACAGTGGAATAAATTTGCAGAGGCGCGATGGCATACCGTTCTCCTGCTTATTGTTATTGGATTCAGTGATTTAACACGGCTACAGTCTGTCAGAACTGGCCACAAATAGACAGCTCATGCAGTCATCGGGTTGAGGAACGGCCTGTTGATTCGTGCTTAAATGGGCCAGTCAATGATCATTGCCGGAGAACCCAGATGTCGAAAAACCAGAAAAAAGAAAGACGTACCGTTCCCTTCGAAGCAGTCGAGATTTACAACCAGTACATCCACGGTGAAATCAGCCGCCGCAAGTTTCTCAGCGGGGTAAAGAAGTATGCAGTCGCTGGTCTTACCGCCAGCGCTATCGTGGAGGCGCTGATGCCCGACTATGCCATGGGCCAGCAGGTGCGGCGCGACGACGAGAGAATTACCGCCAGCTATGAAACCATTCCATCACCAGACGGCCACGGCTATGTGCGCGGCTACCTGGTTCGTCCCTATAGCGCCGACAGTCGCAGCGAAACCCCGGCGCAACTGCCAGGCATCGTTGTCGTACACGAGAATCGCGGACTGAATCCGCACACTGAAGATGTGGCGCGCCGTTTTGCCCTGGCCAACTTCATGGCCTTCGCACCTGATGTGCTGACTTCAGTTGGAGGCTATCCCGGCGACGACTACCAGGGTGGCCAGTTGTTCAGGGAACTTGACGGCGAAAAGCGATTTCAGGACATCGTCGCCTGCGCCAGGTATTTGAAGAATCGCCCCGATTGCACTGGCCGGATTGGCGCGACTGGTTTCTGCTATGGCGGCAGTGTCTCCAATCGACTGGCGGTGGAGCTGGGTGACGATCTTGCGGCCGCAGTGCCTTTTTATGGGGGTGGTGCGGATGCGGCCGATGTGCCGAGAATCCGCGCCGCGATCATGGTCCAGCATGGCGAGCTCGATACCAGGCTGGTCAACGCCTGGCCCGACTATGAGGCAGCACTGCGCGCCAACAATGTGACCTATGAAGGGCACATCTATCCCAATTCCGTGCATGGCTTCTTCAATGACGCGACCCCGGAGCGTTACAACGAGGCTGCGGCCACTTTGGCCTGGCAACGCAGCATCGACTGGTTCAACCAGCACGTGAGAACCTGAGCAGATAGTGAGCTCGCGGGGCGGCACAGTCCGCCCCGGTTCCGGTGTTGTATACATCCGGAAATTTTCGGTGACACTTTGTAACGGCGTGGCTGAAAACCTTTGGTTTCCCAGTAAAATTCGATTTTTCCTGTCCTGCCTGGGAACCAATTGATGCTCACTAAAGACGTCTTCTCATTCCATTTGCCTCAAATTCTGAGAGGCCGAGTGCTGGCGCTCGTATTTACCGCGCTGTTCGCATCCGCAGCACTGGCCCAGGACACTTCCGGTGACGACGATACCACGGTGATTTACCCGGCCGACTATTTCGATCAGTGGGCCCCAATCACAGCCCAGGACATGTATGACCGGATTCCCGGTCTGGCTGGCAGCGGCGGTGGCCCCGGCCGTGGTCCAGGCGGATTTGGCGGTGGCGGCAATCCATCTGCGGGCGGCAGGGGACTCGGTAGCGGCAACAGTGGCACCGAGATCATGATCAACGGCAAGCGCACGGCCGGGAAGAATAACCAGGCCCAGGGACAGTTGGGTCGCATCGCTGCCGACCTGGTGCAGGAGATTCAGATTATCCGCGGCACATCCGGAGACCTCGATGTGCGTGGCAGCAGTCAGGTAGTCAATGTGGTGCTATACGAAACCCTGTCATCCAGCACCGTGTCCTGGGAAGCCAGCGGCAACTATTCACAGGACCAGTCCTTTCAACCGAGCGCCTCGGTGGCACTGAATGGCCAGCGTGGTGAGTTCGATTACCTGATCAGCCTGCGCAGCAATCCCCGCTATACCCATTCGATTACTTTCGAACACAGTGTGTTGGGCGACTTCTCTCCCAACGATCACATTTTTGAGGATCGCATTAACGAGCGCGACAACAATGAGCTGAGCGTGAATCTCGGCTACAACCTCACGCCCAATAACAGCGTGCGCATAAATGGACTTTATGCGATTCAGGATACGCCTACTGATGTGGATCGAGTGACCAGAAATTTGCGTACCGGCGGACTCACTATAGAAAAAGAAGACAACCCAAGCGATCGCGACAACTGGGAATTGGGTGGAGACTGGGAACTGACCCTGCCCAATGGCGATCGCTTCAAGCTGCTGGGCATCGCCAACCAGAACAACCAGGATTCGACTCGTCAGCGATTCAAGCTGGATAGTGACAGTGTGTTCCAGAAGAACCTGTTCCTTAATACTGACAGCGTTACTGAAGAACGTATCGTGCGCAGCTCCTATACCATGGACATCTTCTCCCAGCAGAACATCGAATTCGGTGTCGAACGCGCGCAGACCACTCTCGACTCAAACCTGGTTCTCGGTCTGTTGAGCAGCACCGGCACACCTTCTGAGGCCGCCGGCGGTCTGGTGCCGCAGAATGTATCCAATGCCAATTCTATTGTAGAAGAGGTTCGCTACGAACCATTCCTGATTCATAACTGGACGCTAAATCCGAAGACATCCCTGGAATCGACAATGGTTTACGAGATGTCAGAGATTTCACAAAGTGGTGACGTAAGCAACAAGCGTGACTTCGAATTCATCAAGCCCAAATTCGATCTGCGTTATAACCTGACTCCAACCCTACAACTGCGCGGTACTATCGAACGCATTGTTAATCAGTTAAGTTTTGCTGACTTCGTTGCTTCCAACGATGAGGTGGATCTTGATCGCAACACCGTCGCGGGTAATGCCCAGTTGCGCCAGCAGACCCAATGGCGTTATAGCTTCACCACCGAGTATCGCTTTCCAAACGATGTTGGTGTGATGAGTGCTGAGCTCTTCTACGCTGACCATGAGGATGTTATCGATCGTATAGACGTCTCTACTTCCGATGACGACCTGCAGTCAGCCAATGGCAATATCGGTAACGGTGCGGAATGGGGAGCAGATCTCAACGCCAGTATCCGCATGAGCATGATCGGCTTGCCCAACCTGCTGGTATCGCCTTCCTTTTTGGTCCAGGATTCGGAGGTCACGGATCCATTTCTCGGCATCGAGAGACGCTTCCGCTATTATATCCGTGGCCAGTTCAGGCTCATGGTTCGTCATGATATTCCCGAGTGGCGCTTCAACTGGGGATTTCAGAATTTCGATCGTGTAGACGGTGGTTTGTTCCGTTATGACGTCGATGACATCGAGTTCGAGATTGGTGACCCGCGCTATAACCTGTTTGCCGAGTACAGGGACCGAAGGGGCACTACCTATCGAATCGACATCCAGAATGCCAGCAACAATGTCAGGTGTCGTGAGCGTCGCCGCTTCGTTGGTCGAATCTCCGACCAGATTCTGGAAGAAATTGAAGACCAGTGTACGCTTACCGGGCTGGATTTCAGCTTCAAGGTCAGTGGCACGTTCTAGCCAAGCATCACCGGTCTGAAACGCCCGTCCCATGCTGCATCCCAGGGGGCTGTTGTAGGCTCTCATCAGCCAATATAATGAACAACGACTGCCTGAGATACAGCACCGCGCATTCATGAAAATACTCCTGGTGGATGACCACACCTCGTTCTGCGAGGGACTTATCGCCGCAATCTCGGCCAAGCGGCCAGAGATCGAAATCAGTTTCGAGTCCGAAGCGGAGCTCGTACCCACATCACTTCTCGGTGGCAGC
>CAYTLI010000233.1:0-4042 GCA_964438455.1 uncultured Pseudohongiella sp.
CGGTCGGGAAAGGCAAATCCTCGATGGCACTGAAGATTGCGTTGGCCTGCTGCAGCCAATCGTCAATTTGCTGCTCTTCGGCGGCGAAGAGCCCTAGAAATTCTGTGATATCCGCGCCTACGACGAAACCCGGCTTGTTGCTGCAAATCAGCAAGCCTTTAACCGCAGCATCCTTGAGTTCATCAACTACGGTACGCAGCTCCTCAAGAGTGAGCTGGTTGAATTTATTGACCGAGGAATCTTGCAGATCAAGAGTCAGTCTCGCCACGTCTGAAGGCAGTACATCGACGCTGAGCGTCTTGCCCGAGTAATTCATATTGGTTCTCCAGTGCTTGAGCCGAATCCTGTCGCTCTGAGGGGACGGCATTATATCGCTTTCTGGGTTAGAATGGAGGTGTCTCTCCATGACAGATCCATGGCAGATCCATGGCAAATATCAGGTGGCAAATTACGATGAACCTGGCCAGACTAACTTACCGATTCCCGGAAGTGCGTTGCACGATGCTTTTGCTGCTCACCAGTGTGGGCATCTTAATATCCGGGGGCAAAGCCCTTGCCAACGAGAGCAGTGCCACGATTCTTCTCTATCATCATGTGGCCCTTGATACCCCACCCTCAACCACGATTTCTCCAGCAGATTTTCGCGCTCATCTCGAGTACTTGCGAGACAACGAATTCAATGTCATGCCGCTCGATGAGATTGTGGAATCACTGCGACGAAAAGATGTATTACCGGACAAGGCAGTAGCGATAACTTTCGATGATGGTTATCTGTCAATCTATGAAACTGCATTTCCGATGCTGCAAGAATTCGATATGCCATTTACCCTGTTTCTCAGTACCGGACCTATCGACCAGGGCCTGTCCAACTACATGAGCTGGCCACAGATAAAGGAAATGTCAGATGCGGGCGTGATAATAGCCAATCATATGGTCTCACATCCCTACATGCTGGAACGACTCGATGATGAATCTGATACACAGTGGCTTACCAGGCAGAGGGAAGAACTGCTGGCGGCAGAGGACAGAATCGAGGAGCAGACAGGACAGAAACTTGGCTACCTGGCCTACCCCTATGGGGAGTTTGATCTGGTAATCAAGGACATGCTGGCAGAAGAAGGGTTTACCGGTTTCGCACAGAATTCAGGCGCCATAGGCTGGGATTCAGATTTCCTGGCGCTACCGAGATATCCACTGGCGAGTATCTACGCCAATTTGGAAACTGCACGAATCAAACTGGATTCACTCGCCTTCAGTGTTGAGCTGGTCGAACCCTTGTCACCGATTACCAGAGACGCGAGCCCCGAGGTCACCTTGCGCTTTCACGACGGAGCCTACAATCGATCGCAGATTGGCTGCTTCGCCAACAGCCAGGCGATGACCCTTGAATGGATCAACCGGGATGACGGAGTGCTGCACATTTCAACTGCAGAGACTTTCAATGGTCGTCGCTGGCGTTATATCTGCACCGCACCGGCACCAGGCAGTAATCGCTTCTATTGGTACTCTGTGCAGTGGATCAATCCAGACAAACCGGGTTAAAACTCGCGCCTAACCACTATCCCGGTTACGCAGGTCATTCTGCAGGATTATATTCTGCACTTCATCGACGTAGTTATCGCCACGCTGGGAATAGCGACCTAATCCCATCGCCAGGGTCATTGGATTGAGCGGCCTGCCGCTGGCGCGCATATCAGCCCTGACTTCGCGCAGATAGCGGTAAGAATTATGGGTGTTAATGTTGAGGAAATAGGAAGAAATTGATTCTTCGATTGATTCGAAGCGCTGCACCTCATGAGTCGCTCCACTTGCACGTCTGAGTGGTACGATGCCGCAACCTTCGTCATAGCACCACTCACCGAAGATGTTATTTCCTTCCAGGGCAAACCGGGATGTACCCCAGGCAGATTCGTTGGCTGCCTGCGCCAGCGCCATGGACACCGGTATTTCGTCCACGCGCAGCATGAGTTCATTCACTATCTCCCGATCGCTTAGAACAGCGGTATCGATTCGATAGGCGTTAGCAAGTTCAAGCACCCATTCCCTTTCTCGCCGACTGAATGCCACACCACTGTTTGCTATTGCCGCGTAAGGCTCCAACTCTTGTCGAATTGCCGCAATCTTTTCGTTCTCAGCGATGATGTAGTCTTCCAGGTAATCAAAAAACTGCTGCTTCTTTACAATGACATCGTTAATAGAAGCAAAGTCAGGGAACACAGTTATCGGATGACTCAGTTGCTCCGCAGTTTGAGAAACTTCACCTTGCGGAGCCAGACGAGTAACGACAGCAATAAGTAACACCATCGAAACTGAAACGATAGCCGCTACTGATAATTCGTTGTGTCTTGGATTCGAAAACAATTTAAGTCACTCAAAAAATCCGGGAGTTCGGCCACCATTCTGCTGCAAACTGATGTGCAATGTAGTGAGTTTCGTCACAGCGCAAGGCCTTAATCGGCGCCACAACTAGTACGTCAAAACAGCTAACAACGATTACTTCGAATCTCACATACATTATTAACTTAAGCTTGCAGGTATCTGAAAACACTCCACATGTGGATAAGTTTTCTCGAAAATAGTCCGTATTTTCAATACCTTAGCCCCAGAATAGGTGCTAAATCAAGAGATTCTCGAACACTCTGGCACAGCGAATTCCTTGAACAATCATTCTATTTGCGGCACCTCAGAGTCCAGGTGCGATCAGGATGATTTACTTCCGCCACGACAAGCAGGGGAATCAGGAATAGCTCCGCCGCGCTCCTGCCATTCTTGCGGTGAATAAAGATGCAGTGCCAAGGCATGAACCTCGCCCGCCATTTCGTCACTGAGAACCTGATACACCGCCTGATGTCGCTTCACCCTGTTTAACTCGCTGAATATATCGCTCACTATAGTGAGCTTGAAATGCGACTCTGTTGCTGGACCGCTGTGACGATGACTCTCGTTTTCAATCAACAGAACCAGCGGTTCCAGATCTGAATTTATTTTGTTCTCAATGCTTTGCTCAATACTCATCTTGCTTCCAGTTAACATTGCCGGGGTGACAAGGATTATACTCAAGGCTAACTACAATTGCCGATAGCACATTTATGAAGATTTCATGGTACCCCGGCCACATGAACAAGGCCCGCAAGGAGCTCCAGCGCTCTTTGCCGACGACCAGTGTGGTGATCGAGATACTCGATGCGAGGGCTCCACTGGCCAGCACCAATCCCCTGCTATCGGAGATGACATCCGGGCTGCCAGTGCTGAAAATCCTCAACAAAAGCGATCTTGCTGATGAGCAGGTAACCAGTTCGTGGCTGGAGTATTTCAACAGACTCGCAGATAGCAGAGCGATCTGCAGCGCGAATGACAAGCAAAATCTGGCCACGCTGGTTATCGACTCTCTAAACCAGTTGGCAACTACGAAATCAGATGCAAGCAAGCGTCAGCATGCGCTCGTAGTCGGAATACCGAATGTAGGCAAATCCACTGTCATTAATGCCATCACGGGCCGTAAAGTGACGAAGACCGGCAACGAACCCGCGGTCACCAAAGCACAGCAAAAGATAAAGCTTAACGATCAATGGATGCTCGTAGATACCCCCGGGATGATGTGGCCAAATCTTGAGGATCAGCAAGGGGCCCTGTGCCTCGCCCTGATCGGCAGCATTCGCCAGACTGCCCTGGATATCGAGGACATTGGCTGGCTATCTGCTGAACTGCTATACAAATTGCACAGCCATGCCCTGCAGAAGCGTTATTCCCTGCCAGACCATCTTGATGATACGGAGGCTTTGATGACCGCCATCGCCGATTATGCAGGCGCACTGGGCAAATCGAGAACGGTAAACTGGCACAAGACGGCAGAAACATTACTAAATGATTTTCGCTCGGGTAAACTAGGGCGTATCAGCCTGGAATCACCCCCAGATTAGCCAAGGATTTGCTGAATCGCTCAGCAGCAGGAACGATTCGATTCATGACAGAAGCCATTACCAACACAAATAGCAGTTCGACCAACACCACTTCCATTTCGGAAACCCATCCCGCTTTTCAG
>CAYTLI010000234.1:0-4024 GCA_964438455.1 uncultured Pseudohongiella sp.
CGGCCTCATACCTGGCCTGGGAAGCGGCGGCGAAGATGTCGCTGTCTTCCCGTGATATATCGAGGTCTTTGGCAATGTTGTCAGCAGTTTCCGGCATGCTGTCATGACCGAAGACCTGCCCATAGACTGGATTGGTAAATCGTGCACCGAGAGTGGTATCGGCAATCTGTTGTCCGCGATCGAAAGCGCTGTTGGCTTTGGACAATACCAGGGGCGCCCGGCTCATGGATTCCACGCCACCGGCAACAAACAGGTCCCCTTCACCGATCTTGATCGAATTGGCGGCGCTGAGGGTTGCAGCCAGTCCCGAGGCACACAGTCGATTGACAGTCAGCCCGCCCACCTCGACCGGCATGCCGGAAATCAATGACGCAAAGCGCGCCACGTTACGGCAGTCTTCTCCCGCCTGGTTGGTATTCCCTGCCACTACATCTTCGTAGGCTTGCTTGGGAAAAGCATTCCGCTCAACCACTGTCTTGATTGTGTGGGCGAGCAGATCATCGGGTCGCACCGGCGAAAGTGCACCGCTGTGCCTGCCGAAAGGTGTGCGGATTCCATCGTACAAGAAGGCTTCAGTTTGGGTGTTGGCTGACATTTGTATTCTCTGTTAGGGATAAATGGTTCGGCGATCTGCGCCAGCTTCCTGCTCAGCGACGACCGGAAATCACAAGGGCGGCCATTCTAGCATAGGGGTTTAGCGCGGCAAATTTGCCCGTCGGTCGCATAAAAACGGGCGCTATGGTAGCTTAGCCGCTGCCAAAATGAGGGTCAGAAATGATTAGAGACGAAGAGACAATTAACCAGCTGGTGGACCTGATTGAGCGCTTTGTACGCGAGCGCCTGGTGCCTGCTGAAGAGCAGCTGGCAGAGGAAGCAAAACTGCCGGATGACATCCTGGCTGAAATGAAAGAGCTGGGTCTTTTTGGCCTTACCATTCCAGAGGAATATGGCGGTCTTGGCCTGACCATGGAAGAAGAAATCCTGGTCTCGATTGCACTGGGCAGGACATCGCCAGCGTTCCGATCCATCATCGGCACCAACAATGGCATCGGCTCTGCGGCGATCGTATTCAACGGCACCGATGAGCAGCGTGCTAAATACCTGCCCAAATACGCCACCGGTGAATGGGTGTCCTGCTTCTGTCTCACCGAGCCCGATGCCGGCTCCGATGCCGCCTCTCTTAAAACCAGCGCAGTCAGGGATGGAGACCACTACATCATCAATGGCACCAAGCGCTATATCACCAACGCCAAAGTTGCCGACACATTCAATGTCATGGCGCGCACGGATCCTGCGATAAAAGGAGCCAGGGGTATCTCATCCTTTATAGTCGAACGGGATACACCGGGTATAACTCTCGGACCCGTCGACAAGAAGATGGGGCAGTCGGGTTCAATGACCTGCGATGTGATATTCGAAGACTGCCGCGTACCAGCAGAAAACATCATCGGCGAGGAAGGTGAAGGCTTCATCACCGCCATGAAAGTACTCGACCGTGGTCGCCTGCACATAGCTGGCGTCAGCGTGGGAGTCGCGGAACGCCTCATAAAAGATGCACTGGACTATGCGATCCAGCGCAAGCAATTCGGCAAACCCATCGCCGAGCAGCAATTGATCCAGGCCATGCTGGCAGATTCACAAACCGAGACTTATGCAGCCAAGTGCATGATTCTGGAAACAGCCAGGAAGCGTGACGCGGGAGAGAATGTCAGCACCGAGTCATCGGCATGTAAACTGTTTGCTACCGAGATGGTTGGCAGGGTCGCCGATAGAGCCGTACAGATTCATGGCGGCGCCGGCTATATGTCTGAGTATGCGGTGGAGAGATTTTACCGAGATGTTCGCCTGTTTCGACTGTACGAAGGCACCAGCCAGATTCAGCAGGTCATCATTGCCCGCAACATGATCAGGGAAGCGAGCTAAGCCGCAGTTGATTCAGCGCCCGGCTTAGTGGCTCTTTGAATAGCCTTCGGTAGGAATTTCTGGCTTATATTGCTGGTGACACCCTTCACAGGAACTTATCAGCAAGTCACCCGCCCTGGACAGAGTCGAGCGATTCTGGGTTCTGGAAGCATTCAGTGCCATCAATGAAGCCTCATTCATCGTTTGCACATAAGAACGCCACGAACGCTGGGCAATCCACATTGCATCATTAACGCCTGTGCCGCCCATGGTGAGGGCCGCCCTGCTGGATATCAGCTGGATTGCGTGGTGCTCAACTTCTCCCCAGTCCACCTGGGTCGCCGAGAGGTCCGGGTTGGCCGCATCCCAGATGAAATGAGCGGCGTGATCAATCTGCGCGACCATCACCTCGTTAATGCTGATATCCGGAGTAAAGGGGACATTCGTTCTTGGCGCAGCTACGTTCTGACTCTGGCCCTGGCAAGCAGTCAAGCCAACTGCCGCGAGCACAAGCCACGCAATACGTCTGGTGGCTGGCAAAACCGTCCTAAAAGAAATGTTCATCTAATGCTTCCTGACCTCGTTCCGAACCGGCATGACTGTAGGATAGCACAGTCTCAATTCTGTTGACTTATATCAACAAGCGGAGCAATCCCTGGACAACAATGAAAGAAGGATGCTTGAAAGTGCGTTTCTTGTCCCAATGTTGGTTATTAGACACAGATACCTTCTTCGCGTGCTTCCCGTGCCTCGCGTGAATGGCGGGAAGAAGAGCTAATTGATCGATAGAGTGCCAATGGCACCTGCTATGGAGACCCAGACAATGAACTTGATTCCAAGAAATCAGATTTTCGACGTTGATTCGATTTTCAATGACTTTTTTCACGGCTTCGGCAGACCCGCCTTGCGCGACAGGCAGGAAGACAGCCTTGCCGGTATGCGGGTTGATGTACACGAGGCGGATGACGCCTATGAGATCCATGCGGACTTGCCGGGCGTGAAAAAGGAAGACATCCACATTACGCTGGAGAATGATGTGCTCACCGTTGCTGCCAGCAAGAACACCGAGTCTGAAGAGAAGAAGAAAGGCAAGGTGATCTACCGCGAGCGATCCAGCGGCATGGTAAGCCGGAGCTTCAACGTGGCCCCCGGCACGACCGAGGCCGATATCAATGCCAATTTCGCCGATGGCGTGCTGACCCTGAGTGTACCGAAATCTGCCCCGCAGCCAGAAACAGGCAGCCGTCGTATTCCAGTTAAATAGCAGACGTTCTAGAATAAGCGCATGGCCAGAGCAGCACTGCTGATTTGGCCATGACCCGTTTCAAGACCGACCAGGTGCCTAATAATGAATAAAATTACCAAGATGCTCGTCGTAGTGGATCCCACGGTTGATCGCGATTTCGTGGTTGATCGCGCCAAACTCATCGCCAAAGCTACCGGTGCTTCCATCCACCTATTTATTAATAACGAAAACACCCTCGGCGAACATTCCTACATCTACGAAGGCATCGATGGGAAATTTTTTGAGACGCAACGCAAACTGTTCACCGAACATTTCCAGAAAGAGCTTGCCGATCTCGAAGAAGAGCTTACAGCCGAAAAAATAGAAACCAGCTCATCTTTCTCCGAGAACCACCACCTGGCTGAATCGATTATCAACGCGGTCGATGAATTGAAGCCGGACCTGGTGCTGAAAAGCACCCACCATCACAGTGTTGTCGAGCGAGGCCTGATTACCAATACGGATTGGCGCCTGATTCGCAAGTGCCCGGCACCACTGCTTCTGGTTAAACCGAACGAATGGGAAGCTGACGGCAGTATCGTTACCGCCGTGGACCCTATGCACGTGAAAGCAGAGCAAAGCCGGCTGGACAATACGCTACTGGCTGGTGCGAAAACAGTTGCTGAATCGCTGCAACAAAAATTGCGCGTTTTCCACTCCTACTATCCGTTCGTCAGCGCACTGTTCCCCCTGGGTGGCGAGTCTGAAGATTATTTGCAGAGAGTAGAAGAACAGCACCATGACAAGGTGCGTGCGCTGATGAAAGAACACGACATAGCAGAGGATGCTCTGGAGATTAGCTGCGGCGAACTGATCAGCAGCCTGGATAATTTCCTG
>CAYTLI010000235.1:0-4004 GCA_964438455.1 uncultured Pseudohongiella sp.
AGGCCGTGCCTAAGTTCATCCGACAAGTACATCCCCACCGCATCTCGCAAGCCTTGAGAAAGTACACTGACCATCTCACGATGATCTGTAATCTCATGACTATCCGGTTTCCAATATGATTCCGCCTTAAATCTTCGCGATTGATACTCATACTCAGACAGGGATCCTGGTGGAATTTTCGAGACAGACTCAAGATAGGTGTGACAACCAAAGAGTCGCCTCATGTATACAAACTCGAAGAGCGCCGCTTCATTGATTTTTCGACTAGGGAGCCCAGATGCTATATCCAGCACACATCTGAAATCTGTAGATAAGATCAAACCCGCTTTAGTGTCAAAACAGAAAAATAGGTTGATACTTCCAAAACGGTCACTTATCACCTCTAAATGATCGTGCCCGATTACGATATGCAAAAAGGATCCATTGAGGGCACTCAGACCTTTCAACTTTTCACTTTTGTTTTTGACCAACCAGTCCTCGGGTAACTGACTAGCACCAAGGCAGTTACCAAGCGAGATTGTTAAACCTCCTGACCTAGCGATCACCCTTGGCTTTTCATGATACGGAGACTGGAGAACTGTGACTTCCTGATCACTCAATAAGTATTGATTCGCATGCCACGCCTCGGGTATGCCGGCTTTTGCCTGGCTCGAGATCGGCGAAATGATGACGGTACCCACTATACTGATTCCTCGAGGGGTCTAGAAACCAAACATGAAATGCGCATCAAAGATCTATCCAGTGACAACATTTATTACAACACTACTAGAGTCGGTGAAAAGATTACCTGACAGCTGAGACTTCCATCCAACTCGCTGTGCTACTTGTGACTGGCGTCTCGAAGAATAAACCACTTTAGATGAGGGAAAGTTACTCTGAGACAATTTGATAGTAATTGTGATTTCAAAGGTACCCGGCAATTTGGGTGTAAATCTGTAAATGCCGAACTTGATCAGTAAGGCTACAGAAACGAGCTAAATCCTGCGCTAGAAATGCTTTTGTCTGCCGATACAGTCCGGGCTTAAAGTCTCTATCCAATCGATCAGCTAGATCAACGGGTTTAGCATCTACTGATCCAAGCGGGATCACCAATAATTTTTCCATAGGTCGAAAGATAATCCGTCTTTTTCGCGTGAGAACATCTATTCCCCAGCGACCGGGGGCCTCCCAATCAGCATGGTAAGAAAACAAAGCTCCTCGCTCAGAAATTCCGGCGCCACAAAATCGAGATGCAGCTGGGTGCCACCCCAACGCCCCTGCCGACCACGAATTCCATTCTTTCGGGAAACCGCCCAAAAAGAAAGCTAAATCCATAACGTGGGATGAGTTTCCGAGCGCCCAATGTTCCATTACGCGTGAAGGCTTCCGCAAGTGCTGGATCTGATGTGCCCACTCGGTGAATTCAAAGTCGAAGCTAGTCACACCACCATCTTCTGCGATCAATTCCTCAGATTGTAGGGTCGAAGTGTAGAAACGACGGTTGTAACCTATTGAGATCTCCGATCCACTGGACCTCCTTAAATCTTCCAAGAACGTCAACTCGGCAATATTTATTCCCCCGGGCTTTTCCATGAGGATTCTCTTAGTCCCTGCTCCAATTAGCAGCTCAGCGGTTGCTGCTAGCTGCTCTATACCAACCGCCAAAATCGCGGTCTTTGGCGTCGAATTCGTACCAAGGGCCCTAGCTAATCCACCTGTGCTTACGGAGACTCCTGTCGCTTCCTCAAAAACTTTCGCAGAATCGTCACTCCTGCCAATCACTACGAAATCCTCACCCAAGTCGATCAGCACCTTTGCGTAATCGACGGCCATAGCACCAGAACCTATCAACCAAATACTCATTTCTAAGTTATGGGTAAAAGTGTTGCGACACAACGTTTTGTGAGACTCCAATGGCGTAACAGCGCTTCGATAAACATCTTGTGCACCTCTGCTGATTCGTGAAGATCTGCAAGAGGACATTCTCCATTTGTTAGGATGTCCCGTACCAATAATCCCGTGATCTCGCTTTGGAAACTAAATTTCCCAGGCAGAGAAAAGTCGCTGGGACCGACAAACGATCCATTAGGCTCATCTAGTATCCAAGTTCCGAACTTGTTTTGAAAAATTAAGTTGAGGTTCGAACTTGTTTGATTCGCTTTCAGGTTCAGAACTGAACCGCAGGAGAAGGCCGCCTCAATGCTTCCCTCAACCTCCCATGCTCCTATACGTTTGCTAGGAAACCAAGCCCCAAGACCTGATGTATCTATAGAAACTAAACTTTCACCCGACCACCAAGAAACCAGATCGATAAGATGAATCGAATTGGAAGCCAACCCCCAAGCTCCTCCTGCTGCCTCCACACGCCAGGGTTTTCCCTTGGGGATCTGTTTGTAGATCTCCTGATGCCATGGGCAGGATCGACGCACAACGTTTACCCAAGCTCCTCTCGCGTCACAAAGCCTATTTGTCATGCGGTCAATTTGATCTCCAGACTGTGCCAACACCTTCTCTAAAACCCAGTAATGTACTCGCGACTGTGCCAGTACTTGCTCGATTACCATCAATCGAACATCCGCCGTCGTAGCTACTATGCATAGCTCTAACTGGTCAGGTATTCCGACAAGAGTTTTACAGAAATGTGCATTATGTTGATGAAGATCTGGCAACTCCGTCTCCCACATTTCCCTCGCGTTATCCAGCGAACTTTTTCTGGGGTCCACAACAAACACCTCCAGCGGAAGAGTGCAACTAGCCAGTCCCTGTAAATAACGAGAGCCTAGCTGTCCTGAGCCAACAAGAAGAACTTTATGCTGCATGCATCTTTGACGACGCTTCGACCTTCAATATGCCCGTTTATGGCAAGCGATAGCGGACGGTCCCGCTTTAGCTTCTTCTTCTTTATCTTTGTATTTCACTACTCTTGACTAAATTCGAAAATCTGTTCACGCTTGCGCTTTCGGCTGGAGATCAATTAATTGTTAAGTTTCAACAAAAACTATAGTTTTAACTGAAACCAGTTTACTAGATCGCTAAGAGTGAAGCCTATCTCGAATACGACTGAGAAGAGCCTGGATCGCTCGTCAAGTCATGTCTCGATTAGCCTTCGGCTAGAGCTCGCAGTACTGCGAATGCTCATCGGATGGCTTCCTTCTTTCCGTGGAGCGGGATTTTTTGTCCGACCCATCTCTGGTTTTTTCGCGCGAAAACCGAGGCCTAAGTTATTGTCTAACTTCCGAGGCGCCTTAATGCATCTCGATCCTCATGAAGTTGTGGAAGCCGAACTTATTTTTAATCCCAGGTTATATGACTCCAAAGAGTTCGCATTTTTAAAAAGAAACCTGTTCAAAGGTGATGTATTCCTGGATATTGGGGCCAGCATAGGAACCTACACTGTAGTTGCATCTTCTTTAGTTGGGCCCAATGGTTCTGTCGTGGCGATTGAGCCTGTCCCAGAGACCTTCCAAATATTACATGAAAATGTTTGTCGGAATAATATGGCCAATGTCACCACGAGGAAAATTGCGCTTTCAGAGGTAGATACTCTGCGAGAAATGTCCGTGTCAATACGCTCAGACGAGTTACGCTATAAACGTGGCCTCAGCAGCTTGGTCCGAATGAAGCCCTCGGGAGAAACGATTCTGGTCGAGTGCCTTACGCTTACCTCATTATTGCGACAATTAAAGATCTCCCAAATTGCAGGTCTCAAAATTGATATCGAGGGAAGCGAATACAGTGTTCTGCGATCGTATTTCGAATCCACTCCACAGTGTCAGCAGCGCCCACGATTTATTATCTGTGAACAAAACCCTCGGCTTGTAAAAAAAGGGGAAGATGTCAAAACTTTGGTTGAAGATAACGGATACAGAGCCGTCTACAACAATAGATCAAGCAACAACTTCATCTTCATACAATCTTAGATCAGAGAGGGCCGATAAAAAGGCTGATCGTCTTGGACGACAATCGCGCAGGGACTGCTAGAGACCACCAACACAGTCTGCCGGCTTTTGCCTGACTCGAGATCG
>CAYTLI010000236.1:0-3992 GCA_964438455.1 uncultured Pseudohongiella sp.
GTCCACATGCTCCTTGACACGTAATCTGACTGCGGCCAGGTCTGTCGTGGAGTAGAGGTAACCACCATCAGATTTCTGCACAATCAAAGGTAGCGGGTCACCCTCTTTGCCGACAAATTCATCGAGGAATACACATTGTGCGCCATCAGAATCCGTCAGAAGTTCTCGAGCCTTCAGGTCTTCAATAACTCTCGGTAGGTCGTCGTTGTACCGGCTCTCGGCATCCAGGTGTTCACGAGTCAGAGTCACATCAAGCTTTTCGTAAATCTCTTCGCAGTGGCGCAGTGATTCATCGATAAATTTTTCCCATGCAGCTACTGATGCACTGTCGCCACTCTGCAACTTCACCACGCTTTGCCTGGACGCGGTAGCAAATGCTTCGTCGTTGTCGAAGCGTTCTTTGGCTTCTTTATAGAAAGTTTCCAGATCGGATAAGTGACTGGAAAGTGCTGCAGCAGTTTCCTGCCCGTCGCCTGACAGCTCGTTCATATAGGTGATGAGCATGCCAAATTGCGTACCCCAGTCGCCCACATGATTCTGCCTGACAACCTCATGACCCAATGACTCGAGTACACGGACAAGGCAGTCACCGATGATGGTGCCGCGCAGGTGGCCTACATGCATTTCCTTCGCCAGGTTGGGAGATGAATAGTCGACAGCAATCTTCTGGGAGTTGCTGGTGGGTTGCAGCAGTTCGGCCGCCGAGATCAGTTCGTTGCCGCGTTCGCAGAGATAGGCCTCGGCAAGATGGATATTGATAAACCCGGGGCCGGCAACTTCCAGTCGGGCAATCAGGGGCAGGCCTTGATCCTGCAGTTGGTTCACTACGTTCTGGGCTATTTCTCTCGGATTCTGGCGCAACTGCTTCGCCACTGCCATTACGCCATTAGCCTGATAGTCACCAAATTCGGGTTTCGATGCGGTAATTACGTTCGGATTGCAGGCTTCCAGTCCTGCCACCGTGGAGAGGGCCTCACCAACGGCTTCATTGAGTTGCTGCTTGAGTGATTTCATTCCCTGAATGGCATCCCGGATTTCAAAAGGGGGCAATTTTACACCATACGGCAATACGGAAGTGGGCTTACTGGCGAATTCATCAAGAGTTTAATGGAGCTATCGAGTAAAATTCCTCAGCCCGCCAGCGGGCGGTATTAAACTATGTCCCAGTCTGCAGAATCCAATCGATCACAGGTTCAGTTTGTCCGTGTTGAAGAGCTACAACACGGCCAGCGGCTGGACAATTTCCTGTTCAGATACCTCAAAGGCGTGCCGCGATCGAGAATTTACCGATTTATCAGGCGCGGTGAAGTGAGAATAAACAAGAAGCGCTGCAAGCCTGAGAACAAGCTGCAGAAGGGCGATACCGTTAGAATTCCCCCGTTTGAGCGGGCAGACCTCACAAAGCCTCCTGCGCCTTCAGAGAACCTGGTTGCCCTGTTGGGCGATAGCATCCTGATGGAGGATGAGGCTGTCCTTATCATTAATAAACCCCCGGGTTTAGCGGTACATGGCGGGTCTGGCATCCGCCTTGGGCTTATCGAGGCGATCCGTCAATCTCGTGAGGACTGGCAGCAGGTTGAGCTGGCGCACAGGCTTGACAGGGATACATCCGGCTGTCTTGTTATGTGTAAAAACATCAATTATTTAAGAGGGTTGCAAGAGCAACTTAAGAAGAAGGATGTAGACAAGCGCTACCAGGCACTGGTCTTCGGACAATGGCCTGAGGGCCAGCAGGAAGTGGATGCTCCCCTGCAAAAGAACGTCCTCAGCTCTGGTGAACGGGTGGTCAGAGTGGACGCCGCGGGCAAGCAATCCAGCACCCTGTTCCAGGTGCTGACCCGGTATCAACAGGCTACCTTGATCGAGGCCCGTCCCAGGACTGGTCGAACTCATCAAATCCGCGTTCACTGCCAGTATGCGGGGCATTCTATTGTCGGCGATGACAAGTATAGTGCCGGCAAGAAGGGCGCCAGGGAGGCTCTGCAGCGCTATAAACGCCTCTGCCTGCACGCCGCAAGCATCAGTTTTACCAACCCCCTGACCGGTGCGCTGGTAAGGGCGAACGCAGAACTGCCTGAGCATCTCAAGGGCTTACTGTTAACTTTGGATTAATAGCTATAAATAACATGTAGTTATCGTGCGTATTTTAAGTTTCATATTAAAATTATTTTTTTGACACTAGGCCACTCTGCCCCTAGAATTGCGCGCCTATGTCAGAGGGGCAGTTGCCAGCGTACGTGGATACGCGCAGGGCTTTCCTGCAGGACGCGGAAGCCAGCGGATCCGTGGCATTGAGCCGTTTACCCCGGTTGCTGGAAATATTGGTCAATGACGCCGCAGTTATTGAAGCGCAGCTGCGATTTACCCTGAGTAAAGAAGGTGAGCGCCAGATAACGGGTAGTATCACCATGACCGGTGAAGTGCCGTGTCAGCGGTGTCTTGAGCCTGTCACAGCGGAACTGGCAGAGCAGTTGAGCCTGGTGCTGGTGGATTCGGAGTCCGCTGCAGCCACGCTGAAACCGGATTGGGATCCCTGGGTATCTGAGGAGTACAAGCTTCAGCTGGCAGATATCGTCGAGGAACAGCTGTTACTTGCCTTGCCGAGTGTGAATTTTCACGAAGATCGGCAGTGTATAGAGAACCTGGGCTATGAGCAGGCTGAGCTGCCGGTGGGCGAGGGCGCAGGTGGTGCTGGAGCAGGCGATAATCCATTTGCTGTGCTGAAAGCACTGAAAGATGACAACGGCTAAGCGGCATCGGCTGGTATTGGCAAACCAGGGTAAAGAAAGCCCGGAAGACAACGATTAATTGACCTTTGGTTTGCGCGCTAATCGCCAGCCTCAGGATCACAAGTATTAGAGCAGGGCTGCAGCGCAGCCCCTGGCAGAATTAAGCAGATACATATTGGAGAAACACCATGGCTGTTCAACAGAACAAAGTCACTCGATCCAAGCGCAACAAGCGTCGTACCCACGATTCGCTGTCTGCGCCGACCCTGTCTACGGATCAGGCCACCGGAGAGGTGCATCGCCGCCATCACGTTACCGCTGATGGATTCTACAAAGGCAAGAAAGTCCTGGATCGCGGCGACGACTAGACTTGACCGTCACCAAGCGCGTCGCCATTGATGCCATGGGGGGCGATGGGGGTGTAAACCTCACCATCCCGGCGTCGATGCGCGCTCTGCAACAAAATCCTGACCTGGAACTTACTCTCGTCGGCGATGAGCAACGTATGCAACCCTTGTTGCACGAAGCTGCTGCTGAGATACGCGCACGCTTCGAGGTTTTGCACGCGGAGGATTTCATCGAGGACGATGACAAACCAATTAACGTGCTGCGTTCCGGGCGTGAGTCGTCCATGTTCATTGCGACTGAACTGGTCAATCAGGGTAAGGTCCAGGCAATGGTAAGTGCGGGTAATACAGGTGCATTGCTGATGATGGGCAGGCATTTGCTGAAGACTATTGAAGGCGTGCAGAAACCTGCGATAGTTGCGACCATACCAGGTGCCAGCAAGCAAACTTATTTACTCGACGTAGGGGCAAATCCGGAGTGCAACAGTCACCAGCTATTTGAATTTGCCGTAATGGGCACTGTGTTGGCAGAATCATTAACAGGCAGATCGGCTACGGTTGGCTTGCTCAACATTGGCGCAGAACAATACAAGGGAACCCATGCAGTGCAGCAGGCGGCTCGCTTAATGGAATCGAGCCCCGCGTTGAATTATGTCGGCTTTGTGGAGGCGAATGCGTTGTTTGAGGGCGCGGCTGATGTGGTGGTTTGCGATGGGTTTGTAGGCAACGTAACGATCAAATCCAGTGCGGGCGTTGCCAACGTGGTAAATAATCTGCTCAATGAACAGATAAGAGAGAGTCTGTTAACGCGTTTGTCTGGATATTCTTCCACTTCGATGCTGACCAGGTTGTCACAGCAGATCAATCCGCAACGTTTCAATGGCGCAAGTTTGCTGGGTTTGCAAGGCAGTATCGT